>JAYWAO010000184.1:0-5847 GCA_043782365.1 Deltaproteobacteria bacterium
TCTCGAACATCCGCAGCGAGCCCTTGTTCTTCGGGATCACCGAAGCGAACACACGCGAACGTCCCAGCGGGCCAAAGGCCAGGTGTAAGACTAATAGCGAGAAGCGCGTTCCCAGCCCGCGGCCCTTGGTCCCGTGCTCTCCGATCAGCAGCGCATACTCGGCCTCGGGTCCCGCCTCGTAGGCGGCCAAGCCGCGCAGGTCGCCGTCACCCACCAGCGCGGCGTCTTTGGTGAAGAGGAATGGCCGGTCGCCAGCAGCGCGCATCGCCGCGTAGTGGGCGATGACGTCCTCGGGCGAGAGCTCATGCTCGTTGGTGAGCAGCGCCCGGTTCTGCGGCTCGTTGTACCAGGCAGAGAGGAGCGGGGCGGCCGCCAGCAGCGCTTCCTCGTCGGGCTCGGCGATTCGATAAGCGTCTCCGCTGTCGACCCACTCCGCGCTCCAGCGCTGCACGGGCTCCACTTGCGCCGCGCCCTAGGCCGCGCCGGTGGCGGGCTTGGCCGGCGTCATCGGCTGCGAGGTGGGCCCGGCCGCCTGCACGCGATCGACGTTCTTCGCGCGCACCCGCCTGCAGAGCACCCGGAGGATGCCGCGGACCACCTCGATGCGATCGGCCATCAGGTCGTAGAAGGCCTCCTGATCGACGCGGAAGAGCCGGGTGGCCGTCTCGGCGGTGGCCGAGGCCGAGCGGGGCTCCGCGTCGAGCAGCGCCAGCTCGCCGAAGAGGTCGCGCTCGCCGAGCGTGGTGAGCGTCAGGTCGCCGTCGTGGATGCGGACCCGGCCCGAGCCGATCACGTAGAGGCAGTCGCCGGTGTCGCCCTTGTTGAAGATGTTCGCGCCCGCGGCGATCTCCACCTGCTTCAAGATGGCGGCGATCTCGGCGAGCACGCTGTCGGGCGTCTCGGCGAAGATCTGCACCGAGCGGAGGATCATCACCTTTTCGATCGTCAGCAGCACTGGACCCTCCTGTGTCATGCGCTCCGCGCCCGGCGTCTCCAAGAGCAGCTTCACCCGCGCCGCGGTCTCGCGCAGCAACGGCTCGTCGGACGCCGCAAACTCCGTCGCCCGGTCCCACGCCTCGGGCGCGCCGCGCAGGCCGAGCTCGTACAGCGCGCAGACCGAGAGCCACTCGCTGCGCACGCGGTCACGCGGGTCGAGCAGCGAGAGCAGGCGGGCCACCGGCTGCGGGCCACCAGGCAGCAGCAGCGCGCCGCCCGAGAGCTTCTCGTGGAGCTCCTGGGGTGTCAGCTCCTCGAGCAGCGGGCCGACGGTGGTGCGCGAGTCGAGCGGCAGGAGGCTCTGCACCAGCTCGCCGGCCAGGGCGCGCTCGTCGGCGGAGGGGCGCGCGAAGGCGGCGCGCGCGCGCAGGACCGAGCGGCCGTCGTAGAGCAGCGCCAGCACCAGCAGCACGCGGTCGCGCGCGCCCTCGACCTCGGCGCTGAGCGCGCGGCCGAGCAGCGTCTTTGGATCGGCCGCCAGCTCCAGCCGCGCCGCCGCCAGCCCTCGGACGCTGATCAGCTCTTCCTCGAGCCAGCTCTTCACCGCCAGCGTCTCCGCCTCGCTCTGCGCCTGCCAGCCGCAAACAGCGAGCGCGGCCAGCACGGCGGCGCGCTCGGCGCGGGCGGCGGTCTGCATCATCTTGAGGAGCAGCTGGCTCGACCGCACACCGCGCACCCGCCCGCAGATCGCGGCGATCCGCACGCGCAGCTCCGAGCCGGTGTGCGGCGCCAGCAGGAGCTGCTCGAGCAGCGGCAGCACCGGCTCGCCGGCGGCCACCAGCGCGCGGGCGGCCGGCGCGCGCACGGCGTGGAGCGTGAGGTTCTCGCAGAGCAGCGGCCAGAGGCGCGGGCTGCCGTGCGTCTCCGCGGCGGCGAGGGCTTTGCGGCGCACGCGCAGGTCCGGGTCGCGCAGCAGCACGCCGAGCGGCCGGTGGAAGCCCTCCATCTCCAGCGCGTCGAGCAGCCCGGCGGCCTCCAGCCGGTCCTCGGCGTCTGCCGAGCGCACCAGCTCGATCAGCCGCTGTCCGCCAGCGACGATCCCGCCCACGCCGCCCGAGCGGAGCAGGCCCACCACCGCGCCGTCGCGCACCTCGCGCTCGGCGTGCTCGAGCCACCCGGCGACGCGATCCTCCTGCGCGTCGATCTCCTCCGGCGTGTTCCCCTCGTGGCCGAGCGCCGCCAGCACGCGCACGGCGGCCCCGCGGACCTCGGGCGGCTGCTCCTTCGCCAGCAGCTTCTCCACCTCGGGTAACACACTTTCAAACCCGCGCTTCTCGACCCGCAGCAGGGCCGAGACGCGCACCCCCGGATCGGGGTGGCTGAGCAGGCGCACCAGCGTGGGCTCGAGCGCGCGCGAGTCGAGCTCCTCGATCACCTGCAGCGCGTAGAGCGCCTCGCCGGGCCGCGGGCTCTCGATGCCCCGCTCCAGCACCGCGCGCGTGGCGGGGTCGTCCACCGAGATGGTCAGCCCGCGCAGGCGGCGCCCGGCCAGCGCCTCTTCCAGGCGGAACTGGTAGTCGTGCCGCAGCTTCCAGGCGACGAAGAGCCAGCCCGCCGCAGCGATCGCCGCCATCCCGGCGATCTCCGCGGAGGTGAAGTGGAGGACGTGGATGACGAAGGCGAGGAGCAGGCCCGAGACGCCGCCGGCGATCGGGCCGATGATCCCCTCCGCCTTGGCCTGCGCGGCGGCGCGCACCGCGGGCGGGAGCGGCTGGAAGAGGATCAGGCCCGAGGGGCCGTCGAGGCCGTCGCGGGTGACATAGTCGAGCGCGCGCGTCACCACCACGATCCAGAACATCACCGCGGTGGCGGTCGAGAAGAGGCCCGAGACCGCCGCGCTCCCCTGGCCGATGAGGAGCACCAGCGGCAGCGCCAGGAGGCCCAGGGTCAGGCCGTAGCGGGAGAGCAGCCGACCGGCGAGGCCCGCCTTGAACACCAGCGCCAGCAGGTTGCAGCTGCCCCAGAAGACGCCGAGGAACCCGGCGAGCTCGTCGGCGTTGGCGTAGCGGGCCTCGGCGCGGCTGGAGAAGACGTTGTCGAGGAAGTAGGCCGAGAGGAAGGAGAACCCCACCAGCGCGAAGAGGAGCCAGGTGTAGCCACGGTAGCGTGCGCCGACGGGCTCGCCGCTCGCCTCCTCCTCGCCGTGCTCTTCGCTGGCCGCCGCGAGCCGCGCCCCCGAAAGCGAGAGCACCTTGCGCATCGCCAGCAGGCTGCCGAAGGTGCCAGCCGCCGAGACGATCAGCACGTTGGTGGCGCCGATCCACGAGACGAGCTGCGGGAGCAGGAAGCCCAGCAGCGTCGAGGAGACCAGCTCGCCCAGGCCGAGGAGCGTGAAGATGCGCTTGCCCTGCTGCACGTTGAAGAGCTGTCCGGCGAGGCCCCAATAGGCGAGCGGGAAGACCGACCACTCGATCTCGGTCCACACCGGGAAGACCACCGAGGCCCGCTCGACGCCGAGCACCGCGATGCCCACCCGGAGGAGCACGTCGCCGGCAAAGAGGATCACCAGCACCAGCTGCAGGCGCGAGGCGAACGAGATGAGCTTGCCCAGCTTGAGGAAGCCCCAGCCGATCAGCGTGACGATCACCGCCGAGGCCATGTACGCGTAGGGCAGGTACTTGGCGCCGTGCTGCTCGAGGAAGATGGCGCTCGCGGCCGAGTTCGTCAGCGTCTTCGGCACGCCGTTGAGCAGCGAGTGGAGCATCATCCACGCGACCAGCGGCGCCTCGCCCGCGCGCAGGTTCATCGCGGCGCCGAGGCGGTCGAGCAGCCTGCCTGTGCGGTCGGGGGCGACGTTCATGCGGGAGATCTCGTCTCACACACTGCCAGTGTCCGACGCAAGACGGAAACAAACGGGCCGCCCCTGGTATGGTGAGCGCCCTCGCCGCAGGCCTTCACCGCCCCGGCCACCAGGAGAGCGCCTTGCACCGCAGCGAAACCGAGGGCAGCGAGGCCGCAGGGCAGCAAGGGCAGTCGCAGGAGAGGGCGCAGCAGGGAGGCCGGGGCACCGCGGTGATCTGGTTCAACCAGCCAGCGCCCGGCGCGCCGCCCGATTCGCTCGACCTCCTCGAGCAGGTCCGCACGGTGGGCGAGGCGCTGCGCAAGCTGGGCTTCATTCCTCAAGAGTTGCCCTTCTCGCTCGACTTCGAGGCGCTGCGCAGCAGCCTGCGCGCGCTGAAGCCGGCGGTGGTGGTGAACCTCGTCGAGTCGGTGGAGGAGGACGGGCGTCTGTGCCACCTCGCTCCCGCGATGCTCGAGTTCCTCGGGGTGAAGTTCACCGGCTGCCCTTCGCACGCGATGTACGTCACCACCAACAAGCTGCTCGCCAAGCGGCTCTTCCAGTCGCTCGGCGTCGACACGGCGCCCTGGCTCTCGCTCCACGACAGCCACGGCTTCGAGGACGGCGCGGCCTACGTGATCAAGGCGGTCGGCGAGGACGCGTCGATCGGCATCGGTGACGATTCGGTGGTCTCGGGGCTCACCCGCGCGCAGCTCGTCGCGGAGCTGCACCGGCGCTCGGAGAGGCTGGGCCGCGAGCAGTTCGCCGAGAAGTACATCGACGGCCGCGAGTTCAACATCGCCGTCGTCGGCACCAATGAAGAGCCCGCGCTGATGCCCGTGGCGGAGCTGCTCTTTCCCGAGGTGTGGAAGGACAAGGCCTACAAGGTGTTTTGCTACGCCTCGAAGTGGGACGAGACGCACGAGGCGTACACCAGCGAGCGGCGCTACGACTTCGACGAGGAGGACGCGCACACGCTGAGCGAGATCCGGCGCATCACCGAGCTGTGCTGGCGGCAGCTGCGGTTCAAGGGATATGCGCGGGCGGATTACCGGGTGGATGCCAGCGGGCGGCCGTGGCTCTTGGAGTTCAACGCGAACCCGGGGATTGCGCCGGACAGTGGATTCGTGGCGGCGGTGCAGCGGGCGGGGCAGCGGTTCGAGGACGTGATCGGGCGGATCGTCGAGCTGGCGTAGGCCTCCCGGGGCCTACCCGAACCCCGGCGGGTGCTCCGCTGACACCCCGAGCGCCCGCTCCAGCGAGAGCCCCGCCCGCCCCAGCGTGCCCTCGTCGAACAGCCGCCCGATAAGAGTAACACCATGCGGCACCCGCCGCGCCGGCTGGTAGGTGGGCAGCGGTCGCGCCGGATCCGGCGCCCAGTCGCTGCGCGCCTTCTCCACCTCGACGAACCCCGCCTTCAAGGTGAGCGAAGGGTGCCCGGTGAAGTTGGTGATGGTGAGGATCTCGTCGCGCAGCGACGGCACCAGCAGCAGGTCCACCTTGGAGAAGATCTTCGCCAGCTCCACCGCCACCTTCCGGCGCAGCCGGTCGGCCTGCACGAAGTCCACCGCCGAGAGGAAGCGCGACTGCCGGAAGAGGTTGGGCCACGCGTCGGGCACCTGCATCTTCAGCGCATCCACCCCGTGCGAGAGCGTCAGCTCTTCGAACGCCGCCGCGGCCTCGGCGAAGAGGATCAGCGAGAGGTCGTTGTAGGGCCAATCGGGCAGCGCGATCGGCTCGATCGCGAACCCCAGCTTGCGAAGCTGCTCCACCGCCGCCCGGTCCACCGGCGTCGCCGGCGCTTCATTCATCCAATCGTTGATGAGGCCTACCTTCAATCCCCGCACCGGCGCATGCGCATCAAACGACAAGCGCTGCTCGCCGAACGGCAGCGAAGCGAGGTCGCCCGCGTCGGGGCCTTCGATCGCCGCGAGCACCAGCAGCGCGTCCTCCACGGTGCGCGTCATCGGGCCGAGCTTGTCGAGCGACCAGCAGAGCGTCATCGCGCCCGTCCGCGGCACACGGCCGAAGGTGGGCCGCAGGCCCGTCACCCCGCAGCGCATCGAGGGCCC
>JAYWAO010000185.1:0-38219 GCA_043782365.1 Deltaproteobacteria bacterium
CCCGCTGCCGACCCCCTGGGACCTTCTGGGATCCTCTGCACACGAAGGCCCCTCGGCCTGGCACGGAAGATCGCGAAGAGCCGCATTTGCCGGGGCTCCCGGAATGCGGCCCATAGGAGCGAGGTAGCTGCAGACCGAGCAGATGGGGGAGACTCTTTCGGCGCGCGGTACTAGTTGCCGCAGCGCCGCTCCCGGCTGATCCTGGGCAGATGCGCAAGGCCGTCACCGCCGCAGCGATCCTCGTCGTCGTCCCGCTCTGCGCTGTCGCCATCGGAAGCTGCGCGTTCGCCCAGCCTGCGTACCACGGGCCGGTCACCGATCACTTCGATGGCCACACGTTCCACGACGGGGTGGTCCGGCGCGGCCTGTTCGACGTGCTCAAGTGGCAGCGCGAGCGCGTGCAGCCCGTCTGGCCCGCCTGGATCGACGGCCCGCCCGGGGAGAAGCCGCCGGCGCGCGTGATGGGGGACCAGATGCGCGTCACGTTCATCAACCACGCCACCGTGCTGGTGCAGGCGGGCGGGCTCAACGTGCTCACCGACCCGATCTACGCCGAGCGGGCGAGCCCCTTGCCGTTCGCGGGCCCCAAGCGGGTGCGCGCGCCGGGGATCCGCTTCGAGGACCTGCCGCCCATCGACGTGGTGCTGATCTCGCACAGCCACTACGACCACCTCGACCTCGAGACCCTCGACCGCCTCGACAAGACCAACTCGACCCTCTTCGTGACGGGGCTCGGCAACGACCTCCTGCTCAAGAAGCACCAGATCGGCCATGCCCGCGCGCTCGACTGGTGGCAGTCGATCGACCTGCCCGGGCAGCACGCGCGCATCACCAGCGTGCAGAGCCAGCACTGGTGCAACCGCAGCCTCAATGACTCCGACGTGGCGCTCTGGAGCGCCTTCGTGGTGGAGACCCTGGCCGGGAAGTTCTACTTCGCGGGCGACACGGGCTACGGGCCCCACTTCGCCGAGGTGGGCAGGCGCTTCCCGGGGCTGCGCCTCGCCGTCCTGCCGATCGGCGCCTACAAACCAGCGTGGTTCATGGCCCCGATGCACCAGAGCCCGACCGAGGCGGTCCGTGCCCAGCGCGATCTCGGCGCGGGCACCGCGGTGGCGATGCACTTCGGGACCTTCCCGCTCGCGGACGACGCCATCGACGAGGCGCCGCGGGCGCTGCAGGAGGCGCTCAAGGCGACTCCCGAGCAGCGCTTCTGGGTGCTTGGGTTCGGCGAGGGGCGCGAGGTGCCGTAGCGGCCCCCCGAACCCCACGTATTACACTTCGTCTACTTGCTCGAGGTGTAGTTCAGCGGCAGCCACTGGTAGCCCTTGCCAGCGGCCTTGAGGTGGCCCACGCCCGGAAACGAGACGTGCGCGAAGGCGATCAGGTAGCCGCCCTTGGCCGCGTCGGCATAGGCCTTCTTGCGCTCGGCCAGCGCGGCCTTGGCGTCGGTGTCGAAGGCGATGGTGACCGACGGGTCCTTGAACTGCACCGCGGCGGCGTGCATCAGGTCGCCGGCGATCACCAGCTTCTGCCCGCCGCTCTCGACCACATAGATGGTGTGGCCCTTGGTGTGGCCGTGGGCCGGGACCGCCTTGACGCCCGGCACGAGCTCGGTCGGGCCGGTGATCGCCGAGACCTTCTTCGCCTCGACGTACGGCTTGAGCGAGGCCACCGCGCCCTGGAAGAAGCCCTTGCTGTCGTCGGGGGCGGCCTTGAGGTTCTCCTCGGAGAGCCAGAAGTCGAGGTCGGCCTGGTCGATGCGCAGCGTGGCGTTGGGGAAGACCACCGCGCCGTTCGCGGCGAGGCCGCCGACGTGATCCGGGTGGGCGTGCGTGATGTAGATCTCGTCGACCTGCTCGGGCGTGTAGCCCGACGCCTTGAGGTTCGTCACCAGGTTCCCAAGCGTCGGCCCGAAGAGGCCCGCGGCGCCCGCGTCGATCAGCACCAGCTTCTCGCCGGTGTTGACGAGGTAGCCGTTGACCGAGGTCTCGACCACCGCACCGAGGAAGTTGGACTCGAGCACCGCGGTGTTCGCGCCGGGCTTGCCGACGAGCAGCTTGCCCATCGGCAGCATCACCGTGCCGTCGGAGAGGGCGGTCACCTCGAAGGCGCCGACCATGAAGCGGAAGAAGCCCGGGGCCTGCGACCTCGCCATCGGCGCCTTGGCGTGGGCGGAGGGGGAGAGGCCGGCGGTGAGGAGGGCGAGGGCCGGGACGGCGAGGGAGCGGAGCGAGAGGCGCATCGGGTGTGACTCCTGATCGAAGCGGGCGCATGGCCCGGCGGGGACTGTGGTCGCGGCGGGGGCGCTTCAAGCGCTTCCCTCCGGAGGGAAGGAGGATGCCGCGGGCGCGCGGGAGGTCCGGAGGGGGCGCAGAAAGACCGCGCGCCGGCGCTTCCTTGCGGCGGGCTCTACGCGTCCTTTGACGCCGCCACGGCCCTCGCCGCCAGCGCCTCCACCGCCGCGCGCACCTCTGCCTTCAGCTCCTTCAGGTCGCGCCCCGCGGCCTCTATCGGCTCGCCCATCACCACGCGGCCCCTGCCCGGACCGAATCGCCACGACCGCTTCGGCAGCGCCTCGCGCGTCCCGGCCACGCCCAGCGGGACGATGCGCGCGCCGGTGTCGATGGCGAGCCGGAAGGCGCCGTCCTTGAACGGGAGCATCACGCCGTCGAGCGAGCGCGTGCCCTCGGGGAAGATCATCACGGGCATGCCCTGCCTGACCCACTCGGCGCACTTCCTCAGCGCGCCCGCGGCGGCCTGCTTGTCGCCGCGCTCCACCGGGATGTCGCCGGCCATCCACATGCACCAGCCGAAGACGGGCTGGCGGAAGAGCGACGCCTTGCCCAGCCACTTCATCTCCCAGGGCAGCGCGCTGATGAGGAAGACGTCGGCGTTGGAGGCGTGGTTGGAGACGAAGACGAGCTTGCCGTCGGGCTTCTTGGGGTGGCCGAGATAGCGGAACTGCCAGAACGGGTTGAGCTTGGTGCAGAAGACGGCCATCAGCCGGAAGAAGCGGCCCGGCACCTTGCGCAGCGGGTCGAACGGGCGGCTGACCACGAAGAGCACGAGCTGGAGCCAGAAGCCGAAGAAGATGACCAGCAGCACCGAGGTCCAGGCCCAGATAGAGCCGAGCGTGCGGCCGAGCGAGCGGTCTTCTGGAGAGCCCGCAGGCGATGCCGCATTGGACGGCGTTGCCGGGGAGGCGGGGGGCTGCGGTGCCGCGGGGCCTTCGTTGGCGCTGCTCATGGTGCGTAGCTAGCAAATCCCGGGCGCGCCGTCTCTGGTACACCTGTGACACCTCATGGACACGGCAGACACTACGATACCGCTCGCAGCACCGTTGGCAGCTCCCCTGGCCGCGGCACCGGTCGTGGCGCTCGCGGCGCAGTACACCGCTGCCGCCAACTCGCTGGAGTCCGCTCTCCCCGCTGCGGGCGAGGCGCTGACCGACGACGCGATCCTGGACCGCTTCACCGCCTGGGCCGCGGCGCAGGGGCTGGAGCTCTACCCCCACCAAGAGGAGGCGCTGCTCGAGCTCTCGGGGCCGAACCACCTCGTGCTCTCGACGCCGACGGGCTCGGGCAAGAGCCTGGTGGCGACCTTCCTCCACTTCCAGGCGCTCTGCCGCGGCGAGCGATCGATCTACACCTGCCCGATCAAGGCGCTGGTGAACGAGAAGTTCTTCGCGCTCTGCGACGCGCTGGGGCCGCGCAACGTGGGCCTCGTCACCGGCGACGGCGCGGTGAACGCCGACGCGAAGGTGATGGTCTGCACCGCCGAGGTGCTCTCCAGCATGGTGCTGCGCGACCCCCTCTTCTCGGCTGCGCAAGTGGTGATGGACGAGTTCCACTACTACGCCGACCGCGAGCGCGGGGCCGCCTGGCAGATCCCGCTCCTGCTCTGCGAGAAGACCCGCTTCTTGCTCATGTCGGCGACGCTCGGCGACATGACCAGCATCGCCGCGCAGCTCGCGCAGACCAGCAAGCGCGAGGTGTCGCGGGTCACTTCGGTGCAGCGCCCCGTGCCGCTCGAATACTCCTATGCCGAGGTGCCGCTCCACGAGACGCTCGAGGAGCTGGTCGCCAAGGGGCGCGCGCCGGTCTACCTGGTGAACTTCTCGCAGCGGGCCGCCGCCGAGCGGGCGCAGGATCTGATGTCGGCCGACTTCTCCACCAAGGAGGAGAAGACGAGGCTCAAGGAGGTCCTGCGCGAGCTGGGCGCGAAGTTCGACACGCCCTATGGAAAAGAGCTGCAGCGCTTCCTCCAGCACGGCATCGGCCTGCACCACGCGGGGCTCCTGCCGAGATATCGCCTGCTGGTCGAGAAGCTCGCGCAGCAAGGTCTGCTCAAGGTGGTCAGCGGCACCGACACGCTGGGCGTCGGCGTCAACGTGCCCATCCGCACCGTGCTCTTCACGCAGCTGTGCAAGTTCGATGGGCAGAAGACCTCGCGGCTCTCGGTGCGCGACTTCCTGCAAGTCTCCGGGCGCGCGGGCCGCAAGGGGTTCGACGACCGCGGGTATGTGGTCGCGCAGGCGCCGGAGCACGTGATCGAGAACCTCAAGCTGGAGGCGAAGAAGGCGCAGGGCAAGAAAGTCGTCAAGAAGAACCCGCCCGAGAAGGGCTACGTGCACTGGGACCGGTCGACGTTCGAGATGCTCTGCAGCAAGCCGCCCGAGCCGCTGGAGTCGCGCTTCGCGGTGACGCACGGGATGCTCCTGTATCTGCTGCAATCCGAGGGGGGCGTCTCGGCGCGCGACTACCAGGGCCCGCTCGGATATGCGCGGCTGGTGCAGATGATCCGCCGCTCGCACGGCAACGAGGGCAACAAGAAGCTCCACCTGCGCACCGCGGCCGCCTGCGCGCGGCGGCTGCGCGACGCGGGGCTCATCCAGCACGTCAAAGGGAATGCCTATCTCGCGCCCCACCTCGAGGTGTCGGACCACCTCCAGCGCGACTTCTCCATCCACCAGACGCTCGGGCTCTGGCTGCTCGACACGCTGCCCAAGGTGGAGAAGGACCGCGACACCTACGCGCTCGACCTCCTGACGCTGGTGGAGGCGGTGCTGGAGAACCCGATGCCCGTGCTCTGGGCGCAGCTCGACCGGGCCAAGGGAGAGAAGGTCGCCGAGCTGAAGGCGAAGGGGATGGAGTACGCCGAGCGGATGGAGGAGCTGGAGAAGGTGGAGTGGCCCAAGCCGCTGCGCGAGTTCGTCTACCAGTCGTTCAACGTCTTCGCCGATCGCCACCCGTGGGTGGGCGCGGAAGATGTCCGGCCCAAGAGCGTCGCCCGCGAGCTGTACGAGCGCGGCAGCTCGTTCGACGACTATATCCGCGACTATGGCCTGCAGAGGAGCGAGGGCGCGCTGCTCCGGTATCTGAACGACGCCTACAAGACGCTGCGGCAGACCGTGCCCGAGGGGTACCGCGACGAGCGGATGGACGACGTGCTCGCCTTCCTCCGCGCCACCGTGCGAGGGGCCGACTCCTCGCTGCTCGACGAGTGGGAGTCGCTGCTCGACCCTGCCGCCTCCTCCGAAGAGCGCGCGCTCCGGGCCGCCGCGCTGGCGGCCCACCGCGCCACGCTGGCCGCGCGGCCGAAGACCACCGACGACCTCCTCCGCGACCCGCGCGCCTTCGCGGCCCGCGTCCGCACCGAGCTGCACCGGCTCCTGCTCACGCTCAAGCGGGTGGACTTCGCCGCCGCCATCGCGGGCCTCTACGCGCCCATGCCCGACCGCGCCTGGACCGAGGTGGAGCTGCAGAAGGAGCTCGCGCCCTGCCTCGCGGCGCTGGGGAACCTGGACATCACGCCGCGCTCGCGCCGGCCCGACAAGACCCGGCTGGTGCCGGACGCAGCCGGGCCTGGAGGCAAGCAGTGGCGAGCGCAGCAGATCCTCCTCTCGCCCGGCACCGACGACGAGAGCTGGATGCTCGACTGCCTGATCGACCTGTCCACGCCCCGCTCGGAGGACACGCCGCTGCTCGAGCTGGTCCGGATCGGGACGTAAGCGCCGCCGCATGATCCCGCTCCGCGACACGCAGCGCTCCCGCACCCTGCCCCTCGTCACCGTGGGGCTGCTCGCGCTCGACCTGCTGGTGTTCGTCGAGCAGCTCCGGGCCGGACCGCTCGCGGAGCGGCTCGTCCTCGCCTACGGCCTCGTCCCCGCGCGCCTCGTGCATTGGAGCGAGCTGGGCGGGCCGTCTGGAGCGCTGCCGGGCCTGGTGCGCCTCCTGCCGCTCCTCACCTCGCTGTTCCTCCACGGCGGCTGGTTACACTTATTGGGCAACCTGCTCTACCTCTGGGTCTTCGGCGGCAACGTCGAGGACCGCCTCGGCCACGCGAGGTTCCTCCTCTTCTACCTCGCCTGCGGCGTGGTCGCGGGCCTGACGCAGGTGGCGATGGACCCGTCGTCGCCGGTCCCCACCGTGGGCGCCTCGGGCGCGATCGCGGGCGTGCTGGGCGCGTACCTGGTCTCGTATCCGAAGGCGCGCGTGCTGACCTTCGTGCCGATCTTCTTCCTGCCCTGGCTGGTCGAGGTGCCCGCGTTCGTCTTCCTGGTGCTCTGGTTCGCCACGCAGGTGCTGATGGGCCTGGCGCCGTTCGGGCGCGAGCTGACGGGCGGCGTCGCCTGGTGGGCCCACGTGGGCGGGTTCGTCGCGGGCGCGCTGCTCGTCAACCTGGGCAGGCCCCCGCGACGCCGCCGTCAGTAGTAGCGCGCTCGCCCCACTAGGAGCCCCACAGCCACGACGCCTGCGCGCCGCCGCTCCAGGCGGGCTTGTAGGCGCCTTCGCCTGCGGCGCTGTCCCAGACGAAGGTGCGGGTAGCAAAGCCCGTGAGGAAGAACCCGTCGGAGAGCCTGACGCGGATGCGGCCCACCAGGAGCTCGTTCGACGCGAACTTGAACCACTCCCCGCCCGGGCCGAAGTTGCGCCGCTGGTAGGTCGCGAAGACGGTGAACTCGCTCCCCACGTTGACCTGCGCGTGCAGCGTGGCCGTACCCAGCAGCGAGTCGGCGCCCGTCTCGTAGGTGGCCTCCAGCCCGAGCATTCCGCTGAGGAAGAGCCGCGCGCCCGCCAGCCAGGTCTGCAGGCGGCCGTCGCGATCTAGCGTGCGCAGGTAGCCCAGCTTGGTGAGCGAGCGCGTGCCCGGATCGCCGCTCAGATAGCTGGTGCGCTGCACGTCATAGAAGGAATCGAAGTAATGGGGCAGGTAGTGGGCCCCGAGCAGCCGGACCTCGCCCTTGAGCTCGAGCGAGGCCATCTCGCTGCGCGCGCCCAGGCGCACTCCAGCGTGGATGCCGTTGCCCTGCCCGACCAGCTGGTTATAGGCGCCATATACGTCGGCATAGAGGTGCTCGACGTCGAGCGGGCGCACCCGCAGGTCTCCGCCGAAGGCGTGGAGCAGCTCATTGGTGTCCCGCGGCCGGTGCTCCTCCTCGACGGCGATCGGACCCGACGGCGTGTGCACCAGCGCGGCGGGGGCCTTGAGGTCACCCGCGTAGTAGGCGCTCACCTTGAACGACGAGAGGAACGCGCTCTCGCTGTTGCCCAGCGGGGTGAGGCCGAGCTGTCCGCCCACCACGGGCGCGAGCCAGGTAGCGTCCGAGATCAGCGCGCTCAGCCACCAGGTGCTGCGGCGCACGTCGAGCGAGAGGCCCAGCCGCGGCGTGTCGGCGAGCAGGTCGTTGTTGAGGTTCTGGATGAGCCCGCTCTCGCCCTGGCTCGCGTTGGAGAGCCTGCCTGCGTTGAAGCTGCCGCCGTTGTCGAGAGGCGACTCCCACTTTTGCAGGAGGCGGAACCAGTCGCGCCACTCGTCGTAGTCGGCGAGCCGGTTCTTGCCGTTGGGATAGGCGGGATTGGTGGAAGCGAGCGCGTGGTTGAGCACGCCGCCGATGATGAAGTGGTTGCTGAAGTAGACCGAGGTGGCGAGCTGCACGTGGGTGGCGTCATCGATGGTGGCGAGGCCGCCGCCCAAGAGCAGGCCCACGTTCTCCTTCTTCTCCAGCTCGGGGAAGAGCAGCGAGCTGTTGAAGAGGCTGCGGTAGCCGGGCAGGTCCTCGCGCGGTTGGTACCCGGACGGCTTGGGCTCCTCCATCACCGTGGCCGCCGAGGGTGCCCCGGGCTGGGACGCCGCCGTCACCGCGGGCTTCTCCGGCGCGGGCGGCGGCCTGGCCGCCTCGGGCGCCTTCCAGGCGGGGTCGAGCACGGCGTCGAGCGGATCGGCGACTGGTGCGGACGAGGGCGCGGCGGGCGTCTCGGGGCGCGCGCCCGCCTCACACGGCAGCAGCGCGAGGGTGAGCAGCGCGGCGAACAGCGACAGCGGCAGCGGCCGAAGGGCGTTCAAGGAGTTCTCCATGGCGTTGTCCAAGACCTACTTCCGGCCGTACTGCAGGACGGTGAAGTCGAACTCGAGGTTCTCGCGGCGCGAGGTGGGGGTCTGCTGCCCCTGCGTCAATTGAGTCACTTTCTGGATCACGTAGTCGCGCAGCTCGCCCACCTTCACCTGCCCGTCGCCGTTGAGGTCGGCCTGCTTGCTGGCGAGGCCCTGCAGGAGCGCGTAGGTGAAGACGCCGTTCTTGTAGGCGCCACCCTCGATGGCCAGCTGCTGCCCGCTCGCCGAGGAGATCACCATCGCGCCCGAGCCGCGGCGCAGGTCGGTGAAGAGGCTGCCGAGCACGCCGCTCAGGGCGTCGCTGGTGACCTGCTTGTCGCCGGCCCGCCGCAGACCGCGGGTGCCCGGGACGCGGGCGACCAGCTTCCCGTCGGCCGTGGAGGCGGCGATCGGGGCCAGGCTCTCCTTGTCGAGCTCGCCCGAGTGGCAGGTGTCCATCAGGAGCAGCTTCTTGCGGGCGGGGATGCCGTCGAGCAGGCCCTCGATGGCATCGTAGGGGAGGCCGCGGGCCGCCGGGTCGGTGAAGCTGACGTCCACCGTGCCGAAGTAATACTCATTCTTCTCGTCCACCAGGCCGTGGCCCGCGATGAAGACCACCACCTGGTCGTCTGGCTTGCTCTTGAGGAGGAACTTCTTGGCGGCGATCACGCCCTCCTTGGTGACCGCGTTGTCGAGCAGCGGCTGCACATACAGATTACCGAATCCCGTCTGCCCGTCCTTCTTGAAGGCGGCGGCGAGGTCGCTCGCGTCCTTGGCCGCGTAGTCGAGCTTCCAGGCGGCGTCCTGGTAGGCCGAGACGCCGATGGCGAGCACGTAGAGGTCGGGCGGCTTCACCGCGCCCGCGAAGGTGACGTAGGCGGTCTCCTTGGCGCTCTCCACGCCGTGCGCGTCGAGCACCGAGATCTGGAGTTTGTTGCGGCCCGCGGTCAGCTCGACCGGCAGCCTCTTCTTGACCGCGCCCTTCTCCCCGGCGAGCGAGAGCCCCGCGCTGCCGAAGATCGGCACGTCGTTGGCCCAGACCAGCAGGCGGTCGAGCGGCGAGCCCGCGGGCCTGGCGGTGACCTCCAGGTCGATCTTCTTCGTCTTGGCGACGTCGGCCAGGCGGCCGAGCGTCACCGTCGGCGCCTCGGTGTCCATCGCCAGCTTCGACTCATCGAGGCCCATCTTCCTGAGCCGCTTCTCGTGGGCCCCGCGCAGCGCCTGCAGGGCGCCCGGGGTCACGCCCGGATACCCCAGCCGCGCCAGCACCAGATCGGGCCGGTTGAGCCGCAGGTCGAACTGCTCAAAAGGGTAATACCCGGGGATCTTGGTGACGCCCTGGTTCATCAGCCAGCCCACCGCCTTGGCGCCGCCGCGCGAGGCCGCGTAGTAGCCGTCGGGAGAGAAGAGGACCCACTCCTTGTCGGCGGTCACCAGCAGCGTGGCGAGGCGCTGCAGGGTGGAGGTGTCGTAGAGCTCGATGCGGCCGTCCTCCAGGCCCAGATAGAAGGTCTGCCCGCCGTCGGAGCCGAGCGCGAAGGCGTTCACCCGCACGCCGTCGTGGTTCAGGTCCTTCACGTAGGGGTCCCGGTAGTGGGCGCCAAATTCGGTGCCGACGATGGCGCGGCCGTTGGGGAGCGCGAGCCAGGAGATCAGCCGCGACCCCACCGTCTGCGGGTTGGGGGTGAACTCCGGCGTCTTCGCATCCAGCCGGGCGTTGCTCTGGGCAGCGGTCTCGAACTGCGCGGCGTCGATGCCAGGCACCAGCCGCAGGTTGACGAAGTCGAACGCATAGCCCGGCGCGCCGTAGTCGTTGACCGCGTCGCGCGGCTCTTCGTTGCCGATGCCCAGGACCCCCGCGTCGGTCTTGTGCGACCCGAGCGACCAGACCTTGGGGAGCGCCCGCTTGCCGCCGAGCTGCACCACCGCCTTGCCGGTGGCGACCTCCCAGATGTAGGTGCCCGAGCCGTTGCCGCTGGTCGAGACGACCTTGCTGCCGTCGGGGCTGAAGGCCACCGAGAAGACGGTGTTGCCGTGCTGCTCGAAGCGGCCCAGCTCCTTGCCTTCGGGTACGTCCACCACGCGCACCAGCTTGCTGGTGCCCACCGCCAGCCGCTTGCCGTCGCGGCTGAAGGCGAGCGCGCCGGCGGCGCCGCCCTGCGGGTTGCTGCCCAACAGCACCTTGTCCTCGAGCGCGGGCGCGTCCGGGAGTCCTTGCCTTGCCGGCACCAGCTGCACCGCGCCGAGCGCGTCGCCGATCGCCACCCAGGCGCCCGTGGGGTCCACGGCGAGGCCGTAGATCGCGCACGAGGAGTCGAGCTCGCGCCCGATCATCTTGTTCATCTTGCGCTTGATCGATTCGCCGATCAGCTCACCCTTGCACTGGCGCGCCTCCTTGCCGTCCTCGAGGAGCAGCGGCTTCTGGATCGACTCGTTGGTGGAGCTGGGGATCTTGTGCTCGGAGAGGTCGCCGGGCTCGATGCGGGCGAGCATGCCCAGCTCGTCGGCGACGAAGGCGTACTTGCCGTCGGCGGAGAACTTCGCGCCGAGCACTTTTCCGGAGAGCAGCGCGCCCGTGGCGAGCGCCATCTTCCCCTGGGGCGAGACGGAGTAGATGAGCGCCTTCTGGTCGTTGTCGCCAGCGCCGGTGATGATCGACCTCCCGTCCGGCGAGAAGCCCAGCGAGAAGATCACGTTCAGGTGGTGGCCGACCACGTCGGCGAGCTCGCCCGTCGTGAGATCCACCAGCGAGATGTACTCGCCGCCGCCGCGGACGTTCTTCAACTCCTTCTCCACCGAAGCGCCGGCCACCGCGAGGAACCGCTCGTCGGGCGAGAGGGCCATCGCGTAGATCATCCCCTGCGTGCCCGCGTAGGAGGGGAGCCGGATGGCGCGCAGCGGCTCGCCGGTGGCAGCGTCCCAGACGCGCACGGTCTTGTCCCACGAGCCCG
Organism: Deltaproteobacteria bacterium; assembly: GCA_043782365.1. Lineage (GTDB taxonomy): Bacteria > Myxococcota > Myxococcia > Myxococcales > 40CM-4-68-19 > CAIWCD01. The sequence continues at coordinate 11,325 of JAYWAO010000185.1, forward strand.
TGATCACCTGCCTGCCGTCCTTGGTGAAGACGACATTGGAGACCCGGTCGGTGTGCTCCTGCGTGTCGATGACCAGCTGCGCGCCCTCGGCGAACTTCGAGGACTTCGCGAACACAGGGCTCGGCGCCTCGACGTCGCGGCCGAACGGGAGCCGGTACACCGTGATGGCGCCGCTCTTGGTTCCGGCCGCCAGCATGCGCCCGCCGCGGTCCACCGCCAGCGAGCGGACATATCCGGTCGATTCAGGGAGCGTATAGGCCGCCCTCTGGGCCGGGATATCCCAGACGCGCACCTGGGAGTCCTTGCCGCCCGAGGCGAGCTCGCGCCCGTCGTTCAAGAAGGCGAGCGCGAACACCGCGCCCTCGCTGCCCGAGAGCGTGGCCTTGTTCGCGGACGAGTCGGCGTCCCAGAGGCGCACGGTCTTGTCCTCGCCGCCCGAGGCGAGCAGGTGGGTCCCGTATTGGAACGCCAGCGAGAGCACCTTGCCCGTGTGGCCCTTGAGCACGCGCTGCGCCTTGCCCGGGATGTCGTAGACGCGCAGCAGGCCATCGACCGAGCCGACCGCGATCAGCGCGCCGTCGGATGACAGCGCCAGCGCCAGCACCGGCACGCCCACCCGGAGCTCGCTCGCGAAGGCCGTCTTCGGCTTGGGCGGCGGAGGCGCGCCGCCGCTCTCCTTGGCCTTGATCTTGGCGATCAGCGCGTCGATCCCCTGGCGCGACTTGTCGAGGTCGGAGGTGAGCTTGGCCGCGAAGGCGTCCTGGCCCGCCGTGCCGGTGCCGGTCTTCCAGATGCGCACGAGGCCCGTGAGGTCGCCCGTGGCGAGGTCGTTGCCGTCGGTGCTCTGGGCCATCGCGGTGATGGCCCCGTCGTGGCCCGTGTAGGACTCGAGCAGCGGGCTGTCCGAGATCGACGAGACCTCGCGCTTGCCGGCGACGTCGAGCTTGCTGATCGAGTAGGGCCCCTTGCCCTCGAAGACGCCGCCGGCGACGAACGCTTCCTTGCCGGTGGGAGAGAGCGTCAGCCCGAAGATGGCGTCGGGGTGGTCGGTGATCTTGCGCAAGAGCTTGCCGTCGCGCGGGTCGCTGATGAGCAAGGTCTTGTCGGCGCTCACCGAGAGGAGCCGGTCGCCCTCGGGAGAGAAGGCGAGGCCGCTGACGAAGTCGGTGTGGGCAGCGATGGTGGTGAGCTTGCGGGGCACGGCGGTGGCCGCTTGGACCGTCTGGGCCGCCAGCACGGCGGCGCAGAGCGCGATCGGGATCAGGGGGGCCAAGCGGGTTCGTCGGGAGGGGAGGTGGGGATTCTGGACCATGGTGACGAGTCACACGGATCACCGCCGGGATCCGCCGGAAAAAACCGTAAGTCGACACACCTACATGTCGGACTGGCGCCGCCGCAGCCGCCACCGCATGAAGAGCGCGCCGGCCACCGCGCCGAGCGAGAACACGGCCAGCACGGCCGCCACCGCGAGGCGCACCAGCTTGTGGGAGAAAGGCGGCACCTCCACCCGGCCCGGCGCGCCCGCGGGCTTCTCCACCAGCACCCAGCCCCGCGAGGCGCCCGCGTCGGGGTCGTAGGTGTCCATCGCGCGGAAGAGGTCGGCGGCGGTGGCCCAATAGGGCGGGTAGCGGAAGCGCGCTACGTCGAGCACGAGGAACCGGTCGGTCCCGGCGTGGTAGGCGCCCAGCGGAGACCAGTGCGCACCCGCGTCCTGGCCGAGCTCGCCGCGGAGGAAGTCGACCAGCACATAGCGGTCTGGAGCGGCCAGCGCCGCGCTCGCCTGTGTGCGGAACGCCTCGAGGGACGACGCGCTCGCGTGCACGGCGGTGGCCTGCGCCTGGTTCGCGCGCAGCAGGAACTGGAGCTGCTCGAGGGTGAGCCCGCCCTTGGCGACGAACTCGGCCGAGAGCTGCGCGGCGGCCGGCGCGAAGACGTTGTCCTCGGTGAAGGCGCGGAAGGGCGCATAGGCCGCGGCCACGGGCGCCTCGAGCGGGAGCGCGTTGAGCACCATCACCGAGGAGGCGACACCGCAGAACGAGGTGCTGCGTTGGGTGAGGAACTGGGAGGCGAGGGGGAAGAAGGCGCGCCGCGCGGTCGATTCCACGAGCAGCCGCTGGCCCTCTTCGGAGGAGAGCGGGAGGAGCGAGGGCGGGAGCGGCTGGAGCTGGGCGAATAGGAGAACGGCAAAGACCATGGCGATTCCTCAGCCGGCGAGGGCGCTCCGAATCCTCGAGAGCCAGAGCCTGAACGAAGCGGCGTCTGCTGGCAGGGCGTGCAAGCCGGCGCGTTCAATGATGGCCACCTTGCCCTCCCGCTGGGCGGCGTCCGGGAACAGCTCCCCGAAGCGTTCCTTCGGGTGCGAAACCGCTTCACTTCGGGGGAAGCCACAGCAGGCGAGGACCCAGGCTTCGATCTCCTCGATGGCCAAGCCGCCAGCGAGCCGGAGGCGCGAGTTGGTCGCCGCTGCCTCCGCGAGGCCTCGATATTGCCGAGCGACCGACCAGTCGCCCAACTCCGCGATCCCCTCCCCAGCCAGGAAGATCTTCACGGAGCAAGCACGGCCGGCCTGGGTCCGCCGTTGATCAGCGCCGACTCGTCCCTTCCGTTGGCATGGTTCAACCAAAGCTCGCCAAGCGCAGATACCCTGGCGCGCGAGTCGAAGCCCGGAGTCTGCGCGATCGGCGTCACCACGGTGCCGGTGGCCTCAGGGCGCGTAACGAGAGAGACCTCTGCGGGCGAGAGCTCGTTGACCACCAGCGGGCTGTGGGTCGCGAGCACCACCTGCGTCCCCGACTCGCTGATCCTGCGGAGCACCCCCACCACCTCGACGATGCGGGAAGGGTGGAGCCCGTTTTCGGGCTCTTCGACGAGGAGCACGGCCGCCGGTGAGACGTGCTGGAGGGCTCGACTGAACGCGTGCAACGGCGTCAGCGCACAGGTCACGTCCTTGAGGCAGCCAAAGTTCTGGGCGCTGAGCGACGTGATCACGGCTTCTCCGCCATCCCAAGGGGGATCACGAGGGACGGTATCCGCCCCCCACCGCAAGTCAAGCAACCGGAGCCGACCGCTGCGCGGTACTCTCTCGCCCTCGCCCTGCAGGCTCTCCCCCTGGAGCACCCGTTGTCCCCGCCCCGCTCGTTGCTCGACACCGCCTTCCAGCCCTTCCTCCGCTCCGCGTCGGCGCGCTTGATCGGCGCGCTCGTCTTCGGCCTCGGCGCGCTCCTCTACCAGGAGCTCAACCACCGCTCGGACATCCTCGCGATCCTCGCCGCCTGGGACGCGGCCGGCCTCGTCTTGCTGGTGCTCTCCTGGATCAACATCGTCTCCGCCGACGCCGCGCACACCCACAAGCGCGCCGCCGCCGACGACCCGGGCCGCAACGCGGTCTATGCGCTGGTGCTGATCACCTCGGCGGTGAGCCTGCTCTCCGCCACGCCGCTGGTGCGCGCCTCCAAGGGCCTCGACCCCGGCGAGAGCGGCCTCTTCCTGGCGCTGAGCGTGGCCACCGTGGCGCTCTCCTGGGCGCTCACGCACACCGCCTTCACGCTGCGCTACGCGCACCTGTATTACCGCATCGACAGCGAGGGCGTCGGCGGCGTCGAGTTCCCGGGCGGCCAGGCTCCCGAGTACCTCGACTTCGCCTACCTCGCCTTCACGGTGGGGATGTGCTTCCAGGTCTCGGACGCGACCATCTCCAGCTCGCAGATCCGGCGCACGGTGCTGCTGCACGCGGTGCTGGCGTTCGTCTACAACACGGCGATCCTGGCGTTCGTGCTCAACCTCGCGTTCGGCAGGGCGGGCGGGTAATACTTTTACGGCCACCCCACCATCCGCCCCGCCTCCGGGTCCCACAGCTTCAGCCGGAAGCAGGCCGCGATGTCCGCGGGCCGCAGCGAGGTCTTCCCCGGCCGCTGCAGCGCCGGGAGCGCCGCCATCGCCTCGGGCAGCCGGTAGAACGGGATACCAGGGTTCAAGTGGTGCACGTGGTGATACCCGATATTCCCGGTGAACCAGTGCATCACCGGGCCCATCTCCAGGGAGCTCGACGACTCGAGCGCGGCCCTCTCGTAGCTCCACTGCTCGCGCGGCTGCAGCACCAGGTCGGGATAGTTGTGCTGCGCGTAGAAGAGATAGGCGCCCGCCGCGGTGGCGAAGAAGTGCGGCAGGAAGAGCGCCCAGAACCACGCCGCGAAGCCCAGGCGCGCGGTCACCAACGCGCAGAGCCCGACCGTGACCACGGCCGAGAGCAGCGAGTCCCAGCGCTTCTTGAAGCCGGCGCGCGGGACCCCCAGCAGGCACATGTCGAGGAAGAAGGCGGTGAAGTACGCGAAGAGCACGGTGAGCGGGTGGCGCACGAAGGCATAGAGCCTCCTCTGCCTGGGCGAGGCGGTCCTCCACCACGCCACCGTCTGCACCGGATAGCTGCCGATATGCGAGCCGACGATCTTGGCGTTGTGCGCGTGGTGATAATTGTGCGTCTCGCGCCACACCTTGGGCGGGGCCATCACCCAGACGCCGTAGGCCCAGAAGAGCGCGCGCGCCGGCCACGAGGAGCGCAGGAGCGCCCCGTGCAAGTGGTCGTGGTAGAGGATGAAGCCGCGCACGATGACGCCGCCCTGCAGCACGGCGAGCACCAGCCGCAGCGGCGCGGGCAGCGGCTGCAGCAGCGCCCAGAGCCCGGCAAAGAAGAGCCCGAAGGTCACCACCACCGCGGTCCACGAGCGCAGCGGGCGCTCGTCGGAGAAGGCGCGGGTGGCCGCGATCAGCCCCTTGCCGTCGGGCGGGGGCGCGGGCTTTGGTCGCTCTGCCATGCAACGTCACCTCCGGAGCGGGCGCATACCACCGGGGCGGAGGGCTGCACAAGGCGGTGGAAGGTCGCCTGCGATTGGCGGCTGTGGGTCGCCCTGCGTCGGGGGCAGTGTCATCGTGGCCGAGACCGCCAAATCGGTCGTGCTCCTGACTTGGGGGCTGGGCCTGTCGGCCCTCGCTTGATCGACCAGGGTGGATGCCACGTCCGAAGGTGCAGCGCGACTCGTGGGATCTGCACCCGCCGCGGCCTCATCCGCTTGACGGAGGGGCACCTCATCTCTTACACGAGCGCGGGTGAGCGGCACGTACCCGAGGGTGATCGACGCGATCGAAGCGGGCCAGGGCGTGCACGACCGCGGCTTCACCTTCGTCGGCGGCAGGCCCCAGACCGAAGGCGGCGGCGACCTCTACCTCTCGTTCCACGCCCTGCGCGAAGAGGTGCAGAAGCGGGCCCACCACCTGCGCGCGCTCGGGCTGCGCAAGGGCGAGCGCGTCGCCCTCGTGATCCCCGACGGGCACGAGTTCGTCCCGACCTTCCTCGGCGCGCTCTGGGCCGGGCTGGTGCCGGTGCCGCTCTACCCGCCGCTCTCGCTCGGCAAGCTGGACGCCTTCATGGAGTCCTTGACGACCATCCTCACGGCCGCCTCGCCGCGGGTATTGGTGGCCGGCGCGCAGGTGGAGAAGCTGCTCTGGGGCGTGATGGGCAAGGTGGCGTCGCTCGAGAGGCTGGTGCTCTCGACCGACCTCGGCGAGCCCGTGGAGCGCGCGCTGCACCAGGGCCTGCTCCGCGAGTCGCTCGACGACCACGACCTGGCGTTCCTCCAGTTCACCTCGGGGAGCACCTCGCTGCCCAAGGGCGTGATGGTCACCCACGGGAGCCTGGCGGCGAACGCGAAGGCGATCCTCACCGACGGGCTGAAGGCCGACCCCAAGACCGACAAAGGGGTCACCTGGCTCCCGCTCTACCACGACATGGGGCTGATCGGCTTCGTCATCGCGCCGCTCACGGTGGGCATCTCGGTGGTCTTCATCCCGACGCTGTCGTTCATCCGGAACTCGACGCTGTGGATGGAGACGATCCACCAACACCGCGGCACCATCTCGTTCGCGCCCAACTTCGCCTATGCGCTCGTCACCAAGCGGGCCAGGCCCGAGCAGCTGGCGAGGTGGGACCTGTCGAGCGTGCGCGTGTTCGGCTGCGGCGCCGAGCCGATCAACCCCGAGACGATGCGGGCCTTCGTCGAGACGTTCAAGGGCGCGAGGCTCCGGCCCGAGTCGATCCTCCCCTGCTACGGCATGGCCGAGGCGACGCTGGCGATGGCCTTCATCCCACTCGAAGAGCCGCTGCGCACCGACCGCATCGACGAGGCCGACTACCACGGTCACCAGAAGGCGACGCCGCTGCCGCACGGGAGCGCCAGGGCCGCGCTGGAGGTGGTCTGCTGCGGGAAGACCTTCACGGGACACGGGCTGTCGATCCGCGATGAAGCCGGTCGCGAGCTGCCCGAGCGCACGGTGGGCGAGATCTGCTTCAGCGGCCCGTCGGTGGCGGCCGGGTATTACAACGACCCCGAGGCCAGCAAGGCCGCCGGCATGGGCCCGGGCTCCGACGGGTGGCTGCACACGGGCGACCTCGGCTATCTCGCCGACGGCGAGGTGTTCGTCTCGGGCCGGCTCAAGGACATCCTCATCATCAACGGCCGCAACTACTACCCGCAGCGGATCGAGTGGGTGGTGGAAGAGGTGCCAGGCGTGCGCAAGGGCTCGGCGGTGGTCTTCTCGCGGCCGGGCAAGAGCAGCGAGGAGGTCGTCGTCTGCCTCGAGACGCGCGACCCCGAGCCCGGGAAGCTGGCCGAGGCGATCAAGTCCAAGGTCAGCGAGGAGCTCTCGCTGCAAGTCTCCGACGTCAAGCTGGTCGCTCCGGGCGCGCTCCCCAAGACGTCGTCGGGGAAGCTGCAGCGGCGCAAGACGCGCGAGCAGTACCTCGCCGGGACGCTCGGCCAGGAGGGCGTGCGCACGCTGGGCGGGATGGGCAGCCGCTTGCTGATCGTCAAGCACCTCGCATACTCGTTGGTGGGGCGGGCGCAGCACACTGCGCGGGGGCTCTTCAAGCGCAAGCCGCGCGTGGACGAGCCGGCGGGCGAGTAGCAGTCGACCATCGCTTCGGGGTGGCGCAGCAGGGCTTCGGAGGTGGAACGTGGGTTCGAGCAAAGCCGAGATCGCGGTCAGCTACGACGTCAGCAACGAGTTCTTCCGCCTCTGGCTCGACGAGCGGATGAACTACACCTGCGGCATCCACGACGACCCAGGCGCGCCGGGCGGCGCGCGCGGCGAGGTGGTCGATCCGAAGATGTCGCTCGAGCAGGCGCAGCTCAACAAGCTGCGGATCCTCTCCGACTATGCCCACGTGAAGGCCGGGTCGCGCGTGCTCGACATCGGCTGCGGCTGGGGCGCGAACGTCGAGTACCAGGCGCTGGTCAACCGGGCGGAGGCGCACGGGATCACCCTCTCGGAAGCGCAGTGCGCCGAGATCAACCGCCGGAGCATCCCGGGGGTGAGAGCGCAGGTCTGCAGCTACCTCGACTACCAGCCCGAGACGAAGTTCGACGCGATCATCTCCATCTGCATGATGGAGCATATCTGCAGTCCGCAGGAGGCGCGCGACGGCAAGTCGATCGCCGCCTATCGAAACTACTTCCGCCTCGCGCGCGAGTGGACCAGGCCCGGCGCGTACTTCGGGCTGCAGACCATCCTGCGCAACTTCGTGCCGCGCGACCGCCAGGACATCCGCGACCTGGGCTGGACCACCTATGAGATCTTCCCCGGCGGCATCGTCCCGCGGCTCGAGGAGATCATCGCGGCGGTCAACCCATATTGGGAGGTGCTGGAGGTGAAGACCCGCCGCCTGCACTACCGCGCCACCACCGCCGAGTGGCTGCGCCGCCTGCGGCTGCACGAGGAGAAGGTCCGCGCCACCTGGGGCGACAAGACGTTTGACGATTATGTGCGGTATCTGAAGACCTGCGTCACCGGATTCGAGAAACACTACCAATCGCTCGCGCAGTACTCGCTCAAGAGGATCGACTAGCCCATGTCCACCCCGACGACCATCAATGTGCTCGACCTGTTCGTGCAGGCCGCCTTCGAGGTGGACCACCGGAAGATCAGCGGCCTCACCAAGGACACCGTCATCTCCACGCTGGGGATGGACTCGGTGGCGGTGATGGAGCTGGTGAGCTTCTTCGAGGAGCGGCTCGCGGTGCGGATCCCGGACGAGGAGCTGAACCGGATCCGCACGGTGGGGGACTTGAGGGATGCGATCGCGAAGCTGGTGCCGGCGGGGACCGAGGTGACGGCGTAGCCGCGCCTACAGCCACCCCGCCTCGCGATACCACTCCGCCGCCAGCTTCACGCCCTCCCTCCACTGCACCTTGGGCGCCCACCCCAGCTCCCTGCGCGCCCCCTCCGCGCTGCAAACCCAGTGCGGCTGCTCCAGCTCGTTGACCTTGTCGAGCGTGAGCATCTGCGCCGTATTGGTCACCTTCCCCCAGAGCTGCGACCCGGCCGCGGCGGCCTTGAGCGCCCACATCGGCACGCCCGCGCGGAAGAAGGCCCGCTTGCCCATCACCGCCTCCACCTCGGCGAGCGCCTCGCGCCAGACGTAGACGTTGCCGTCCTCGACGAACCAAGCGCGGCCCGAGGGCGCGCCCGCGGGCTGCAGCACGGCCTTGACGATGGCGGCGGCGCAGTCGGGTCCGTAGATTACACTCAGTGTATTCATCCCGTCGCCCAGGATCGGCAGCGTGCCCTTCTTGATGGCGGTGAAGAACGCGAGCGTCTCGCGGTCCCGCGGGCCGTAGACGAGCGGCGGGCGGATCACCGTCACGGGGACGCGGTCCTTCGCGGCCAGCACCGCCTGCTCTCCGGCGAGCTTGCTGCGGCCGTAGTTGGTGACCGGGTTGGGCGCGGCGTCGTCGGAGACGGGCTTGCCGTCGAGCGACGGGCCGATCGCCGCCAGCGACGAGACCTGCACGAACCGCTGCACGCCGCCCGCGGCGATGGCCGCCTCGAGCAGGTTCTTGGTGCCCTCGGTGTTGACGTCGAAGAACTCCTGCGGCGAGCGCGCCTTGACGAGGCCCGCGCAGTGGATGACCGCGTCGCAGCCCTTCACCGCGTCGCCCAGCGACTCGCGCCGCTCGACCGCGCCCAGCGCGAACTCCAGGCCCTGCAGCCTGGCGAGCAGCGTCCGGTCGGAGGACGGCCGGACCAACGCCCGCACGGTGTGCCCCTGCCCGGCGAGCTGCTCCGCGATGTAGGAGCCGACGAACCCCGAGCCGCCAGTGAGGAGGACGCGCATGGGCAGCCTGTAACACAGGACGCAAGAGGGGAGCCGCGGTCTGTTTCTGTCTGGAGATCCGACAGGCCGCCGTGGTGGCGCGCGAGTGGTCGACTCCTGCATGCCCCGACACCCGCGCCGCAGAAGCTGCGCGCTCCCGCTGCGGAGCAGCAGCCGCTTCTCCGATGCGCCCCCTCCAAGATGTCGGGAGGAATTCCGCAGGCCTGCTTCTTGCTCGTCCCTTGACGCCGCGAAACAACCCGCATATCCCGCTGTTCAGTTGGGGGTCGCCGTGGGATCCGAAATCGCCATCGTCGGGCTCGGCTGCCGCTTTCCCTCCGCGAAGGATCCGCTCGCCTTCTGGGAGCTGATCCGCGAGGGCGGCGTGACCTTCCGCCCCATCCCGGCCTCGCGCTGGAATCACGCCGCGCTCCACGACCCCAGCACGCGCCTGCCCGACAAGTCCTACGTCACCCACGGCGCCTATCTGTCCGACGAGGACGTCCGCGACTTCGGCGCACTCCACTTCGGCATCGCGCCGCGCCGGGTGCAGGTGACCGACCCGCAGCAGCGCCTGCTGCTCGACGTCGTGCGCGGGGCGCTGCAGGACGCCGGGCTCGAGGCGCCGCAGTCGGCCGCACCGGGCACGCAGCCGGCGAAGCCCTGGGACCGGTCGCGCACGGGCGTCTTCGTCGGCGCCAGCGTCTCCGAATACAAGGAGCTGGGGGCCGCGCGCGTGCGCACGCTGCAGCTGCTCGAGGGCCAGTTCGGGCAGAAGCCGCAGATGTCTGCAGAGCAGCGCGCCGCGCTCTGGGCGGCCCTGGTGGGCGAGACCGCGCCGATGCGCGCGTTCTCCATCGCCGGGGGCCTGCTCAACATGATCGCCGCGGTGGTCTCGCAGCAGTGGGACCTCGGCGGGCCCAGCTATTCGCTCGACGCCGCGTGCTCGTCGGCGCTGGTGGCGACGCAGCAGGCGATCGTCAACCTGCGGGCGGGCCAGATCGACGTCGCCATCGCGGGCGGTGTCTACCTGAACCTGCTCCCCGACAACCTGGTGGGCTTCTCGCGGATCGGCGCCATCTCGCGCAAGGGCGAGTGCCGGCCCTTCGACGCCGAGGCCGACGGCTTCGTGATGGGCGAGGGCGCGGGCGCGGTGATCTTGAAGCGCCTCGCCGACGCGCAGCGCGACGGGGACCGGATCTACGCCGTCATCAAGGGCGCGGGCTGCAACAACGACGGCCGCGGCGAGGGCCCGATGACGCCGCGCCAGGGCGGGCAGCTGGCGGCGCTGCGGCTCGCCTATGCGGACGCGGGGGTCCCGGCGAGCAGCGTCGGCTACCTGGAGGCGCACGGCACCGCGACCACCGTCGGCGACGTCGTCGAGGTCGGCGCGCTCCGGCAGGTGTTCGAGGAGCAGGGCTGGACCCCGCGGCACGGCGCGCGCACGGCGCTCGGGTCGGTGAAGGCGAACATCGGGCACACCATGTCGGCCGCGGGGATCGCGGGCCTGATCAAGGCCGCGCTCGCGCTGCACCACCGGACGCTACCGCCGCAGCCCTCGGTGCGCGAGGAGAACCAGAAGCTCGGGCTGGCGAGCGAGGGCGCCGCGGCGGGGCCGTTCTTCCTCCCGCACGCGCCGCTGCCGTGGGCGCGCGGCGAGCACCCGCGGCGGGCGGCGGTGAGCTCGTTCGGGTTCGGCGGGACCAACGCGCACGTGGTGCTGGAGGAGGCGCCGCAGGCCGCGCCACGGCGGGTGGCCGCCAGCGTGCCCGCGAGCGCGCCCGGCGAGGGGCCGCCGAGGGCGGAGCTGCTGCTGGTCTCGGGGACGCGCGCGTCGGTGGTGGCCAGGGCCGCGCGCGAGCTGGCCGCGGCGCTGCCGGGGCTGCGGCGGGAGAGTGTGACACTTGCGTCGGTCGCGCTCGGGCTGGCGACACGGGCCCACGGCGAGGCGCGGCTGGCAGTGGTGGCCGCTTCGCACGAGCAGGCCGAGGAGCGGCTCCTGGCGGCGGCAGCGGCGCTGGAGTCGCGTGAGCCGGGCGGCAGCGCCGCTGGGGTGCAGGGCACGGCGCTGGCCACGCCCCGGCCCGCGCTCCCGGCGCAGCTCGCCCCGGGTGTTACATTTGCGCAGGGTCCGGTGCCCGACGAGGCGCGCGCGCTCGCCCTGCTCTTCCCCGGCCAGGGTGCGCAGCGGGTGGGCCTCCTGCGCGAGGTGTACGCGCAGCTCCCGGTCTTCCGCGAGCGGCTCGATGGACTCGACGACGCGCTCGGCGCGGCGCTGCACGCGCGCCTCGGCGGGACGCTGCGCTCGTTCCTCTATCCGGTGCTTCCGCTCGGGCCCGACGGCGCTCCCGAGCCCGCGGCGCTCGCTCTGGCAGAGGCGCGCCTGACGCAGACGCAGGTCTGCCAGCCCGCGATGGCCGCGGTGGGGCTCGCGCTGCATGGGCTGCTGGTGGCCGCGGGGGTGCGCCCGCAAGCGCTGCTCGGCCACAGCCTCGGCGAGTTCGCGGCGGCGGCGGCGGCGGGCGTGATCACACCGGAGGAGTGCGTGCGCCTCGTCGCCGAGCGCGGGCTTTCGATGGTGGCGCTGCCGCTCGAGGACCGGGGCGCGATGGCGAGCGCCGCGGCGAGCCGCGCCGAGGTGCTGCGCGCGCTCGAAGCGCTTCCCCAGCAGCACCAGCCCGCGGGCGCGCGGCCGGTGGTCGCGGCCAACCTGAACCACCCGCGGCAGACGGTGATCTCCGGCGACTCCGCGGGGGTCGCGCAGGCCCGCGCGCTGCTCGCAGGGCGCGGGATCGACGTCACGCCCCTGGAGGTCTCGCACGCTTTCCACTCGCCCCTGGTGGCTGGCGCCGCGAGCGCGATGGAGCGCTTCGTCGCCGCGCTGCCCGTGCAGGCCCCGCGCGTGCCGGTGGTCAGCGGGATCACCGCGGCGCCCTACCCTGCCTCGCCCGAGCAGATCCGCGCGCTCTGGGTGCGCCACGCGACCGCGCCCGTGGACTTCGTGGGAGCGCTCCAGACGGCCGCTGCGCCTGCGCCGGCGGGCGCGGGCGCGCGGATCTTCCTGCAGGTCGGTGCCGGCGGTGCGCTCGCCGGGTTCGCGCGGGCCTCGCTCGAGCCGCGCGATCGCACCGCCACCGCCACCCTCGCCGCCCGCGAGGACGATGGGTTCGCGACGCTCTCGTCCGCGCTGGGCCTGCTCTGGACGGCCGGCCTGCCGATCGACCTGACGCCACTCTTCGCCGGGCGCGGAGTCGCGCGGGCGCTGCTCCCTCCCTCGGTGATCGAGACGCAGCCTTACTGGGTGCGCGAGCCCGCCAAGGCGGCGCCCGCGCCGCTGCTGGTCTCGGTGGTGGCTGCAGCGCCCGGGAGCCTCCCGGCCGCTCGCGCGGCGCCCGCTGCCAGCGCCCGAGCCGCCGCGGCAGCGTCGCCGGCCTCGACGGCCAACTCTGCGCCCGCTTTTGCCATCGCCTCTCCCGCAGCAAGCGCGCCCGCAGGCCCCGCGGCGCAGAGGAGCCCCCGCATGGACTCGCTGGTCTCGCTGTTCCGCGAGCAGGTCGCGCTGCTGCAGACGCAGGCGCAGGTGATGCAGAGGCAGGCCGAGGCGCTCGCCGCGCAGGGGGTGACGCTGCCGGAGGGGATGGCGACGACGCTCGCGGCTGCAGCGGGCGCTCCTGCTGCGCTGGCGAAGGCGAGCGAGAGCGCGGAGACGCTGCCGCCTTTGGTCGCGACGGCCCCCGCGGGACCTGCGGAGGCGGCGCTGCGGGCCGAGGTGTCGGCGGTGATCCTCGGCTCGGTGGCGCGGATCAGCGCCTTCCCGCTGGAGGCGCTGAGGCCCACGCAGACCCTCGCAGGTGACCTCGGGTTCGATTCGCTGATGACCGTGGAGCTGGACGGCGACATCCAGAAGGCCTTCCCCGCGGCCGGCGGCCTGCCGCGCAGCCTGCTCGGGACGTCCACCTCGGTGCAGGTCGTCATCGACCACCTCGTGCGCACGCTCTTTGCCCCGCAGCGCCGCGAGACTCCGCTCTCGGCCGCCCTGGGAGCGGTCGCCAGCGCCGGGCCCGAGCTGCACCCGTACTCCGCGAAGCTGGTGGAGGCGCCGCTGGCGCCGGGCGCAGGCAAGCGCGGGCCCGGCAGCGCGCTGCTCCCGCGCACGCTCCTCATCACCCGCGACGGGCACGGGGTGGCCGACGCCCTGGCCGCGCGCCTCTCCGGCCAGGGGCACCAGCTCGTCCTGGTCGAGCCGGGCAGGCCGTTCGCGGGCCTCGAGCAGCGCGCGCCCGGGCTCTGGGTGTGCGGCTTCGATGGCGCGGAGGCAGGCCCGCTCTTCACCGCCGCTGCCCACGCGGCGGGCCCCATCGGCGGAGTGTTACACTTATCTCCGCTCGGCGCCGGGCAGACGCTCGCGGCCTGGCTGGAGCAGGCGAACGGCTTCGATCTCTCGAAGGCCAGCGCGCCGCTCCTCGACGCGCGGCGGCTCTCGGCGGCCCAGGCCAAGGCAGGCGCTGCCGCCGCGGGCGGGCTGCTGGTGGCCGCCACCAGCGGCGGGCTGGTGCCCTCGCAGGACACGGCCGGCGCGCTCCCGGCGGCGATGCTGGGCGGGTTCCTCAAGTCGCTCGCGCGGGAGCGCGACGGAGAAGTGGTCAAGCGCGTCGACCTCTCGCTCGAGGACGGCGCGCAGGCGATGGCCGACGCGCTGCTGGCGGAGCTCCGCTCGGGCAGCGCCACGCCCGAGGTGGGCTGGCAGGGCGGCCGCCGCTTCGAGGTGGAGCTGGTTCCCTCGGCGCAGCAGGAGCCGATCACGCTCTGCGCGCGCGACAGCGTGCTGGTCTCGGGCGGCGCGAAGGGGGTCGGGCTCAAGCTCGCCGCCGAGCTGGCCCGGAGCGGCGCCGCGTTCGTGCTGGCGGGCCGCGCCGCCCCCTCGGCGGAGACCGACGCCGCCCTCCAGCTGCTCAGGTCGCGCGGCGCGCGGCACGCGGCCTACTTGCGGTGGGACGTGTCGCGCCTCGCGCCGGCCGAGCTGGGCGCCGCACGGAGCGCGGCCGGGCCGTTCACTGCGCTGGTGCACGCGGCCGGCGTCGCGGAGGACGGCCCCTCCGAGCAGAAGGACGACGCGGGGATGCTCCGCGTGCTCGCGCCCAAGGTGACGGGCCTCGTGCAGCTCCTGGCCGCCTGCGCCGCAGACCCGCTGCGGCTGGCGCTCTTCACGGGCTCGTGGGCCGGACGCTTCGGCAACGCGGGCCAGACCGACTACGCCGCCGCCAACGCAGCCCTCGACGCCGCCGCCGAGCTGCTCGGCCGTCTGCGACCGGGCCTGCGCGCGCTCTGCCTCGGGCTGCCGCCGTGGAGCGGGACCACGCTGGCCTCGCGCATCCCGGGCTTCGTGCGGCAGGCGCTGGAGGAGCAAGGCGTGCCGTTCCTCGACGACGCCTCGGGCGCTGCCACGCTGCAGAGCGCGCTGCGCACCGGCGCTTCCGGCGCGCTGCTCCTCGCCGCGGCGGCGCCCGCGCGGACGCAAGCGCTGCTGGCGCGGATCACGGTCGATCGGCGCGACCACCTCTACCTCGAAGACCACCAGCTGGCCGGGCAGCCAGTGCTCCCGCTCGCCTCGGCGCTCGACCTGGTCGCCGCCGCCGCGCGCGCGGCCGCTCCTGGCGCGGGTCCAACGCTCCTGGTGCGCGACTTCCGGCTCCGCCAGCCCGTGCGGCTGGAGAGCGCGGCGCTGCTCTCGGTGCGCGTCGAGGGCGAGGCGCGGCCCGGCGCGGAGCTCTCGCTGCAGCTCTCCGCGAGCGCGGCAGGCGGCGCGCGTCCGTTCAGCCGCGCGCCGGCCTACACAGGCTTCGCGACGCCCGGCGCCGATCTCGCGTCCAAGCTCGCGTCGGTGGTGCCCGCGCCGAACTCCTCGGGGCCTGCGCAGCTCCCGCTCTCGCTCGAGGAGTTCTACGCCTCGGCGACCTTTCACGGACCGCGGCTGCAGGGGATCGCGTCGATCGAGTCGGTGAGCCTGTCGGGCATCGTCGGCTGGGTCCGCACCAGCAAGCCCGCCGACTGGATCGAGCGCCCGCAGGAGGCGGCGTGGACCATCGACCCGCTGGCGCTCGACGCGGCCTTCCAGCTCGCCGGCTACTGGGCCTGGACGCAGCTTGAGCGGGCGGGCTTCCCCATCGGCATCGAGGAGTATGTGCAGACGGGCCCGCTCCCCGAGGGGCCGCTGCGGGCGACGCTCTCGCTCGAGCAGTCGCAGGGCGACCTCGTGCGCGGCACCATCGTGCTGCAAGGACCGGACGGCCGGGTGGTCGCGCAGGTCCGCGGCGTCGAGGGCGAGTTCAAGCACCGCGACCCCCGCTTCCTGCGCGCGCGCGGCCTCGCCGGGGCACGGGCCTCGGCGCCGGCCGCGGCTGCGATGACCGCCGCACGAGGGTCCGTGGCGCCAGGCTCCGCCGTCGAGCCCGCGGCGCCCGCGTCGGTGGCGCCGCCCGCTGAAGCAGTCGCCGGCCCGGCTGCCGGCGCCGTCGTCAATGAAGAGTATTACAAAGTGGAGCTCTTCCCCGAGGTGCAGGCCCTCGAGCAGCGCCTCGGGCTCGCCGCCGCCTTCGGGCTGAAGAACCCCTACTTCAACGTCCACGAGCGGGTCACCAACGACACCTCGGTGATCGGCGGCCGGGTGGTGATCAACTGGTCGAGCTACAACTACCTGGGCCTCTCCGGCGACCCGCGCGTCTCGCAGGCGGCGCAGGAGGCGATCGCCCGCTACGGCACCTCGGTGAGCGCCTCGCGCGTCGCCTCGGGGGAGAAGCCGCTCCACCGCGAGCTGGAGCTGGAGCTGGCGCGGTTCCTCGGCACCGAAGACTCCATCGTGATGGTCTCGGGCCACGGCGTCTTCGTGACGACCATCGGCCACCTGGTGGGCGACGGCGACCTGATCCTCCACGACTCGCTCGCCCACGACTGCATCCTCGGCGGCGCGAAGCTGTCGGGGGCGAGGCGCAAGCCCTTCCCGCACAACGACGTGGCCGCGCTGGAGAAGGCGCTCGAGCAGCTCCGGCCGCACTACAAGCGCGTGCTGATCGCCGTCGAGGGGGTCTACTCGATGGACGGGGACATCTGCCCGCTGCCCGACTACGTCCGCTTGAAGAAGCAGTACGGCGCGCTGCTGCTGGTGGACGAGGCGCACTCGATCGGCGTGCTGGGCAAGACCGGCCGCGGCATCGGCGAGCACTTCCAGGGCGAGGGCGTCGCCCGCGCCGACGTCGACCTCTGGATGGGCACGCTGTCGAAGTCGTTCGCCTCCTGCGGCGGCTACGTGGGCGGCAGCAGGGCGCTGGTGAACTACCTGAAGTACACGGCGCCGGGCTTCATCTTCTCGGTGGGTATTACACCTGCCAACGCCGCGGCCGGCCTCGAGGCGCTGCGCCAGCTCGAGGCCCACCCGGAGAAGGTGGCGCGGCTGCACGAGCGGGCCGCGCTGTTCCTCGCGCTCGCGCGCGAGAAGGGCATCGACACGGGGACTTCGTCTGGCTCCGCGGTGATCCCCGCGATCATCGGCAACTCGCTGCACAGCCTCCAGCTCTCCGAGGCGCTGCGGCAGCGTGGGATCAACGTCCAGCCGATCCTCTACCCGGCGGTGGAGGAGTCGGCGGCGCGGCTGCGCTTCTTCGTCACCGCGACGCACACCGAGCAGCAGATCCGCGAGACGGTGGAGGTGCTGGCCGAGGAGCTGCGCCGGGTGCGCGCCGAGTCCGGCGACGCCGCGGCGAGCGTCTAGCATTGGCCCTAGTCCGGCGCGGCGGAAGCCCCGTGCAGCGCCGCCAGCCGCCTCCCCCGCGCCGGCCCGATCGCCAGGTGCGCCGCTGCCGCCAAAAGCCCCAGGCCGAGGCAGCCGACCCAGAGCACCGCCGCGCCGCCCCGCCCGAGGACGAACGTGCCCAGCGCGGGCGCGATGCAGAGCGCCGCGCCAAACGCCATCTGCTGCATGCCCTGGTACGAGCCGCGCAGGTGCAAAGGCGCGAGCTCCGCGACGATGGCCGCGCTCAGCGGAGCCATCAGGATCTCGCCCAGCGTCCAGAGCGTGATCGTCAGCGCATAGGCGAGCGGCGTGTGCGCGAGCGCGGTGAGCCCGAAGCCCACGCCGGTGAGCAGCGCCGAAAGCGCCAGCACGCGGCTGCGGCGGCGTCCCACCAGCAGCCTCACCGCGAAGGGCTGCAGGACGACGATCTCGATGCCGTTGAGCGCGATGAGCAAGCCGTAGGTGCGCGGGGAGATGCCGCTCGCGCGCATCTCGAGCGGGAGGGCGGCGAGGAACTGCATGATCACCAGCGCCAGCGCGAAGGAGAGCAGCACGAAGGCCATCAGCACGCCGTCGCGCAGAGGGGTGAACGGACTCGGGTGGGAGGGGTCGTCGCCGGGGGCGCGCGCGGGCCGCGATTCGGGCACGAAGCGCCAGACCACCCCGGCCATGATCAGGCTGGTGGCGGCGTCGCCGAGGAAGAGCACCCAGAAGCCGCCCGCCGCCAGCGCGCCCGCCAGCACCGCGGCGCCCGCGAAGCCCAGGTTGATCGCCCAGTAGAGCAGGCCGAAGGCGCGCGGGCGGTCTACGGCGGGCACCTGATCGGCGACCGCCACCCAGACCGCGGGGCGGTAGAGGTCGCCGACGAGGCCGACGAGGAACGCCGCCAGCTCCACGTGCCACGGCGCGCGCGCGAGCCCGAGGTGCACCATCGCGACCGCGCCCAGCCCGAGCCCGAGCACCATGGTGGGTCTCCGGCCGAAGCGGTCGGAGAAGAAGCCCCCGAGCGGCGCGGCGCAGAGCGCGCCCACCCCGAACAGCGACGCTGCGAGGCCCGCGCGCTCGACCGCGAAGCCTCGCTCCTGGGTGAGGTAGAGCGCGAGGAACGGCACCACGAATCCGCCCAGGCGGTTGATCAGCGCGCCCAGCCAGAGGAACCAGAAGGCGCGCGGGAGGCCGCGGGCGGAGTCGAGAGCGGCGCGGAGCACGGGCGGGGTCTTATAGGCCAGCGTGGGCCTGGGCGCGAAACCCCGCCCCGCCGCGAGCCGACGTGGCGCCGTGCCGCGTGCAACAGCAGCGCTCCGCGGATATGGTCCGCTGCCCAATGGATCCGCGCAGCCTGCACCTCCCCGTGGTCTCCGGCGGCTCCGGCCAGCCTGGCGGCGCCAGCCTCGAAGGCCCTGTCCCAATGGACGCGGCCGCCGCAGCCCGCTACGGCCTCGTCGAGAAGGGGCCGGCGCGCGCCGAGGGCCTCATCGACCGCTTCGGCCGCAGCCACACCTATCTGCGCATCTCGGTGACCGAGCGGTGCAACCTGCGCTGCGCCTACTGCATGCCCGAGGAGGGCGTGCCGCTCTTGCCGAAGGACACGCTGCTCTCGTTCGAGGAGATCGAGCGGCTGGCGGCGCTCTTCGTGCGGCTGGGTGTGCGCAAGGTGCGGCTCACCGGCGGCGAGCCGCTGGTGCGGCGCGACATCGACCAGCTGGTCGCACGGGTGGGCGCCCTCAAGCACACGCTGCCGGCGGCGGTGGGTCCGGTGGCCGGGCTGGCAGGGACCGTGCTCGGTCCGCAGAGCGACGGGCGGCGCCTGGAGCGCCTCCTGATGTCCACCAACGGCCTGCGCCTGCAGCAGTACCTGGCGGGGTTCAAGGCCGCCGGGCTCGACGCGCTCAACCTCTCGCTCGACACGCTGCGGGCAGACCGGTTCCACCAGTTGACCCGGCGCGACGGCCTCGAAGAGACCATCGCCGCCATCCGCGCCGCCGTGGTGGCGGGCTTCAAGGTGAAGGTGAACGCGGTCGCGATGCGCGGCGTGAACGAGGACGAGCTCGTCGACCTCGCCCGGGCCTTCGCCGGCGAGCTGGGCATCGAGATGCGTTACATTGAGTATATGCCATTCGATGGCAACCACTGGAGCGATTCGAAGCTCCTGCCGGCGGCGAGCATCCGCGCGCTGCTCGAGCAGGAGTATGCGCTCGAGCCGCTCGGGCTCGACCTCGGCGAGGGCGGCACCGCGCAGATCCACCTGCTCACCGACAAGTCGGGCCGGAGGCTGCCGGGCCGCGTGGGGATCATCTCGACGATGTCGGAGCCGTTCTGCAGCACCTGCTCGCGGCTCCGGCTGACCGCCGACGGCAACCTGCGCTGGTGCCTGCTCGACGAGTCGGAGGTGGCGCTGCGCAACCCGCTGCGCGACGGCGCCACCGACGCGGAGCTGGCGGGGCTGATCGAGGGCGCGCTCGGACGCAAGCGCGCGGGGCATGCGCCGGCGGAGGAGCTGCTCAGAGGGCAGGCGTCGGGGCCGGCCCGGTCGATGATCCGGATCGGCGGCTAGAGCAGATCGAGGGCGAGCTTCAAGCCGGAGTCGACCCGGGTCTGCACACGCCGCGGCAGGCTGCCGGCGAGCTCGGTGAAGAGCTCCTTGTCGACGGTGATCACCTGGCAGACCAGCGCGACCGAGTCGCGGCGCAGTCCCGTCGCGGAGGCGTGGAGCAGGACGTTGCCGATCGCCTCGGCGCGCTTGAGGTTCGTCGTCAGCGGGACGACCATCACCGTCTGGAGTCGGCTGTCGGTGAGGAGGTCGTCCTGCACGACCAGGACCGGGCGGCGCATCCCCGGCTCGGAGCCGCGCGGCTCCTCGAGGTCGGCCCACCAGATCTGGCCACGCCTCATTCGTCGTCCCACTCGATCGACGCGAGCACCTTCCGAGTGGCCCTGCGGCGGAAGGTGCGGTCCGCGGTGCTCTCCTTCGTGCCGAAGGCCGCGTTGTAGGAGGCCGTGATGGCCTCGTCTCGCATCGAGGCGACGAGGCGCTCCGCGGCCCGGGTGAAGAACTCGCTGCGAGACACGCCCAGTCGGCGCGCCGCGCTCTCGGCCTCGCGAAAGATCGGAGTGGGGATGGAGATGGCAGTCTTCATGCCTGGAGTATAACTCCGGTCATACCTGAGTTCAACGTGTCTGCACCCACAGGCCCACCTTCGCCCCGCCGTTCTCGGTGCGCGCTACGCAGGTTAGCGGCATGCCAGCCGCCAGCGCGAGCGCGTCGTCCGCGCAGACGAGCGCCAGCCTCCACCCCGGCAGCCGATCCCGCACGGCCTTGCCCAGCGCGGCGTAGAGCGCGCGCAGGTCGGTGCCTTCGCCGACGCGCATCCCGTAGGGCGGGTTGCAGGCGACCAGCCCGGTCGTGCCTGGCTCGAGGCCAGCGGGCAGCGCGAGGTCCTGCAGCGGCCGCTCCGTGAACGCCACCAGCGCGCCCAGCCCGGCCTCGTCGGCGTTGTGCAGGGCCGCCGCCACCGCGCGCGGGTCGAGGTCGCTCCCCGAGATGGGCAGGCGCGCGGGCAGCGCCTTCATGCCGGCCTCTGCCCGGAGCTTCGCAATGATCCGGTCATCGAATCCCGGCCACGCCTCGCAGGCGAAGGCCCGCCGCAGCCCCGGCGGGCGGCCGAGCGCCAGCAGCGCGCCCTCGAGCGGGATGGTGCCCGCCCCGCAGCAGGGGTCGAGGAGCGGCCCGCCCGAGTAGCCCGCGGCCAAGAGCAGCGCGGCCCCCAGCGTCTCGCGGAGCGGGGCCTGCGACGAGTGCGTGCGGTAGCCGCGCCGGTGGAGCAGCGCGCCGCTGGAGTCGGCCGAGACGGTGCAGCGGTCGTGGTCGAAGCGCACCACCAGGAGCTGCGCCGGGGCCTGCCCTTCGGCCTGGGCGGCGTCGTCGTCTCCTGCGCCGGGAGCGAGCGGCGAGGGCTTGCCCAATCGCGCGCCGATGGCCGCCAGCACCCGCTCGGCCACCGCGTCCGAGTGGTAGAGCTTCGACTTCTTGCACGTCACCCGCAGCGCCACGGCCTGCCCGGGGCGCAGCACGCGCTCGAGCGGCAGCTTGCCGGCCTCGTGCACCAGCGCGCCGAAGGTCTTCGCCTCGAAAGATCCCAGCCGCACCAGCACCCGCGTGGCCGTGCGCAGCCAGAGGTTGAGCCGCGCCAGCGTCGCGGAGTCGCCCTGCAGCGCCACGCCGCCGGGCTCCTCGATGCCCGTGAAGCCCAGCGCGCGCACCTCTGCGGCGAGCAGCCCGGAGAGGCCCGGCGCGCAGGTGGCGAACAGCTCCAGCGGGGGCAGCGCGCGCGGCGGCTTGGGCACTCGGCGTGCGGGCATCCCCTCCCTCTCGCACACTGTCTGTGGTACTCGCCAGCCCGTGCGAAGGACCGCCCTCCCAAAGGCCGAGCTCGCGCCCGGGCAGTCCGAGGCGCTCCTGCGAGAGCTGCACCTCGTCTCCCGCGACGGCAAGCTCCACGCCGATTCGCTGCGCAAGCTCAAGCAGGTGAACCACCTCGCGGGCCTGCTCGCGCCCGCGCTGGCCGACCTCGCCGCCCGCTTCCCCAAGGCGCAGGTGCTCGACGCCGGGGCCGGCAACGCCTACCTGGGCTTCGTCCTGTACGAGCTCTTCCTCCGCTCGGGCGAGGCGGAGCTCTGGTCGGTCGAGACCCGGCCCGAGCTGGTCGAGCGGGCGCGGAGCCGGGCGGCGCGGCTCGGCTATGGGCGGATGCGCTTCGTCGCGCGGACGCTCGAGGAGGCCGCGCGCGAGTTGCCGCCGGTCGAGCCGAAGAACGGTGCGCCTGCGCACGCTGCGACCGCGTCCGCGCCGGCTGGTCCCGCTGCCTCGGAGAGCGCGCAGACCGCGCCCACTGCGGCCCAGAGCGCCTCGGACCCGCAGGGCCTCCCCGCGCGGCTGCACCTCGTCACCGCGCTGCACGCCTGCGACACCGCCACCGACGACGCGCTGGTGCTCGCCATCCGCCGCCGCGCCGACCACATCGCCGTGGTGCCCTGCTGCCAGGCCGAGGTCGCCGCGCAGCTGAAGGAGGGCCGCGCCCAGGCCGCGCTCTCGGCGAGCCCGATGGCGCAGCTCTGGTCGCACCCGATCCACCGGCGCGAGTTCGGCGCGCACCTCACCAACGTGCTCCGCGCGCTGGTGCTGGAGTCGTTCGGCTACGTGGTGACGGTGACCGAGCTGACCGGCTGGGAGCACTCGATGAAGAACGAGCTGATCCTCGGCCGGCGCGTCCACAAGGAGCACCGCGGGGCGCGCGCGCGGCTGCACGAGCTGCTGGCGGCCACCGGCGTGCGGCCCAAGCTGGTGCGCGAGCTGCTGCCCTCGCTCTTGACCAATTCGCCCGGAGATGAGAACCCCTCCACTTCGCCCGATGTCGGCGGCCCGACAGGCGCGGCAGAACCCGCCCGCGCCGATGAGCCAGGTGGGCTCGCAGAAGCAGGACCCTTGGTAGGAGCGCCAGAATGATCTCCGGGAAGCGAGTCTGCGTGGTGATGCCGGCCTACCGTGCGGCCAAGACGCTGCGCCAGACGGTGTCGGAGCTCGACCGCGCCGTGGTCGACGACATCATCCTCGTCGACGACGCCTCCCCCGACGACACCGTCGCGGTGGCCAAGGAGCTCGGTCTCCAGACCATCGTCCACACCGAGAACCGCGGCTACGGCGGCAACCAGAAGACCTGCTACTCCGAGGCGCTGGCCCGCGGCGCCGACATCGTGGTGATGGTGCACCCCGACTACCAATACTCGCCCAAGCTGGTGCCCGCGATGAGCGGGATGGTGGCGAGCGGCCACTTCGACGCCGTGCTCGGCTCGCGCATCCTCGGCGTGGGCGCGCTCTCGGGCGGGATGCCGCTGTGGAAGTACCTCGCCAACCGGGGGCTGACCGCGGTGGAGAACCTGCTGCTCGGCTACAAGCTGACCGAGTACCACACGGGCTACCGCGCCTTCTCGCGCAAGCTGCTCGAGACGCTGCCGCTCGAGGAGAACTCGGACGACTTCGTCTTCGACAACCAGATGCTGGCCCAGACGCTCTGGTTCGGCTTCCAGATCGGCGAGCTCTCCTGCCCGACCCGCTACTTCGACGACGCCTCGTCGATCAACTTCAAGCGCAGCGTCGAGTATGGCTTCGGCGTGCTCGGCACCGCGCTCGAGTACCGCGCGGCCCGGTGGGGGCTCGCCAGCCCGGCGCGGTATTCGAACAGCGGCCGGCGGCTGCCCATGAGCGTAGTCACGGCGCAGCCGGTGCTCACTCGAACGGGTTGAGCAGCGCGACGCCGCACCCTTCGAAGTCGCGGACGTTGCGGGTCGCCAGCACGAGGCCTTCGGTGAGCGCGCAGGCAGCCACCAGCATGTCGGCCTGCGCGACCGGGCGGCCGCTCGCCTCGCGCTGCGCCCTCAGTCTGCCAGCCGTGGAGGCCACCAGGGGCGACACCGGGATGATGCGCGGTTTCGAGTCGAGCAGCGCCTGCAGCCAGCCGCGCAGCCGCTCGCGCGCCGGCCCCTTGGACCGCTCGACGCCGTAGGTGAGCTCCTCGAGCGTGATGGCGCTGAGCGCGATCTCCCGCTGGCTGCCGAGCCAGCGCAGCACGCCAGCGTGCGGACGCGGACGGGGCAGCTCGCTCAAGACGTTGGTGTCGAGGAGGTAGGTCACCGGGCCTTTCCGAACGGCGAGCGGCGCGCCACCCGCTTGGTCTTGGCCAGCGCGCCGCCGCCCGACGCGCGGACCGCGGCGCTGGCGCGGAGGAAGGCCTGCCAGCGGCCCAGCATCGCCGAGGCGTCGGCCGGGTCTCCCAGCGAGGCGCGGTACTGCTCCAGCGAGACGACCACGGCCACGGGCGTGCCGCGGCGCTCGATCACCTGGGGCGCGTCCGCGGCCTCCTGCAGCACCTGCGACAAGGACGCCTTGGCCTGGGCGACGCTCCAGTGGGTCTTCTTCATGGTCATGAAGACTATGGGAGATGGTCAGGTTCCGCAAGCCGGAGGCGTTCGCTGGTGGAGGCAGCCCGCAGGGCGTTTCGTCTGCAGAGGATCCGCAGGGGTCCCCCGGAGGTCGCCCGATCAGGAGCCCCGGCAGATGCCGGGGCTAGAAGGACGGCCGCCCTCCGGGCTGTGACCAGACGCGCTAGATCGCGGTCACCGCGCCGCCGCTGAGCGTGAACGCCTTGGTGGTGAACTTCGCCGCCAGCTCGCCGGGCTTCTTCGAGTAGTCGGTGGTCACCTCGGTGTTGGCGATCAGGTACATCGTCCCCTTCGCGCTGGCGCCCGCGATCTCCACCACCGCGAAGCCCTGCACGTCGCCCTGCACGAAGACGATGTCCGGGTTCGACGCCTTGAGCACCAGCTCGAGCTTCGCCACCAGGTCCTTGCCCGCCTGGCCGAGGCCCAGCTCGGCGGCCTGCGTGTAGAGCTCCTCCTTGAGGGTCTGCGAGGAGATCGACGGCGAGGTGAGCACCGGCAGGTCGTTGCCCGCGCCCGCGGAGATCTTGCTGACGAAGCCGCCGTGGATGTCGCCGCAGCAGAAGATCGCGTTCTTCACCGAGGCGAGCGCCGTCGGCCCGAAGAGGTCGTTGCGCTTGTCGGGGAAGCCGTCCCACTGGTCGCAGTCCAGGTAGAACTGCTGCTGCAGCGTGGCCGGGAGCTGCGTCTGCTGCCGCAGGTCGAGGATCATCGACGAGAGCGAGGTGGAGCTCGCCAGGACCTTGAAGGTCGCGGTCGAGTTGGCGAGGCGGTCCTTCACATACGCCTCCTGCGCCGCGCCATAGGCGTTCTCGCTCGCCTTGGCGGTGGTGGCGTATTTGTAGGCGGCATAGAGGTCGTACATCGACTTGACGGTGAGATAGCGCGAGCCGAGCCGCGTCAAGAGCCCCTGCTTGCCCATCTGCGCCCAGGCGAGCCCCTTGTCCTTGCCTGTCCCGTCGACCGGTCCCACGCCCGCCTGCGCGAGCACCGCGTTGACCACGATGACCGCGAGCTTGCCCTTGACGACCGCGGTGGCCTTGGCGGCGGCGTCAGGGCCAGAGCCCATGCCTGCCGACGCGTAGCCCTGGCTGAGGGCCGCCACCAGATAGGAGCGCTGCACCGCGTACTGCGCGTCGTCGATGTCGATGTAGGCGAAGAGCGACTGCGGCAGCGAATCGTAGACCGCCTGGCCGGCCACCGCGACCAGCGTGGCCTTGTCCATCACCACCTCGCCCGGGAAGCCGTCCTCGGGGATCAGGTGGTCGGGCCGGAAGCTGCGGTAGTCGGTCATGATCAGCTCGGCGTTCTTGCCGAAGGTGAAGGCGCGCCACAGCTTGGTGTTCGGGAAGAGCTGCGCCGTCTCGGTGGTGAAGGCGCCGCCGGCAGAGCCGTCGTCGATGGGCATGAACTCGAAGAAGGCCTGCTCGGAGTTGACCCGGCGGACGGTGTCCTTCTCAGGCCTCGCGCCGTCGAAGTAGGTGGCGGTGTCGCCCCAGCAGTCGTCGCTGAACTCGTGGTCGTCCCAGGTCATGATGAACGGGTAGCGCTCGTGCAGCGCCTGGAGCTGCGGGTCGGTCTTGTAGGTCCGGTAGAGCTGCCGGTAGTTGTCGAGCGAGCGGGCGGCGTGAAACGTTCCCGTGCCCAGCGAGAGCGACCCGGCCACGTCGGCGAACTTGATGGCGCGGTTCGGGTCGCTGATCTGGAACGAGGGGTCGCCGTCGGTCTCGTAGATGTAGTCGCCGAGGCCGAGGATGAAGTCGAGGTCGAGGTTCTGCGCGAGCAGGTGCTGGATGGTGTTGTAGTACCGGCCGACGTAGTCCTGGCAGTTGAGCAGCGCGAACTTCACCGGCGCGTCGGCGGTCGCGGCCGGCGCGGTCTTGGTGCGGCCCGTGCGGCTGGCGACGGTGGCGCCGCCGGCGGAGGTGTAGATGAATCGGTAGTAATAGGTAGTCGCCGCGGAGAGCCCGACCACCTTCACCTTGAGCGTGCCGTGGTGGGCCGCGGTGGCCTTGAGGGCGGATTGGTCGCTGGTGAGGTTGTCGAAGCTGGCGTCGGTGGAGAGCTGGAGGCGCAGCGAGAGATCGCCGGTGGCGGCGGCGTCCTCGACGCGGGTCCAGAGGACGACGCTCGCCGCCTTGGGGTCGCCGGAGGCCACCGACTGCGGGAAGTACTTGGGGTCGGTGGTGAACTTCTCGCCGCCGCCGCAGGCCTCGAGGACGCTGCTGGCGGCGCCTGCGCCTGCGAGGACGACTACGCTCTTGAGGATGCTGCGCCGGCTCGTCTGGTTGGACATTTGTGTGACTCCCCTGGTTTGGAAATGCGGCCGCCTCGCTGCCTCGCGGCGGTCTGCTGGACCCGCGAGAGCACCCCGTGTGACTGTGGGCGCTCACGATGACCCGAGCGGCGCGGGGCAGGTGGGGAATCGTACGCTGAGATGAGGGGGGAGCGCGAGGGGCTACTGGCCGGGCTGGTGGTCCGGGCTTGTGGTCGGGTGTTTTCCGCCTACTTCTCGGCGAGCGGATTCCACACCCGTGCGAAGCCGAGGTCCTGGAAGTCTTTCAGATTGACGGTCGCGAACGCGGTGACGCCCTGCAGGCGGAGCGCGAGGCCGAGACGGCAGTCGATCGCCCGGCGGCGCGCGAAGGACTCCCTCCGGAGGCGAGGCCAGAGCGCGTCGTGGAAGGCCCGGCTCTCGCCGGGCAGGCCGGTGAGCTGCCAGCGCGGGTGCTCGCGGAAGGCCTCGCAGGTCGAGGCGGCGCGGGCCGCGCCCAGCGGGCTCCCCATCACGATGGGGTTTCGCAAGAGCAGGTACAGCTCCAGCAGCACGAGCTCCGAGACGGCGACGTCGTCACGGTCTTGCAGCGAGTCGAGGAAGGCCACGGCGCGCTGGTGGCCCGGCGCGCCGGTGTGCACCGCGGGGAGGACGATGGTGGTGTCGAAGGAGATCATCGGCGGGTCAGCCCGCGGG
>JAYWAO010000186.1:0-5827 GCA_043782365.1 Deltaproteobacteria bacterium
AGCGGGTCGAGGTAGCCGCCGGCGAGGTTCTCCAGCACGCCGATGGCGACGCCGCCGACGATCGCGCCCGCGACGCTGTCGAGCCCGCCGAGGATCACCACCGGCACCACCTTGAGCCCGAAGAAGGCGAGCGAGCCGTCGACGCCGCCGCGCATCGCGCCGAGGAGCACGCCGCCCGCCACCGAGACCACCGCCGCGATGCTCCAGGAGAGCGCGAAGATCTTCTTCACCGGCACGCCCATGGTGAGCGCCACCTGCTGCGAGAAGGCGGTCGCCCGCATGGCGATGCCCTGGCGGGTGAAGCGGAAGAAGAACGAGAAGAGCAGGAGCAGCGTCGCCACGCAGAAGACGCTCCAGAGGTAGCCCTGCGAGACCGGCAGCGGGCCCACCTGCACGGGCTCGGTGGGGAAGACCTGCGGGAAGGGGATGGTGTCGGTGCCCCAGAGGCCCTGGATGATGGCCTTGAGCACGCTGGAGAGGCCGAGGGTCACCACGATCACCGAGATCACCGGCTGCCCGAGCAGCGGCCGCAGCACCACCCGCTCGATGAGCACGCCGAGCGCAACCGAGAAGCAGAGCGTGAGCAGGAAGGCGAAGACGAACGGCACGTGGAAGCGGGTGATGAGCGCGAGGCAGACATAGGCGCCGAGCATGAGGAACTCGCCCTGCGCGAAGTTGAGGATGCTGGTCGCCTTGTAGATGACGACGAAGCCGAGCGCGACCAGCGCGTAGATGCTCCCGACCACCAGCCCGTTGAGGACCAACTGGAGGAAGAACTCCATCACTCGCCCCACGGCGGCGCGGCGGCCGACACGGGCGCGTGCGAGACGGTGAGGCCGATGGCGGCGAGGAAGCCCGCCACCTCCGGCGCGAGCGGCGCGCCGCCGGTCGAGGCGCGGCGCACGCGAGAGAAGCCGAGCCGGTCGCGCAGTGGCCAGAAGAAGAAGAGCTCGGCGAGCAGGTGGCGCAGCCGCAGAGAGGGCGGGACCGCGCCCTGCTCGCGCGCCGCTGCGGCCGCGGCGCCGATGGGGAGGCAGGCGCGGAACATCCACTGGTTGAACGGCGCGGCGGCGGCCATCCGCGAGAGGGTCCATTGGTGGACCCCTTCCCAGAGGCGCGGCGGGGCGAAGAGCAGCTGCGGGCCGAGCTCGTGCAGGTCGGCGCGAGTGGTCTCCGGCGACTCGGGGAAGTTGACGCAGAAGCCGCAGGCGAGCGCCGCCTGCACCGACACCGCCTGCTCGCCCGGCCAGGAGAGCGGGAGGAAGGAGATGGCGTCCTCGCCGCGCGCGCCCTCGGCGTGCAGCGCGGCCGCGAGCGCCGCGAGGTCGCGGTAGGTGAAGCGGAGCGGCGCGCCGCCATCGGGGCCATGGGGGCCGGCGGAGAGGAAGGCCAGCTCGTCGACCGAGCCCGTCGCGACCTCGCGCGCGAACCGGCCGGGGTCTCGGGCGTGCAACTCCCGCCCCTGCTCCTCGAGCAGGGAGAGCGCCTGCAGCGAGGGGTGCTGGTAGCGGCGCAGCCCCCGCGGCCGGCACCAGACGATGCGCGCGAGCCCCGGGACGCCGCACGCGAGCAGCTTGTCCACCTGCTCCTGGCCCTCGGCGAGCGCCACCGTCGCGCCGCAGGCCTCGAGCACCGGGCCGAGCGCCGCGGGCTCGACGTCGGGGTGCACGCCGAGGCAGGCGCCGCCGAGCGCCTGCGCGGCCAACTCCGCGAACAGCCACTCGGGGCGGTTGTCGCCGAGGACCGCCAGGACTCCGCCGCGCCCGAAGCCCTGCGCGACGAGGCCGAGCGCCAGGGCGCGGACGCGCTCCTGCACCTGCGCCCAGGAGTGCTCCTGCCAGATGCCGTGCGTCTTCTCGCGCACGCCGACCCCGCTGGGGAACGTGGCCGCGTTGCGCACGAGGAGCTGCGGAAAGGTCGCGAGCGCGCTCATGCCACCCTCGGCGCGGCGCTGGGCGCGCTGGCGAGGTCCTTGCCCAGGTAGGCCGCCTGCACGTCGGGGTGGGCCTGGACCTGCTCGGGCGTGCCGTCGGCGATCTTCTGCCCGAAGTCGAGCACGCAGACGCGGTGGGAGAGCTGCATCACCACGCCCATGTCGTGCTCGATCATCGCGATCGAGACGCCCCGCTCCTCGTTGATGTCGAGGATGAAGCGGGCCATGTCCTCCTTCTCGCTCGAGTTCATCCCCGCCATCGGCTCGTCGAGCAGCAGCACGCGCGGCTCGAGCGCCAGCGCCCGCGCCAGCTCGACCCGCTTCTGCAGGCCGTAGGCGAGCGCGCCGACCCGCTGCCGGCGCAGCCGCTCGATCTCGAGGAACGAGAGGATCTCCTCGACCACCGCCCGGTGCGCCTCCTCCTCGCGCGCCGCGGCCCCCACCCAGAGCCCGCCCTGGACGAGCCCCGTGTGCTGGTGGCAGTGGCGCCCCACGAGCAGGTTCTCCAGCACCGTCATCTGCTTGAAGAGCGCGATGTTCTGGAAGGTGCGCGCCAGCCCCAGGCGGGTGCGCTGGTGGGGCTTGTGCGTCGTGATGTCGCACCCCCCCAGGAGCACCCTCCCGGCCTGCGGGCGATAGACGCCGCTGATGCAGTTGAGGAGGCTGGTCTTGCCCGCGCCGTTGGGTCCGATGATCGCGGCCAGCTCGCCCTTCGCGAGAGAGAACGACACCTCTCGCAAGGCGGTGACGCCGCCGAAGCGCAGCGACAGCCCGCTCACTTCCAGTTCGGACATTGGGGCGCAACATGGAGGAGTGCGCGGAGGGCATCAAGGCGCGGTGCGGCGTTTGGAGTTCAGGGCGAGGCCGCGCCCGCTGGGCGGGCCGGCGGCGAGCAGGGCCTCCACCGTCGCCCGCTGCCGCGTCGGGCTCCAGCCGGGCAAGCCCGGGCCGCCATCCACTGCGTAGAGGAGCGGTCGGCCTCAGCCCGCGAGCGCGAGCTCGTACGACCGGACCCGCGCCGCTTGGTCGAACACCTGCGAGGCGATCATCACCTCGTCCGCCCCCGTGCGCGCGACGAACTCCTCCAGCCCGCGCCGCACCGTCGCGGCAGAGCCGATCGCCGAGCAGGCGAGGAACTCGTCGAGCATGGCGCGCTCCATCCCGCCCCAGCGCAGGCCCGCCTGCGGCCTGGGCAGGAGCCCGGGCCGGCCCGTGCGCAAGTTGACCACCGCCTGCTCCAGCGAGGAGGCCAGATAGCGGGCCTCGTCGTCGGTATCGGCTGCTATCACGGTATATCCGACCATCGCGTACGGCTTCTGTAACACCGCGGAGGGCCGGAACTCGCTGCGGTAGACGTGGAGCGCCTTCATCAGCTGCGCCGGCGCGAAGTGCGAGGCGAACGCGTAGGGCAGGCCCAGCGCAGCCGCGAGCTGCGCGCCGTAGGTGCTCGAGCCGAGGATCCACATCGGGATGTCGAGGCCCTGGCCGGGCACCGCCCGCACCGCGCCAGGCTGGTACGGCCCGAAGTAGCTCATCAATTCGAGCACGTCCTGCGGGAATGAGTCGAGTTCGCCCGCCAGCGTGCGCCGGAGCGCCCTTGCGGTGAGCCCGTCGGTGCCCGGCGCACGGCCGAGGCCCAGGTCGATGCGGCCCGGGAAGAGCGACTCCAACGTGCCGAACTGCTCAGCGATCACCAGCGGCGCGTGGTTGGGCAGCATGATCCCGCCGGCGCCCACCCGGATGGTCCTGGTGGCCGCGGCGACGTGCCCGATGACCACACTCGTGGCCGCGCTGGCGATCCCGGGCATCCCGTGGTGCTCGGCGAGCCAGAAGCGAAGATAGCCGAGGCGCTCGGCGTGCTGCGCGAGGTCGGCCGAGTTGCGCAGCGCCTCGCCGGCGGTGCAGCCCTCGGGGACGGGCGAGAGGTCGAGGACGGAGAGCGGAACCATTGGAGTTGGATGCCGCGGCAGCGTCGGCGGTGCCAGAGGTCTCGGGACAAGCCTGGCGGAGACGGTGCTCTTCGAAGCGCGGACCGGCGCGCCTAACGCTGGACCTTCACCGATTCGAGCGCACGCTCGGCGCCGCCGCCGAGGCCCTTCGTCGAGCCTTCGTAGGCCACCTCGACCGAGACGAGCTCGGCCGCTTCGAGCGTGATCGCCTTCTCGAAGGTGAGCGGCTCCTCGCCGCCGCGGGTCATCACCAACGAGACGCCGCCCCGCCCCCGCAGGGTCTTGCGCTGCGGCCGCTGCGCGAACGCGAGGCCCTCCTGGCCCTTGCCCAGCGCCTCGACGAGGCCGTCGAGCTCCGGCCCGAGCTGCTCAGCCGCGATCGGCTCGTCGAGCCGGCGCACCACCACCGAGACCATCACGCCGTCCTCGGAGATGGAGCCGAAGGTGTAAGTCAGCTCGCGCGCGCCCTCGACGCTCTGGTCCGAAGGCTTCGCGGCAGCCAGCCCGCGCGGGAGCTCGATCGACCGCTGCGCGCCGGGCAGCGGCACCCGCTCGAGACCCGGCCCTCCGAAGAGCCCGGCGCGGACTCCGCTCTGCAGCGCGAGCGCGAGCGAGAGCCCGAGCGCTGCCACGCCGACCCAAGAGAGCGCGCGCAGCCAGGGCGGCGCGGGAGTGCGCGCGTCCACCGGGACCTTGGCGTCGTGCCCGGGGCGCGGCAAGCCTTCGGTCAGGGGCGGCAGCGCGAGGAGGAGCGCTCCGGCGGCGCCGCCGCCAAAGTGGCCGGACATCGAGACGTGCGGCATGAACGAGACCATCACGTTGAGCACCAGGTTGGTCATCGCGGCCCTGCGCATCCCGGGCAGCAGCGCCTGCGGGAGCAGGCCGCGCGGGAAGTACGCGAGCATGGCGTGGGCCGCGAGCAGGCCCCAGACGCCGCCCGAAGCGCCCACCGTCAGCGACGCGCCGCTGAAGGCCAGGCACGCGAGCCCCGACCCCAGCACGGCGACGCTGTAGACCACCAGGAAGCGCACGCTCCCCAGCACGCGCTCGAGCAGATCGCCGAGCACGAGCAGCACGTAGGTGTTGAGGAGCACGTGCAGGAAGCCCGCGTGGAGAAAAGAGTAACTCAATATCCTCCACGGCTCGCGGCCGAGCCGTGCGGGCACCAGCGCGCCGAGCTTCACCAGGACGTGGCTGCTCTCGCTCCCGCCGAGCGCGGACTCGAGCAGGAACACCGCGGCGAACACCGCCGCCAGCGTGTAGGTAGCCACCGGCTTGCGCGCGGCGAGCTGGCCGGAGAACGCGCTCGACTCGGCGCTCGACTCGTCGAGCTGCGCGTCGGCCTTTTGGGCCATCGCCTCCCAGGCCGCGTCGTCGGGAGGGCCCTGCACGCCGCGCTCGAGCAGCTTGCGCAGCGGCGAGCGCAAGAGCGAGGAGCGCGACTGCCAGAGCGGGCCCTCGCCGGACTCGGGAAGGTGGTACGCGAAGAGCGCCGAAGGCCGGTACCAGGGCGCCGCCTGCTTGAAGATCCTGCGCGCCTCGGGCGGCCCGCCCACCAGCACGATCTCGGTGACGCCGGACGCCAACGCGCCCTTGGCGAGCGCGAGCAGCGCGGCTTCGTCGGCGGTCCAGCGCAGGAGCAGCGCGCGGTTGCCCGCCGGGAAGGTGAACTCGATCGCGCCCTGCGCGGTCGCGCCGGGCGTCGGCGCGGGCGTCGACATCACCACGTCGTAGAGGAGGTTCTCGAAGGTCCCACGGTCGGCGCCCGACGAATCCATCTGCTCCCTCCGGCTGCGAGGGCACATTCCTACCCGAGAACGGCGGCAGGGAGTACGGCGACGGGGGCTCGCGGGTGCAGATCCCGCGAGTCGGGCTGAAGCCTGTTGGGGTATCGCGGGCAGGAGCCCCGGCAAATGCGGCTCTTCGCGATCTTCCGTGCAGGTCC
>JAYWAO010000187.1:0-2074 GCA_043782365.1 Deltaproteobacteria bacterium
AGCGCCTTCTCGCCCCAGGCTCCGCAGACCGCGTAGGTAGAAGAGTCGCCGGGGTGCAGCAGGTTCATCGGGATCTGCGCGAACTGCTGGGAGGCGCCGCCCTGCAGGAAGAGCACGTCCATCGAGGCGGGCACGCCCAGGAGCGAGCGCAAGAGGGAGATCGCCTCGTCGTGGATCTGCTCGTACTCGCGGCCGCGGTGGCTGTGCTCCATCACCGACATGCCGGACCCTTCGAGGTCGAGCAGCTCGTCGCGGGCGCGCTCGAGGGCGGGCAGCGGCAGGGTCGCGGGTCCGGCGTTGAAGTTCATCAGGCGCGCCATGCGTTCCTCCTGTGTCAGGTGCCAGTGTCACTCGGGTGGCAGAGGCGCACTTGTTACCACGAGGCGGCGCTGGCGCTACGGCACGTGCCCGCCCAGGTGGGGGGGCGAAGCCGGGCACGGGTACTTGCCGACGATGAACTTCCCGCCGTCCACGCGGTCGAGCACGCGGTCCTCATTCAGCTCGCGCTCGACGGTGCAGCCGCAAGCGAGCCGGAGCCGCGCGCTGACGCGTCCCGGGCCTGCAGCCATGAGCGAGAGGATGCCGACGGCGGCCTGCGCGGCCAAGTCCGGCCTCAGTACGAGAGCAGCGAATACTCGCTGCTGGCGGGCTTGCGCTCGGGCGCGCTGGCGATCTCCTCGGGCGTGCTGCTGGTGCTCGCGGAGGAGAAGGGCACGTCGGTGGCGGCGCCGAGGCGGGGCTTGAGGTGGAGCGTGCCCAAGCGACGCGCAGCGAGCATCGGTGCCTCCCCGTTCGGTATTGCGAAATATCCTGAGTAGTAATGGCAGGAATAGGCGAATGCTACAGTCCGTCATTGAGAGGATCCGCGGTGCGTCATGGCGGACTACGCCGCCGTGCGTTACTGCCGGGATATCAATGGCGGCGGTTGGTCGTGGCGAGCTAGCATTCCCTCCATGGACCTCAAGAGCTTCCAGACCACCCGCCGCTTCGCCGCCGAGAAGATGCAGAAGCTGAACCTGTTCGAGACCGAGCGGTTCTTCTGCGACGTCTACTGCCTCGAGCCCGGGCAGGAGCAGAAGCCCCACGCGCACGGCGGCAGCGACAAGGTCTACGCGGTGCTCGAAGGCTGCGTGGACGCGCGCGTGGGGGCCGAGACGGCGCGCCTCGGTCCGGGCGACATCGTCCACTGTCCCGCAGGGAGCGACCACGGAGTGAAGAACCCGGGACCCGCCCGCGCCGCGCTGCTGGTCTTCATGGCGCCCCGGCCTTGAGGTAGGGTCTTGCGCCTTCACGGTGCCTACCGAATCGGAGAACACCCATGTCGCAGTCGATCGAACCGAAGAGCCGCCGTTCCCTCCGCATCGCCGCCGCGCTGGTGGCGGCGCTCGCGCTGCAGGTCCCCCTCACCGGCTGCTTCGGCAAGTTCGCGCTGGTGCGCAAGGTCTACGGCTTCAACGAGACCATCGGCGACAAGTGGCTGCGCTCGCTGCTGATGTTCGCGCTCGTCGTCATCCCCGTCTACGCGGTGGCGGCGCTCGTCGACTACGTCATCCTCAACGTGATCGAGTTCTGGACGGGCGCCAACCCGGCGCTCGCGAACCTCCAGCCCGGCGAGACCCTGGAGAAGACCACGGTGGCCGCCGATGGCACCACGCTGAAGCTCGTCGCCTCCGACCGCGGCGAGACCCTGACCCTCTCGGTGACCAGGCCCGGCGAAGCCACCCAGACCACCGTGCTGCGCAAGACCGCGGGCGGCGCCGAGGCCCGCGACGCGAGCGGCGCGCTGGTCTCGGCGTTGGTCGTCACCGAGGACGGCGGCGCGGCGGTGAGCGGCGCTGCCGGCGCGGTGGTGGCCTCGCGGTCGGCCGCGGAGATCTCCCAGCTGGCGCGCTCCGCGCGGCTCGGGGGAGAGGCCGTGGCGCAGGCGCTCGAGGTGCAGCGCAGCCTCCGCGTCGCGTCCGCACGCTAGAGCACCAAACAGCTTACCTCCCGTCGCCAGGGCGGCGATGGGCAGCGCATCTCGTCGTCGCTCCTCCTCGGAAACCACAACGGGTTGACTCGTCGTCGCTCCTAG
>JAYWAO010000188.1:0-15963 GCA_043782365.1 Deltaproteobacteria bacterium
GCTCAATACCGGTCAAACAACTTCGGTCGAGGCACCCCGATCAGGAGCCCCGGCAAATGCCGGGGCTAGAAGGACCGCCGCCCCCTTCGGGGGCTGCGAGCCTTGCATCGGGTTCGTCGTTGTCGTCGGCCATCCTGTGCGTGGAGTTGCGTGCGCTGCGTATGCCGAGTGGTGCGGCGGTGCAGCAGGGTCTTCGCGCGTTGGGGCAGCCCCGCAGGGGCGGTTGTATTTCTAGCCCCGGCATTTGCCGGGGCTCCCGGAGTGCGGCCCATAGTAGCGAGGTAGCTGCAGACCGAGCAGATGGGGGAGACTCTTCGGCGCCCGGTACTAGAACCGCGCGCTGAGCGCGAAGAACGCCTTGATCTTGTCGTTGGTCTCGCGCAGCCGCGCCGAGAGCGTGCGCACGAACGTCCAGAGGAGCTCGTACGCCAGGTCCTTGTGGAGGAACATCAGCTCCTCCAGATCGGCCTTCTGGATCACGTAGAGCGTGCAGGCGAGGTGGGCGGTGGCGTCGGCCGAGCGGGGCGTGTCGTCGATCAGCGCCATCTCGCCGAAGTAGCTGCCGGGCTCGAGGATGGCCAGCGCCTCCTCCCCTACGCCGGGCACCATCTTGCTGATGCGCACCTTGCCCTGGGCGATCAGGTACATCTCGGTGCCGACCTCGCCCTCGGCGAAGATCCGCTCGTTCGCCTTGCAGGTCTTGATCGCCGCGATCGCGGCCACCTTGGCCAGGTGATCCGTCGTGAGGTTCGCGAAGAGCGGGATCTTCTTGAGCTGCAGCGGGTCCATGGCCATGGGTGCGGGCACTCTAAAACAGATGGAGGATTCCAGCTAGAACGCTCCAGCAACAGAACGCTGCCGCCCCCGTCCTTCCGCGCAGGCGCAGCTTGCGTGCGGTCCCGCCGAGGGAGCGGCACGCGGGTTCGGCCCCAAGAGAAGGGCCCTTTGCGGTAGAACCCTCGACCCCGGGCCCGGCATCCCACGGCACCCGCGCAGTCCGGGCACAGCGAAGGAGCGCTCTTGGAACAGCACCAGGTCGTCATCATCGGGTCAGGTCCGGCGGGCTACACGGCCGCCATCTACGCCGCGCGCGCGAACCTCAAGCCCGTGCTCTTCACCGGCCTCCAGCCCGGCGGACAGCTCACCATCACCACCGACGTGGAGAACTACCCGGGCTTCCCCAAGGGCATCATGGGCCCCGAGATGATGGACCTCTTCCGCGAGCAGGCCGCGCGGTTCGGCACCCAGATCATCGACGACGTGGTGACCAAGGTCGACCTCTCCAAGCGGCCCTTCACCGTCGAGAGCGACGGCAAGACCCTGCTCGCCGAGACGGTGATCATCAGCACGGGCGCGTCCGCCAAGTGGCTCGACCTCCCCTCCGAGAAGGCGCTCTCGGGCCACGGCGTCTCTGCCTGCGCCACCTGCGACGGCTTCTTCTTCCGCAACAAGGAGGTCTTCGTGGTGGGCGGCGGCGACACCGCCATGGAGGAGGCGAACTACCTCACCAAGATGTGCTCCAAGGTGACGGTCGTCCACCGCAAGAAGAGCTTCCGCGCCAGCGCCGTCATGCTCGCGCGCGCGCAGCAGAACCCGAAGATCGCCTGGGAGCTCGACCAGGAGGTGCTCGAGGTCCTCGGCGAGAAGAAGACCGGCGTGCGCGGCCTGAAGACGAAGAACACCGTCACCGGCGAGGTCCGCGAGCTTCTGGGCCAGGGCCTCTTCATCGCCATCGGCCACCAGCCGAACACGGCGCTCTTCACGGGCCAACTGCCGATGGACGAGGTCGGCTACCTCAAGATCGAGGCGGGCTCCACCCGCACCAGCGTGCCGGGCGTGTTCGCCTCGGGCGACGCGGCCGACGCGATCTACCGCCAGGCCGTCACCGCCGCGGGCACGGGCTGCATGGCCGCCATCGACGCCGAGCGGTTCCTCGCGCACGCATCCAACGGCCACTAGCTGGAAAGCCCCGTGTCCGAAGCCGCTCCGCAAGAGGCCCGCGCGCTGGTCACCGCGCGGCGCTCCGTCCACCTGCTCGACAGGTTCTACGCCGCGTGGGCGAGCCGCCGGAAGATGTTCAGCGGCGGCTTCGGCGACCCGGCGCTCCTCGATCTCCTGCAGGGCCCGAGCGTCTACCGCGCGCAGGCGGCGCTGATCTCTCCCTCGTGGGGCGAGCCCTACGACAAGCTGGGCCTGATCGCGCGCGACGGGACGTTTCCTTCGCCGGTGGAGCACCTGCCCGAGGCGTCGCGGACCGCGCACGTCCGCCACTTCACCCACGCGAGCCGCCGCGGCGGCAGGCCTGCGCGCGGCTCGGTGCTGGTGCTGGCGGGGTCTCGCGACGCCGGGTATCGGCTGCGTACGGGGCTCTTCTCCGCGCTGGTGCCGGCGGGGATCGACCTCTATCTTCTCGAGAACCCCCTCTACGGCCTGCGCCGGCCGCCCGGACAGGACCGCGAGAACCTCGGCACCGTCGCCGAGCAGGGCCTGCTGATCTGGGGGATGGTCGAGGAGGCGCGCGCGCTGCTGGCCTGGCTGCGGCGCGAGCAGCAGGGCCCGCTCTGCGTCACGGGCTACAGCATGGGCGGCTACGCGGCGGCGGCGGTCGGGTCGCTGGTCGATCACACGGTGGGCGTCGCCGCGCTGGCGGCTGGGCTCTCGCCGTCGCCGGTCTATGCCGAACGCCTGCTCTCCAAGCAGGTCGACTGGGCGCGGCTCTCTCGCGACGCCGGCGACGAGCACCGCGCCCGCGCCCGACTCCGCGCCTTCTTCGAGTCGGGCAGCAACGGCCGCCTGCCGCTGCCGCGCACCCCGCAGGCCGCGGTGCTGGTGGGCTGCACCGGCGATGGCTACGTGCCCGCCGAGGAGACGCGCCTGCTCCACGCGCGCTACCCGGGCGCGCGCTTGCACTGGCTGGACGCAGGGCACGTCTCGGCCATCTTCACCGAGCGCGCGGCGCTGCGGGCGGCGGTCGGCGAGGCGCTCGAGCGGGCGCGCGTCTTCTCCGAGCCCCCCGAGCCCAAGCGGCAGCGGCCCGTCTCCGGGCCCTAGACTTGCCCTGGACTAGCGACCGGCTCGGCCAGTAGGTAACCGACTATTACCAACACCGCAGTGACGAGGACACCGATGACCAGCCCCTTCCGTGACGACCTGCTCGTGGGCAAGAACGCCTTCATCACCGGCGGCACCAGCGGCATCAACCTCGCCATCGCGCAGCGCCTCGCCAAGGCCGGAGCGAAAGTCGCGGTGGTCGGCCGCAAGCCCGAGAAGGCGCAGGCCGCCGCCGC
The DNA here is from genome assembly GCA_043782365.1 of Deltaproteobacteria bacterium. Lineage (GTDB taxonomy): Bacteria > Myxococcota > Myxococcia > Myxococcales > 40CM-4-68-19 > CAIWCD01. The sequence continues at coordinate 3,288 of JAYWAO010000188.1, forward strand.
CACGCTCGGCGAGGGCGCCAAGTGGTTCTCCGCCGACGTCCGCGACTACGGCGCCCTCGCCGGCGCCCTCGAGGAGACGGCCAAGGCGTGGGGCCCGATCGACATCCTCGTCAACGGCGCCGCCGGAAACTTCCCCGCGCCCGCCATCGGGATGAGCGCCAACGGCTTCAAGGCGGTCATCGACATCGACGTGCTGGGGACCTTCAACTCCTGCCGGGCCGCCTTCGAGCACCTGCGCAAGCCGGGCGCCTGCGTCATCCAGATCTCGGCCACCCAGGCGTTCATCCCCGCGCCGATGCAGGCCCACGTCTGCGCGGCGAAGGCGGGCGTCGACATGATCACCCGCGTGCTGGCGATGGAGTGGGGCCCGGCCGGCGTGCGCGTCAACTCGATCGCGCCCGGTCCGGTGGACGGCACCGAGGGGATGGCCCGCCTGGCGCCGGACCCCGAGATGCGCAGCCGCGTGACCGGGATGATCCCGCTCGGCCGCTTCGCCTCCACCGAGGAGATCGCCGAGGTGGCGCTCTTCCTCTGCTCGCCAGCCGCCTCGTACATCACGGGCAGCGTGCTGGTGGCCGACGGCGGCCAGTCGCTCAACGGCTACGGCAGCATGTTCGCCGGGATGGGCGGCTAGCCGTGCAGGTGGTCATCGAGAGCCGGGGGCCGGTGAAGGTGGTCCGGCTGGCGCGGCCCGAGAAGAAGAACGCGCTGACGGCAGAGATGTATGACGCGCTCACCGGGGCCTTTCGCGACGCCGCCGCGGACGACGCGGTGCGGGTGCTGCTGCTGATCGGCGCGCCGGGCGTCTTCACCGCGGGCAACGATCTCTCCGACTTCCTCCAGCACCCGCCCGCGGGAGAGGAGAGCCCGGTCTTCCGGTTCTTGTCGGTCCTTACCAAATTCGAAAAGGCGCTGGTCGCCGCCGTCGACGGGCCCGCGGTGGGCATCGGCACCACGCTCCTGCTCCACTGCGATCTCGTCGTCGCCGCCACGGGCGCCCGCTTCCAGCTGCCCTTCGTGAAGCTGGGCCTGGTGCCCGAGGCCGCCAGCTCGTACCTGCTCCCGCGCCTCGCCGGGATGCAGCGGGCGAGCGAGTGGCTCTTGCTCGGCGAGCCGTTCTCGGCGGCCGAGGCGCACGCGGCGGGCCTCGTCAACCGGGTGGTCGCGGCCGAGGTGCTCGAGCAGACGGCGATGGCCCTCGCCGAGGCGCTCGCGGCGCGGCCCCCCGAGGCGCTGCGGCTCTCGAAGCAGCTGATCCGCGGGCCGCGCGCCGCCGAGGTGAAGGCGGTGATGGACAAAGAGAGCGCGCTGTTCGTCGAGCGGCTCGCCTCGGACGAGGCGCGAGAGGCGTTCCTTTCGTTCCTCAGCAAGAAGAAGGGGTAGCGCGGCGCAGCGACCGATGCCGCTGCGCATGCGCAGTGCCGCAGGCTGCGGCCAGCTCGTGCTGCGGCCCCGATGTGACGGTGGGAGAGCCACGATGTGCAAACCGATGCGCGGCGCAGACGGGAAGCCCGGCAGGCTTGGAAGACCCAGGTCTTTCACCACCCGGCGGAGGCCGACCGCGCCGACCTCGAAGATTCGCTCTCGCTCTGCGTCGGAGAGCGCATCGACCTGGTGGCGCGGCTGAGCCTCGAGGCCTTCCGGCGCGCAGCGGGAGATCCGGATGCTCGACCCCAACTACAGCGATCTGTTGTCCTCGTTTCTCGGGACCTGCCGTGCCAGGTCATCGGCCCGAGGGAGATGCTGACCAACAAGCGGGCCGCAGGTCGCGCCAAGGATCTCGCGGACGCCGAATCGTTGGAGCAGATCTTCGCCGCCACGAACGAGCGCTGAGCAAGGAGGCGCGACCCCCCCGCCGTGGCTGGCGCACCCGTGCCGCGAACAAGGGGCGCTTCCCCGGTGTAGATTGGACCGCCCATGAACCACCGCTGCGCTCTCCGCGCGCCCTCGCTCGCCGCCGCCCTCGGCCTGCTCGTCGCCTGCGCCGGTCCTGGCACCGAGGGCCCGAGCGCTCCGGGCAGCGCGGGGCCTGCGAAGGCGGCGCTGCTCACGACGGCTGCGCTGGCAAGGCCCGCGGCGCCGCCCGTCATCAAGCCCACCCAGCGGCTTTGCATGCTCCCCGCCGACGTGGACGGCCCCACGCCCAACTTCACCCTCGACCCACTCCCCGCTCCCAACCCCTCCGACGCCGAGCCCCTGCCCGTGCTGCGCCTTCCGACCGATGCCCGCCCCACCTACACCGCGCTCTCGCTGGAGCTCGACCCCCGCAAGCCCGGCTTCTTCGGCAGCGAGGTGATCGCCCTCCAGCTCGACCGGCCGCGCTCGGTGCTCTGGCTCAACGGGCAGGGCCTGCACGTGACGTCGGCGCGGCTCGACCTCGCGGGCGCCCGCCTCGCCGCGGTCTACCAGCAGGTGAACGACGAGGGCCTCGCGCGGGTGACGCTCCCCTGCCTCGTCTCGGGAAAGGCCGCGCTGCACCTCGCCTGGGACGCGCCGTGGGACACGCACCTCACCGGCCTGCACGTGGTCCTGGCGGGCGGGGAGCCGTACGTCTTCACGCAGTTCGAGGCCATCGACGCGCGGCGCGCGTTCCCCTCGTTCGACGAGCCCGCGTTCAAGGCGCCCTGGGACCTCGAGCTGGTCGTCCCCGCCGGCGACACCGCCATCAGCAACGCGCCCATGGTCTCCGAGCAGCCCGTGGAGGGCGGCCGCAAGCGCGTGCGCTTCGCCACCACCAGGCCGCTGCCGAGCTACCTGCTCGCCTTCGCGGTGGGCCCGTTCGACGTGGTCCCCGCGCCGCTCTTGCAGCCGGGCGCGCTGCGCAAGGAGCCGCTCTTGGTGCGCGGCGTCGCTCCGAAGGGGCGCGGCCAGGACCTCGCCCACGCGCTCTCGGCCAACGCGCTGCTCCTGCCGTGGCTCGAGCAGTGGTTCGGGGCTGGCTTTCCCTACCAGAAGCTCGACCACATCGCGGTGCCCGACTTCATCTACGGCGCGATGGAGAACGCCGGCGCCATCACCTACCGCGACAGCGCGCTGCTCTACCGAGAGGGCGTCTCCAGCCCCGAGGCCAAGGCCGGCATCGCCGGGACCATGGCCCACGAGATGGCCCACCAGTGGTTCGGCGACCAGGTGACGCCGCGCTTCTGGACCGACGCGTGGCTCAACGAATCGTTCGCCACCTGGCTGAGCGCCAAGGCCGAGCAGGCGCTCTGGCCCGCCGACCGCGCAGAGGTAGCGCAGCAGCTCTCGGTGCAAGCGGCGATGCAGGAAGACGCGCTCCCCTCGGCCCGCGCCATCCGCAAGCCGGTGCTCTCGCTCTCCGAGGTCTGGAACCAGTTCGACGCGCTGACCTATGAGAAGGGCGCGGCGGTGCTGGAGATGTTCGAGCGGTGGGTGGGCCCGGACAAGTTCCAGGCGGGCATCCGGGGCTATCTCGCGGCCCACCAGGACGACAGCGGTGACACCGGCGACCTCCTGCGCGCGCTCTCGGAGGCCGCCGCCCGCGACGTGGGTACGCCGCTGCGCACCTTCCTCGACCAGCCCGGTCTCCCGCTGGTGCGCGCCGAGGTGGTCTGCAAGGGAAAGGGGCCGCGCGTGCTGCTGACCCAGGAGCGGCTGCTCCCGGTGGGAGTCACGCCGACCGCGGGCCAGAAGGCGCAGCTCTGGCAGGTGCCAGTCTGCGTGCGCGCGGCGGCCGGGCGCGAGGTGTTCGAGACCTGCACCCTGCTCGCGCAGAAGCAGGGCGGGTTCGTGCTGCCGGGCGCGCGGTGTCCCGACTGGGTGATGCCCAACGCCGGCGGCGCCGGCTACTACCAGTGGGCGTTCAAGGGCGCGGGCTTGAAGCCGCTGCTCGCGGCGCTGCCCAGGCTGCCGCTGCGCGAGCGGCTCTCAGTCTCGGCCTCGCTGCAGGCGGCGTGGAGCGCGGGACTGCTCCCGGCGGGCGAGGTGCTGGCGGCGGCGGAGCTCCTCGCCCGAGACGAGGACGGCGCGGTCTCGCTTTCGCCCAGCGGCATCCTCGCCAGCGTGCGCGAGGAGGTCGCGCCGGTCGCCCAGCGCCCCGCTGCCGAGGCCTGGGTGCGCGACCTCTACCGGCCGGCGGCGAAGCGGCTGGGCTGGACCGGGGCTGCGGGCGAGGAGCCCCGGGTGCGCAGGCAGCGCACGCAGGTCTTGGCTCTGCTCGCGAACGTGGGCCGCGACCCGGAGATCAGGGCCCAGGCCGCCGAGCGAGGCCGCGCCTGGCTCGGCGTGGGGCCGGGGTTCAACGAGGCGGCGGTCGCGCCCGAGCTCGCGGGCCTCGCGCTCGGGGTGGCCGTGGAGGACGGCGACGACGCGCAGCTCGAGGCGGTGGCAGCGCGGCTGGGCACGGTCGAGGAGAGCGGCGTGCGCGGGCGGCTCCTTGGCGCGCTGGGCGCGGTGCGGGACGCAGGCCGGGTGCAGAAGGCCCTGGCGCTGTCGCTCGACCCCCGGCTGCGCAGCAACGAGCGCGCGCGCCTCGTGCACGCGCTGCTCGCCCATCCGGAGAGCCGCGAGGCGGCCTGGGAGTTCCTCCGCGCGCGCTGGGCGGAGCTCGTGCCGCTGGTGCCCGAGCGGTCGGCGGTGGGGATGGCTTCGGGCGCGGTCGCCGCGTTCTGCGATCCGGTGCGGGGCCAGCAGATCCTCGACGAGCTGGCGCCCCGCACCAGCAAGCTCCCCGCGGCGGCGCTGGAGCTGCAGCAGGCGCTCGACGGCGCCCGCCTCTGCGCGGCCCTGACGGCGGCGCACCGCAAGTCCGTCGGAGAGTTCCTGGCGAAGCGCGCCAGGACCAGGTGACCCCCCAACCCCGCGCCCCGCGGCGCTCCAGCTGCTAAACGGCCAACCCGAATCTCTCCCGCTCGGCGCGGAACGCCACCCGCAGCCGCTCCTTCGCCGCACGCACGAGCTGCTCTGCCTCCGCAGGCCGCGCGAGCCCGAGCGCCCGGGCGATCTCGGGATAGCTGGCGTCCTCCAGCCGCATCCGCAGCGCCACCTGCTGCTCCGCGGGCAGGCTCTGCTCGATGAAGCGCGACAGCTCGCCGACGATCTGCCGCAGCGTCAGCAGATCGGTGATGGCCGGCCGGTGGGAGCCCGCGTGCGACTCGCTGAAGGGCTCCGCGTCCGAGTTCATCTTCCGGCGATCCTCGACGGCGGTGTCGCTGAGCGTGCGCCAGGAGGTGCGCCGCCCGAGCCGGGCCACCGCGTGGTCGCGCACCGCGAAGTCGGTGAGGCCCTTGAGCCAGGCCCGCAGCGGCGTCGCGGTCAGGTCGTCGGGGGTCCCCTCGGCGGGAGGGGCCTGGGCGGCGAGGTCGAGGTCCTCCTCCTCGAGCGAGGAGAGGGCGGCGAACCGCTCGACCGCGTCGGCGTCTGCGGGGCCCTCTTCGCCCGTCTCCGGGGTGCGGACCGGGCCGCTCGCGTGCGCCGGCGACGAAGGGCTCCGCAGAGAGCGGGCCTCGATGCTGCCGCGCGCGAGGAAGGCCTTGAGGTTCTCATGCTGGCCCCGCTGCAGCCGCTCGACCACGCGGACCAGCACGGCCCGGGACTCGTCCTCGGACGTCAACCGGACCGCGCGCAGCACCCGGTGGCTCCCGGCCCAGCGCTCCACGTGGGGCGCCACCTGCTGCAGGAGCATCTGCCACGCCCGCAGCCGGGCCGGTCCGCGCTCGCGGATCACCTGCTCGACCAGTCCCCGCAAGTGGGTGTCGACGGAGGCGGTCCAGGGGGGCAGCGGCGGGGCCATGCCCGCCCAGTCTAGCAGCCCCGGCCCCCGGAAGAGTCCGCCCCTTCTCCAAGGACCCGGCAGGTGTCCGATGCCGAGCGGCCGGAGCAGGCCTGGCGCGCCTGTGCGCGGTTCTCCCCTGCGACCGCGGGACGCGGAGGATCGGAGGGAGACCCAAGTCGCACCACCTGTGCCTCCAACCTACCCTTGCCTGGATACGTCACCCTGATGACGAGATATCTACCTACCCCAATACTACATGAATTGAAGCTACTGAAATTACTACCACTCAACCCACGGTAGGACAGGCCCGCCGATGTGGGACGGACCGAAGGCTCGGTTGTCCGCTTGACCAGATCCTGGGCTTCTTCCGGCACCGCTCGCGCTGGGCGGCCAGAGTTCACCCCAGGGAATCCTCCATATGTCGCTTCCGGAATCACGCTTCCAGGTGCCGCTCCTCCGCTTGCTCACCGCCGGCCTGCTGGTCGCCTCGGCCTGCACGCAGCAGCCGCTGCCGGCCGCTGACGAGACCGCCGACGCCGTCGCAGGCGTCACCAGCCGCGTCCACAAGATGCCGATGCGCGACCCCTCCGCGTTCACGGCGAACAACCAGGCGGCCCCCGCCGGCGCCCACCTCACCTACTACGGCGGAAAGGTCATCCAGAACGTCAAGGTGAAGCAGGTCATCTACGGCTCGGGTACGTACATCCCCGAAGTGACCAGCAGCACCGCGCCCAACGTGGGCAGCTTCTACCAGCAGGTCACCAATAGCGCGCACTACGACTGGCTCAGCGAGTACAACACCGCCAGCCCCGCCCAGGTGATCGGCCGGGGTTCGTTCATCGGCGCCGTCACCATCGCGCCGGCCGCATCGCGCAACGGGGCGACCATCACCGACGCGCAGATCCAGGCCGAGATCCAGGCCCAGATCACCGCCGGCGCGCTCCCCGCCGCCGACGACAACACCATCTACATGGTGAACTTCCCCTCCGGGAAGAGCATCAGCCAGGGCACCTCCAGCTCCTGCTCCGCGGGCGGGTTCTGCGCCTACCACGGCACCTTCAAGTCGGGCGCGCAGAATGTGTATTACGGCGTGCTCCCCTACATGGGCGCGGGCTCGGGCTGCGCGACGGGCTGCGGCGCCGGCACCGCCTTCAACAACCAGACCTCGGTCGCCTCGCACGAGCTGATCGAGGCGGTGACGGACGCCGAGGTGGGCATCGCCACCGTCGTCGGCCCGCCGCTCGCCTGGTACGACTCCACCAACGGGGAGATCGGTGACATCTGCAACGCGTCGCAGGGCTCGATCGTCGGCACCGACGGCTTCACCTACACCGTGCAGCAGGAGTTCTCGAACTCGTCGAACGCCTGCATCACCACCAAGACGGTGGCCGCTGACTTCGGCGTCGCGGTCTCGCCCACCTCGGCCACGGTCGCGGCGGGCGGCACCAAGACGGTCACCGTCAGCACCAGCGCCATCGGCGGCAGCACGCAGTCGATCACGCTGACGGCTACCGGCCTGCCCGCGGGCGTCACCGCCTTGTTCAGCCCGGCCAGCGTCACCGCCGGCGGGTCGTCCACCATGACCCTCACCGCCGCTGCCGGCGCCGCCGCCGCCACCGCCACCGTCTCGGTGAAGGGCACCTCGGGCACCACCTCGCACACCGCCTCGCTCGCGCTCACCGTCACGGGCACCGTCGCCGTGGACTTCTCGATGGCCGTCGCGCCCTCGAGCAGCACGGTCACCGCGGGTTCGGCCACCACCGTCACCGTCAGCACCACCGCCATCGGCGGCAGCACCCAGAGCATCACGCTCACCGTGGGCGGCCTCCCTGCGGGCGTGACGGGCGCCTTCAGCCCTGGCAACGTCACCGCGGGCGGCGCCTCCACGCTGACCCTCACCGCCGCCGCCGGCGCGGCCGCCGCCACCGCCACCTACACGGTCTCGGGCGCCTCGACCACCTCGCACTCGGCCACCGCCTCGGTGACGGTGACCGCGGCCACCGGCGGCACCACCGCGCTCTCCAACGGCGTCGCGGTCACCGGCCTCGCGGGCGCCACGGGCGCGACCCAGGCGTTCGTCATCGCCGTCCCGGCCGGGCAGTCCTCGCTCACCGTCGTGATGAGCGGCGGCACCGGCGACGCGGACATGTACGTGAAGTCCGGCGCGATGCCGACGCTCACCACGTATGACTGCCGCCCCTACGTCTCGGGCAACGCCGAGACCTGCACCTTCACCAACCCGGCCGCCGGCAACTGGTACGTGATGCTCAACGGCTACGCCGCCTACACCGGCGTCACCCTCAAGGCCACCTACGCGGCCGGCACGGTCGACACCACCCCGGCGCTGACCAACGGCGTCGCGGTGACCGGCATCGCCGGGGCCACCTCGTCGGCGCAGTACTGGAAGCTGACCGTTCCGGCAGGCCAGGCCAAGGTGGTCTTCGCCATCTCGGGCGGCACCGGCGACGCCGACCTCTACGTGAAGGCCGGCGCCAAGCCGACCACCACCACCTACGACTGCCGCCCGTACCTCACCGGCAACACCGAGACCTGCACCATCACCGCCCCGGCGGCTGGCGACTACTTCGTGATGATCCGCGGCTACGCGGCGTTCACGGGCGTGTCGCTGAAGGGCACCTACCCGTAGTCCGGGTGCGCGGGGTCGATTCGCAAAGTGACTTGCGAATCCGGTAGGACGGCCGGCTCCCGCGAGGGGGTCGGCCGTTTCCTCTTGGGGCGCTGCTTTGTCGCCTGGCTACCGCGTCGCCTGGTGGTGGAGCGCGTCGGCCGTGTAGAGCGCCAGCGACACCCAGATGCACCCGAACGCCGCCGCGTGGGCCGGGCCGAACGGCTCGTGGAACAGCACCACCGCCGAGAGGAACTGCAGCGTCGGCGCGAGGTACTGGATGAGGCCGATGGTCGACAGCTTGAGCCCGCGCACGCCGCGCGCGAACCAGATCAGCGGCATCGCCGTGACCACGCCCGAGGCGCCGAGGAGGAGCGTGGTGAAGGCGCCGTGGCCGAGCGCGCCCGTACCCTTGACGCCGACGAACGCGATCAGCCCCAGCCCGAGCGGGGCCACCAGCGAGGTCTCCACCAGGAGGCCCACCAGCGGGTCGATCCCGGCCACCTTCCGCAAGAGCCCGTAGGCGCCGAAGGTGAGGGCGAGCGCGAGCGCGAGCCAGGGGAACGCGCCCAGCCTCACCACCAGCACGAGGACCCCCACGCCCGCGAGCCCGAACGCCGCCGCCTGCCGCGGCCGGAGCTTCTCGCCGAGGAAGAAGACGCCGAGGAGCACGTTGACGAGCGGGTTGATGAAGTAGCCCAGGCTCGCCTCCAGCACCTGGCCCGTCGAGACGGCCCAGAGGTAGAGGAGCCAGTTCACCGTCACCAGCGAGGTGGAGAGCAGGTAGACGCGCGCCGAGCGCCAGCGCGAGAGGGCGGTCTGCCACTCGGACCAGCGGCCCGAGAGCGTCACCAGCACCGAGAGGAACACCGCCGACCAGACGATGCGGTGCGCGAGGATCTCGGTCGCGGGCACGCCGTGCAGCGCGTGGAAGTAGACCGGGAAGAGGCCCCACGCGAGGAAGGCGGCGACGGCCGGGACGAGGCTGCTCTTGGCAGGGACGGCGGGCTCTGAGGCGCTTTCCACGGCGCGCCTGTTCTCATGGATCGGGCCGCCAAGGGAAGGGCGCCTGGCGGACGCTCTTCGGGGGGCTACCGCGCCGCCACCGCCGCAAGGCCCCGCAGCGGGCCCCACACCGGGAGGGTGGCGCCGGCCGGAGAGGACACCAGCAAGCGCTCGCTGCCGCCGAGCGCCGACGCGGTCCACACCTGCGAAGGCCCGTCGCCGCGCTGCTGGTAGACGATCAGGCCGCCGCCCGGGCTGAAGCTCGGGTGGCTCCTCTTGCCGGGTCCGCCGGTGACCACCCGGCGCTGGCCCGTGCGCAGGTCGGCGACCCACACCTGCTGCTCGCCGTTGCGCTCCGAGAGCGCGTAGGCGAGCTGGTCGCCCGAGGTAGAGAAGGCCGGGTCGAGCGCCTGCCCGAGGCCCGTCTCCAGCGTGGTCTCGCCGCCGCCGTCGAGGCCCGACAGGTGGATGCGCTGCTGGCCACCACGGTCGGTCACGAAGGCGAGGCGGTGGTGCGCGGGATCGAGCGCGGGCGAGACCTCGAGCGTGGCGGAGCGGCGCGGGAAGAGGGCCTGCGGCGGCGCGCCCAGCGTGCCCCAGAAGAGGCCCACGCCGGTGGGGGTGGCGCCCGAGAAGTAATACACTCCGCCCGCGAGCAGGAGCGGCGACGAGGCGTGCCCCGGCCAGGAGAGGAATGGCCGCGGGGCTTCGGCGCCGTCGATGCGGGCGCGCAGCAGCTCGCGGCGGGCGTCGGTGGCGCGGGCGTAGACCAGCTCGGCGCCCTGGTCGGCGAACGAGGCCGCCACCACGTCGCCGCTCGAGGGCCACGCACGCAGCTCGTTGCCCGAGGGCGTGCCCAGGCAGAGCCACTGGCCGCCGCGCACCCAGGCAACGAGGCTGCTGAACTCGGCGTCGCGCCCGAAGGCTCGCAGCACCGCGTCGGCGAGCGCGCCCGCGAGGAGCAGCGGCGGGCCGGCCGCGCGGGAGAGCCGCTCGGGCTGGCCGGGGCGGCGCACGGTGAGCAGCACGCCGCTGGGAGAGTCCTGCAGCGTCAGCACGCCGTCGGCCTCCTGCCCGCCGAAGGAGAACCCGCCGGTGCGCGAGAGCAGCGCTTCCACCTCGCGCCGGAGCGGTTGCAGCGCCGGGGGCGCCTCGAGGCGCAGTGAGTAGAGCGAGCGCGCGCCGCTGACGACGATCGGTCCGTCGTCTGCGCCAGGGATCGGCGGGTCGAGCAGGCGCGAGCCAGTGCGCACCGCAGCCAGCGACGGTGGCGGCGGCGCCGAGGCGATCGGACCTGGCGCGGAGGTCGCCCGGGCCTCCACGGGTGCTGCGGTGAGCGCGGCGAACACGGCCAGCGAGAGGAGCAGGGCAAGGCGGGCAGCGGACATGTGGACTCTCCAGCGGGGGTGAGTGGGCGGCGGGCGAACACGGGCTGCGGCTACGGAACGAAGCGGGCCGCGAGGACGGTCCCGTCGCGCGCGAGCGACTGCGGAAGCTGCGGAAGGTCGGCGGCGGCGATGGCGGCGCAGGCCATCCGGGCGGTGTCCCCCGCGGCCCCCGGCCCCGGCCTGCAGTCGAGCCGGTAGCCCGCGCCGAGCAGGCGCACCGTGAGCGCCACCAGCACCGGATCGCGCGGGCCCCCTTCGAGCAGCACCCAGTGGGTGCGAATCCGCTCGGCGAGCGTGACCGTGAAGGCCCGCTTCTCCTCGGCAGGCGTAGGGCCGGGCTCGGCTGCGGGCCGCAGCTCGGCAGCGGGTTGGGCGTGAGCGGAGGCGCCCAGCGCGGCCTGCTGCAGCGCTGCTTCCCGCTGCGCGGCGCGGAGGAGCGTCGCGGCCTGCTCGCTCGACTGCGGCGGCAGGGGGGTGGCGTCGAGGCCGTGGAGGCGCGGCTGCGGCGTGCGCGCAGCCACCTTCGGATGGGGCGCGGGCTTGGGCGTAGGAGGAGGCGGCCTCGGGGCGGCGCCGGCGGAAGCGGGCGCGGGAGCCGGTGCGGGAGCCGGTGCGGGCGGGGCTGCCGGCGGGGCAGCGGCGGCCATCGAATCGGTAACCACGGGGGCCACCACAGGCGTGACCACGGCCAGCTTCGCGGGCACGAGCCGCGGCGGCCGCACCACCAGCACCTCCCGCTCGGGCGGCTGCGGGGCCCGCGGTGCCGGCGGCCGCACGACGAAGAGCGCCAGCCCGAGGAGCGCGGCGTGCCCGAGGAGCGAGACCACGGTGGCCGAGAGCCGCGCCGCCAGCCGCTTGGGCCGCGCAGCGAGCGCGCCGAAGCGGCGCTCCTCTAAAGTGTAGTCGTCCATCCGCGGACCTCCGAGTGGGTGTGCGGGCCCTGCGGCTGCGGGGCCGGCGGTTTCAGCTCCCGGAGCGGCGTCGCAAGCCGATTCGATAATCAGGGCGGGCTGAAACCGCCCCAGCGGGCCGCGCAGGGACCAGCACCGCAAGTCCGCGGCGACCGCTTCGAAGACACGCACACCACACCAGCACTACCTCGGACGGCGCTCCCAAGCGCCGCAAGGAGAAGGCCATGTCGCAGAGCCAGCAGCCCCCCTCGCATTCGTCGCGCGCCGCCGCCACGCTCGCCGCCGCCGTCCTCGCCGCCGCGGTCGCGGGCGCCTGCACCAACAAGGACGTCAAGCCCGACCTCACCGTCGACAAGGAGCAGAAGGGGCAGGCTAGCGAGCTCGCGCAGGTCGAGCCGGTCGCCGCGTCCGCCGACCCGCTCCCGACCGGGGCGCTCGGGCTCGTCACCGTCGGCGAGCAGCAGCTGGCGGTCACCAACGCCAACGCTGGCGAGGTGCTGCGCAGGCTGATCGACACTCCCCACAGCACGCAGGGCGAGCTGGGCCTCGTCTTCTTCTCGCTCGACTCCGATTCGGTGAGCGACGAGTCGAAGAAGTGGCTCGCCGACGTGGCGCTCGCGCTCAAGGCCAACCCCGCGCTCACCGTGCGCCTGGGTGGCCACGCCGACGAGCGCGGCAGCGACACCTACAACGACGCGCTCTCGCTGCGCCGGGCCCGCGCGGTGGCGGCGTACCTCACCGAGCGCGACGTCGCGCAGACGCAGCTGGAGCCGGCGGCCTATGGAGTGCGCCGCCCGCTCGACCCGGGGCACGACGCCGCCTCCTGGGCGCGCAACCGGCGCTGCGAGCTGAAGCTGCCCGAGGCGGCGGTGACCGCAGCGTTGGTTCGGTAGCCCAACTTACCGAACGCCGCCGTCGGTGGGCGTCGGGCCGCCATCGGCGTGCGGCCCCGCCTTCGGGCGCTGCTGCGGCGGCAGCGAGTCCTGCGCGCGGTGGGCCGCCCCCTCGAGCG
>JAYWAO010000189.1:0-5813 GCA_043782365.1 Deltaproteobacteria bacterium
ACTACGCCCCGCTCCGGGTCGGCAGCGACATCGCCTTCCTGCTCGGCGTGATCCGGTACGCGATCGAGACCAAGCGGTTCCACCACGACTACGTGAAGCTGCACACCAACGCCGCCTACGTCATCTCGGACAAGTACAAGTTCGAGGACGGCCTCTTCTCCGGGTTCGACAAGGAGAAGGGCGAGTACGACAAGGGCGCGTGGGCGTACGAGGCGGAGGCCGACGCGGCTGGCGAGAAGAAGGGCGGCTACAAGCTCGACCCCACCCTCGAGGACCCGCGCTGTGTCTTCCAGCTGCTCAAGGCGCACGTGGCCCGCTACACGCCCGAGATGGTCGAGTCGATCTGCGGCACGCCCAAGGACAAGTTCCTCAAGTCGGCGGAGATCATCACCTCCACGGGCACCGCCGACAGGGTCGGGACCATCCTCTACGCGCTCGGCTGGACGCAGCATTCGACCGGCGTGCAGATCATCCGCGCGGCGGCGATGCTGCAGCTCCTGCTCGGCAACGTCGGGCGGCCCGGCGGCGGCGTCAACGCGCTCCGCGGCCACTCGAACATCCAGGGCGCCACCGACATGGGCGGCACCTTCGAGATCCTCCCGGGCTACCTGCGCACCCCCACCGGCCCGCAGAAGGACCTCGCCACCTACCTCGAGAAGGTGACCCCGGCCACGCTCAACAAGGCGGCGTGGCCGTCGATGAACTACCTGCAGAACTACCCGAAGTTCATGACCTCGCTGCTCAAGTCCCAGTATGGCAAGAACGCCACCAAGGAGAACGACTTCGGTTACCAGTGGTTACCGAAGGTCGACGGCAACTACTCCTGGATGTACATGTTCGACGACATGTACCGGGGCAAGAGCAAGCGGGCCGGCGGTGACGAGCCCGGGCCCGAGGGCCTCGTCTCCTTCGGCATGAACCCGGTGGGCACCGGGCCCAACTCGCCGAAGATGGTGGCGGCGCTCTCCAAGCTCAAGTGGATGGTGATGGTGGAGAACACCGACACCGAGACAGCGACCTTCTGGAAGGCACCCAAGGAGCTCGGCGGGGCAGACCCGTCGCAGATCAAGACCGAGGTGTTCCAGCTGCCGGCGGCGAACTTCGCCGAGAAGGACGGCTGCTTCACCAACTCGGCCCGCTGGATCCAGTGGAAGTGGAAGGCGCTCGAGCCTCCGGGGCTCGCCAAGAGCGACCAGGAGATCATCGCCCGCATCTTCCTCGGCGTGCGCGAGCTGTATCGGAAGGAGGGCGGCGCCTTCCCCGAGCAGCTCACCAGCGTGCAGTGGGCCTACTCGAACCCGGCGAACCCCGACCTCGGCGAGGCCCTCAAGGAGATCAACGGCAAAGCGCTGGCCGACGTGAAGGACCTCGCCGACCCCACCAAGACCCTCAAGACGGCGGGCCAGCAGGTGGACGGGTTCGCGCAGCTGCGGGACGACGGCAGCACCGCCTGCGGCAACTGGATCCACTCGGGCGTCTACACCGAGGCGGGGAACAACGCGCAGCGCCGGAGCAACGCCGACCCCAGCGGCCTGGGCATGTTCCCCAACTGGGCCTTCTCCTGGCCGGCCAACCGGCGCGTCATGTACAATCGCGCCTCCGCCGACGCAGAGGGCAAGGCGTGGGACCCGACCCGTCCGGGCATCGTCTGGAACGGTGAGAAGTGGGTGGGCGACGTGCCCGACCACAAGCCCGACGCGGCGCCCGGCACCTTCGGCGCGTTCATCATGAACCCCGAAGGCGTGGGCAGGCTCTTCTCGGCGGCGCTCAACGACGGGCCGTTCCCCGAGCACTACGAGGCGATCGAGTCGGCGGTGGAGAACCAGCTGCACCCGAAGGTCGAGTCCAACCCGGCCTCCAAGAAGTTCTCCAGCGACAAGGACCAGTACGGCGACCGCAAGGACTATCCGGTCGCCTGTACCACCTATCGATTGACCGAGCACTTCCACTATTGGACGGCGCATCAGGTGGGCGGGCGGCTCAACCAGCTCCAGCCGGGCTTCTTCTTCGAGGTGCCGGAGGGCCTCGCGAAGAGCCTGGGGGTGGCCAACGGGCAGAACGTCAAAGTCTCCTCGGCGCGCGGCTCGATCACCGGCACGGCGATGGTGACCAAGCGGATGCCGGCCTACAAGATCAACGGCAAGGAGGTCTTCCAGATCGGCTTCCCCATCCACTGGGGCTACGCGGGCGCGCCGGGACACACCGGCCCGCTGGCCAACTTCCTCACCCCCTCGGCGATGGACGCGAACACCTATACGCCCGAGTTCAAGACGTTCCTGGTCAAGGTCGAGAAGGCTTAGGGAGACGCGACCATGGCCACCCAAGGACTCGAGATCCGGCAGTCGAGCGCTACCCTCCGCGGAGGGTCCACCGGGCTGCGCAAGCTGCCGGTGGTAGCGAAGTACATCGACACGACCACCTGCATCGGCTGCAAGGCCTGCGAGGCGGCGTGCGCGGAGTGGAACGACCTGGAGGTCACCGCCACCCACCAGACGGGCTCCTACCAGACCATGCCGGAGACCTCGGCTGAGTTCTGGAACGTGATCAAGTTCGCCGAGATCGACAAGCCCGACGACTTCAGCTGGCTGATGCGCAAGGACCAGTGCATGCACTGCGCGGATCCGGGCTGCCTGAAGGCCTGCCCGGCCCCGGGCGCGATCGTCCAGTACGAGAACGGCATCGTCGACGTCAACCCCGACGCCTGCATCGGCTGCGGGATGTGCGAGGCCGGGTGCCCGTTCGACATCCCGCGCTTCTCGGCGAAGACCAGCAAGATGTCCAAGTGCACGCTCTGCGTGGACCGCGTGCAGGTGGGACTCGAGCCCGCGTGCGTGAAGGCGTGCCCGACGGGCTGCCTGCACTTCGGCGAGAAGGCCGACATGGTCGACCGCGCCAACCACCGCGTCGAGCAGCTGAAGGCCGGCGGGGAGACCAACGCGTCGGTCTATGACCCGCCCGGCGTGGGCGGCACCGGCGTCATCACCGTGCTCGCCCACGGCGACCACCCCGAGTGGTACGGCCTGCCGAAGGATCCCACCGTGCCGATGGCGGTGACCTTCTCCAAGTCGGTGCTGCGCCCGCTCGGCCTGCTCGCGCTCGGCGGCGCCATCCTCACTACGATGGGCCACTACCTCTCGGTCGGACCGAAGGTCGCCGAAGACAAGAAGCTCGCAAAGGAAGCGAAGGAGGTCGAGTCATGAGCGTCGCGAGCGAGGCGATCAAGGAGACCAAGGCGCTCGGCGGTGCGCTCCCCCAGGAGCCCGCCGAGGACACGGTGGTGGGCACCGAGATCCAGCGCCACCAGCTCGGCGCGCGGGTCATCCACTGGGGCGTCGCCTTCACCTTCTTCACCTGCCTCTTCACGGGCCTGCCGATCTGGTTTCCGGCCTTCGGCTGGATGGCGGCGCTCTTCGGCGGGCTCTACGTGTGCCGTTGGCTGCACCCGCTGATCGGCGTCTTGTTCTACGTCTTCTCCATCCTGATGACCTTGCGCTGGGCCGGGAAGATGGCGATGGAGAAGGGGGAGTGGGCCTGGCTCGGGCCGAAGACCATCGAGTACCTGCGCTTCGACCGCGACGACCCCGACGTCGGCAAGTACAACGGCGGCCAGAAGCTCTTCTTCTGGTTCTCTGCGCTCGGGTCGGTGGGCCTCCTGCTCACCGGCGTCGTGCTCTGGTGGCCGGAGTACTTTGGCCAGGACCTGCGCCGCGCCTCGCTGGTGCTGCACGACCTCGCCTTCATCGGGTTTGCCGCGCAGCTGGTCGCGCACATCTATCTCGCCACCGCCGCCGAGCCCGGGACGTTCCGTGCCATGCTCAACGGCCGGGTGACCAAGGCGTGGGCGCGGGTGCACCACGCCAAATGGTACCGGCAGGTGACGGGTGACGAGAGCAAGTAGCAGCACCGAGGCCGGCAGCGCTCCCATGGGCTTGGCGCAGCAGACCGCGCTCGTCACCGCGGCGTTCGAAGAGCATGCCGAGCGGGCCGCGCTGCTGGCCGACGAGCGGCCGGCGGTGCGCGCGCCCCTCCTCTTCGCGGCCGCGCTCTACCGCGCGCAGGCGGCCGTCGCGCGGCGGCTCTTGCGGCTGCACGCAGAGCGGCCGCTGACGGGCCTCGTCGCCGAGGACGCACCGCGCGTGGTGGCGGAGCTCGCCGCGCTCTGGGATGCGGCCGCCGCCGGACCTGCGCCGCTCGCCGAGGCCGCGCGGGCCCGGGCTGCGGAGCCCCTGGAGTCCGGCGCCGGGCGGCTGGTGACGACGTTCGCCGAGGGCGGCGGCGACGACTGGCTCTCCCGCGCGGCGCTGCGCCCGTGGCTCTCGGCTCTCTCGATCTCGGGCGTGCAGCCGCGCCACCCGCCGGAGCTCTCGGTGGAGGGTGACCCGCCCGGCTCCCCGGCGGGAATGTCCGGCGGCGTCGGCCCAGCGGCCCCGCCGAAGAGAAAAGTATTACCCATTCTCGACGCGAGCTCGGTGGGCGGCGTGGTGCTGGCCGCCCATGGCAAGCTGGTGGCCGAGGGCGGCCGCTGCCCGTTCTGCGCCGGCAAGCCCTGGGTGGCGTCGCGGCGCACGCTCCCCGAGAGCGACGGGGCCACCCGCTTCCTCCACTGCGCGCTCTGCGGCGGCGAGTGGCGGGTGAACCGCATCCGCTGTTCGTGGTGCGGCGAGGAGCACCCGGCGAAGCTGCCCCATTATCAGGTCGACGCAACCCAGGTCGTGGCAACCCAGGTCGACGTAACCCAGGCCGATGCGGCCCAGGCCGCGGCCCGCCGTGAGGCCACCGCGCAAGGGCAGGGCGGCGACGCCGCGGGGCCGGCGTCGGGCGCGCGGCTCGAGGGCTGTGAGACCTGCGGCCGGTACACGAAGTCGATCGACCGCAGCACCGACATGCGCCGGGTTCCCGAGGTGGACGACGTGGCCACCCTCGGCCTCGACCTCTGGGCTGAAGAGCAGGGGATGACGCGCGGCGAGCCCGGGCTCCTCGGCCTCTGACGGCTACCCCCACTGCTGCAGCTCCGGCTCGCTCTCCTCCCGCGGAGCGAGCCCGGCCCACACCGCCGTCAGCTTCTCCTGCGTGAGGCCGAGGCAGACCCCCTCGCCCCGGTACCAGCTCGCCACGGGTCCCTCGACGATGAGGATGGCCCCGGGCCCCTGCGGTGAGGTGAGCTCCAGCCGCCAGCCCGCGGTGGTCACGGTCGCGCCGCGCACGCGCACCGGCTGGCGCACGAGCGAGGTCCGGACTGCGCCGGGGATGGGAAGCGGCGCGGGCTCAGTGGGCATGAACGACACCCTACCCCGACCGAGCGGATCTCGCGAAGCACCGCGGGCGGCCCCTCTCTCGAAGGACCGCCCGCGGGCACTACCGACTCGATGATCGGAAACTACAGATCCATCCGCCAGGTCACGCCGGCCGAGACGAGGTGCACGGTGGTGGCGTACGAGCCCGGGAAGGCCTCAGTACCCGAAGCAGTCACGGTGTCGAAGAAGGCGTACTGGTAGCCGATGTCGGCGCGGAGACCCGGCGTGATGTTGTAGCCCGCGCCGATCGAGAGGCCGGTGCTGTTGCCGTCGGTGAGCGAGGGAGAGATGGTGTCGGTGGGCTGCGGCGAGATGCTGCGGAGCAGGCCCGCGCGCAGGGTCAGCTGCTCGAGGACCGGCACCTTGGTGTACTCGGCGCCGAGCCGGAACACGTAGGCGTTCTTGTAGTTGCGGGGCACCACGATGGTGAGGTTCCCGGTGTCGCCGACGAACCGGTCCTCCTTGTAGGAGATCCAGCGCTCGAGACTCCAGCTGCCCATGATCTCGAGGTTCGGCATC
>JAYWAO010000190.1:0-2068 GCA_043782365.1 Deltaproteobacteria bacterium
GGCATTTGCCGGGGCTGGCTCCGAGTGCCCGCCCGTGCCGGCGATGCCGGGCCACTTGGTGAATCGGTAGCCCGCGCCGGGGGTGGTACGGGGGCGGAGCCCCTGTACACGCCAGGGCCGCAGGCCCGGCTCCCAGATCATCTCGCACCCTTGTTCTGAGAAGGCCCGCCGTGCTCGATCGGGTTCGTCGTTGTGGCTCCGAAAGATGTGACCAATCATGAGCCCCCGAGACGCGCGAGGCAGCGCCGCGGACGCCAACCGCGACTTCTACCAGGCCGCTTCGCCGGGCCAGGCCGACTACTGGAAGAAGATGGCGGCCCCGCGCTTTCGCGTGCGCACCGTGCTCTCGGTGCTGCGGCAGCAGGCGCCCGCGAGCGTGGTGGACCTGGGCTGCGGCGGCGGACAGCTCCTCGCCGAGGTGGCGCGCGCGCTGCCGCGGGCGAGCTTGGTGGGCGTCGATCTCGCCGAGGCCCTGCTGGCGCAGAACCGGGCGCGGGCCCCCGCGGTGCGCTGGGTGCAGGCCAACCTGGACGCGCCCGCGCGCTGGCCCGCCGAGGACAGCGGCCAGCACCAGGCGGTAACGGCGGTCGAGGTGCTCGAGCACGTCGACCAGCCCGCGCAGCTGCTCGCCAACGCGCGCGCCCTGCTCGCTCCGGGGGGCCTCCTGGTGCTCACCACCCAGAGCGGGCCCCTGCGCGAGACCGAGCGCCGGGTGGGCCACCGGCGGCACTTCACCGGCGCCGAGCTGCAGGCGCTGCTCGAGGGAGCAGGCTTCCATCCCGAGAAGATCTGGAACACGGGCTACCCGTTCCACGACTTATCGAAATGGTATGCGAACCTGAACGCAGAGGGCTCGATGGACCGCTTCTCCTCGAAGGCCTACGGGCTCTCGGAGAACCTGATCTGCCTGGGCCTGCGCGGGCTCTTCCTGCTCAACTCGCGGCGGCGCGGGGCGCAGCTCTTCGCGGTGGCCCGCGCGGCCTGACCAGCTGACTAGAACTCGAGCGACAGCCCGAACCGCCACTGCCGGTCGCTCAAGACGAGCGCCTTGCCGCCGCCGAAGTCGTCGAGCTTCGTCCAGGCGTACTCGGCGAAGAGCGAGGTCCGCTGCAGGCCGAGGTCGACGTAGGCCTCGTTGGAGAGCTGTGGATCGATCACGTCGAGCGCCAGCGCGACGCCGAGGGCCGCCGTGTAGCCGTAGGTCCAGCCCGAGCCGTGCCCGGGCGCGGCGGCGCTGCCGGTCGAGATCTTGCCCGCGCCGTTGTACGAGGCCCAGAGCGCGGTCATCAGGCCCGCCTGCGCGTACGGCACCAGCGGGAACCAGCGGTAGCGGTCGGCGAACTGGTCGAGCCGGTAGGTGGCCACCGCGCCCATCGGCCAGATGTCGAGCAGCGCGGTGTCGTCGGAGCGGTCGCCCTTGTTGTGGGTGACGCCGTCCGAATCGGTGAACGTCGTCGAGTAGCGCCCGCGCCCGATGTTCTGCCAGAAGCCGAACGTGCCGCCCGCCAGCAACGACCCCAGCCACGGACGGTGCGCCACCACCCACGACAGCTCGCCCTGGACGCGCAGCGGGATGCGGGTGCCGAAGATGTCGTGGTACGGCGTGCCCACGCCGCCCGTGTTCGGGTTGACGAGGCCGGGCTGCGAATCGATCTGCGGGTCGTACCGGTCTAGCTTGAGCGCCAAGAGGAACGCGCGCGGGACCCGGTCGGGGCGCGAGAGCGGCTTGAGCTGCTGCCCGAGCGCGGCGGGGTCGGGCGCGGGCCTCGAGGCGGACGCGGGGTCTTCCGCCAGCGCGGCCGCTGCTGCGCCAGAGACGAGCGCGAAGACGAGGAGCGCCGTGCCGCCCCGGCCGGGACCACGGCGGCGGCGCGCGGCCAACCAGCCCATCAGGAGCACCGCTGCGGCCCAGCCCGCGCCAGCAGCACCGCAGCCCCCGCCGCCCTGCGCGGTGCCACCCTCGCCCTGGTAGTAGGAGTAGAAGTCGTCGATCGGCGTGGGCGTGCCCGCGAAGGTGGCGGAGTAGTCGGAGGTGTTGGTGTAGGCGTCCACCGCGCGCAGCCGCACC
>JAYWAO010000191.1:0-5795 GCA_043782365.1 Deltaproteobacteria bacterium
CGCCACCGCGATGGGAAAGAGCCACCACTTCTTCTGGCGGCGCAGGAAGGTGAAGTAGTCGGCGACGATCCGCAGCTTCGACAACGGCGCTCCCGGGGAGAGGGAGGCGAAGATAACCGATAACCGAACCGGGCCGCAGCCGGACCTGCTCGCTCAGAACATCCGCTCGTATCCCCCCCTCGCTGTCTTGTCGCGCTTGACCCAGGCGCTCCCGGTGGGAGGCGTGTCGCCGAGGGCGTGCCCGACGAAGAGGCGGCGCAGCAGCGCGAGCGGCGTCAGCACCAGGAAGAAGAGCAGCACCAGCACCAGCCGCGAGGTGCAATAGCCGAGCGAGTAGGAGAGCCCCATCCAGGCGCGGTGCACCGGGCGCAGCGCTGCCGGCGCGACGAGGCCCGCGACCAGCCCAAAAGCGAGCAGCAGCGCGCCGCCGCCCGCGAGCCAGGGACCTGCGCCGCTGCGCCGCCACACCAGGACGGCCCCGGCCAAGAGCAGCGCCGCGCCCACCACCCGGGAGAAGCGGCGCAGCGCTGCCGGCGAGGAGTCGAGCCGTGCCAGCGACCCACGCACCTCGCTAGTCAAGCTCATGGGTCCGCCTCCAATCCTCGCGCTCGACCCAGCGCGGCTGGGCGGACTTGTGCAGGATGCAGTTCCCCAGCACGAGCGCGTCGAGGTCGGTGCGCATGAAGCAGAGGTAGGCGTCGGCCGGCGAACAGACGATGGGCTCGCCGCGCACGTTGAAGGAGGTGTTGACCAGCACGGGGCAGCCGGTGAGCGCCTCGAAGCGCGAGAGGAGCGCGTGGTAGCGGGGGTTGTCGTCGCGGTGCACCGTCTGCAGGCGCGCCGAGTAGTCGACGTGGGTCACCGCCGGGATCTCGGAGCGGACCACGTTGAGCTTGTCGATCCCCCAGAGCGCCCGCTCGGCCTCGGTCATCGCGCGCTGCCGCGACTTCTTCACGTCGGCGCAGAGCAGCATGTAGGGGCTCTCGCCCTCGAACTCGAACCAGTCGCCCACGCGCTCGGCGAGCACCGACGGCGCGAACGGGCGGAACCCCTCGCGCTGCTTGATCTTGAGGTTCATCCGCTGCTGCATCTGCGGCGAGCGCGGGTCGCCGAGGATCGACCGGTTGCCGAGGGCGCGCGGCCCGAACTCCATCCGGCCCTGGAACCAGCCGAGCACCTTGCCGTCTGCGAGCAGCTGCGCCGCGGTGTCGAGCAGGGCGTCGTCAGGGACCTTGTCGTGCGGCAGCCCCCGCTGCGCGAGGAAGGCGTCGACGGCCGCTGCGTCCCACTCGGGCCCGAGCAGCGACCCTCGCTGCAGATCGCGGCCACTCTTCACTGGCGCGGGCTTCTCGAAGTGGTGGTGCCAGACGATGCAGGCCGCGCCCAGCGCGCCCCCGGCGTCCCCGGCGGCGGGCTGGATCCAGAGGCGGTCGAAGACCCGCTCGCGCAGCAGCTTGCCGTTGGCCACGCAGTTGAGCGCGACGCCGCCCGCGAGGCAGAGGTTGCGCTGCCCTGTCTGCGCGCGGACGTGGCGGGCCATCTTCAGCACCACCTCCTCGGTCACCTCCTGCACCGACCGGGCGAGGTCCATCTCCCGCTGCGTGAGCGCGCTCTCCGGCGCGCGGGCTGGCCCGCCGAAGAGCGCCGCAAACCGTTCGCCGGTCATCTGCAGCCCGCCAGCGAAGTCGAAGTAGTCGAGGTTGAGCCGCAGCGAGCCGTCGTCTTCGATCTGCACCAGGTGATCGCGGATGGTCTGCGCGTAGCGCGGCTCACCATACGGGGCGAGCCCCATCACCTTGTACTCGCCGGAGTTCACCTTGAAGCCGGTGAAGTGGGTGAAGGCCGAATAGAGCAGGCCGAGCGAATGGGGGAACCGCAGTTCCGCTTCGATCTCGAGCCGGTTCTCCCGGCCCGTGCCCCACGACGAGGTGGCCCACTCGCCGACGCCGTCGATGGTGAGGAAGGCCGCTTGGTCGAACGGCGAAGGGAAGAACGCCGAGGCGGCGTGCGACTCGTGGTGCTCCGGGAAGAGCACGGGCGCCCGCAGCCGCGGCCCGAGCTCGCGCGCGATCTGGTCGGGGACCCAGAGCTTCTCCCCCAGCCACAGGGGGATCGCCTGGAGGAAGGCGGGCAGGCCGCGCGGCGCGCGCCACAGGTGGGTCTCGAGGATCCGCTCGAACTTCACGAACGGCTTGTCGTAGAAGGCCACCGCGTCGAGGTCGCCGACCGAGATGCCTCCCTGCTGCAGGCACGCCGCCACCGCCTGGCTGGGGAAGGCGGCGTCGTGCCGCTTGCGGGAGAAGCGCTCCTCTTGCGCCGCGGCGACCAGACGGCCGTCTTGCAGCAGACAAGCCGCCGAGTCGTGGTACCAGGCCGAGATGCCGAGGATGTTCATCAGTCGAGCGCCAACTTGGCTCGTTACTACCCGGTGCGGTGCTGGAGGGCAAGCAGCCGCGGCACCTTCGACCCCGTGTTCCGCTCACACCATCTGTGCCTATCTTCAGCCCCCATGGCCGACCCCGGACTCCTCTCCATCTCCGTCCGCCCCGGGCAGCCCGACTTCATCGACCTGCCCTGGCACCTGCCGCTCGTACAGTGGCGCGGCAGAACGCCCCGCCTGGTCGAGATGCAGCGCGGCCTCTCGCGCCACGAGGTGGTCTTCGCCGAGTACGGCGACGCGGTCTACGCGCTCAAGGAGCTTGCGCCGGGCCGGGCGGAGAAGGAGTACGCCCTCTTGCGCGGGATGGAGGAGCGCCGCCTGCCCGCGGTGCAGGCGGCCGGGCACGCGCGCGCGCTCGTCACCAGCGAGGGAGACCGGGTCGAGAACAGCGTGCTGGTCACCCGCTACCTCGACGGCTCCCTGCCCTACCGCAACCTCTTCATGAACCAGGGGCTCGAGCGGTACCGGGAGCGCCTGCTCGACGCGATGGCGGGCCTCTTGGTGCAGCTCCACCTCGGCGGCTTCTTCTGGGGCGACTGCTCGCTCTCCAACACGCTCTTCCGCCGCGACGCCGGCGAGCTGCAGGCGTACATGGTGGACGCCGAGACCAGCGAGATCCACGAGCGGCTCTCCGACGGGCAGCGGGCGCTGGATCTCCACATCCTCGAGGAGAACCTCCAGGGCGGCCTCGCCGATCTGGCCCTCGTCACCACGCTGCCCCCGGCGCTCTCGGTGGCGCAGACGGGCGCGAACATCAAGGGCCGCTACCAGCGACTCTGGACCGAGATCAACCGGCAGGTCATCCTCTCGCCCAACGAGAGCTACCTGATCCAGGACCGGATCCGCGCCCTCAACGAGCTGGGCTTCTCGGTGGGCGAGTTCGAGCTGCTCAAGACGGGCGAGGGCGACCGGCTGCGGATGCGCACCATGGTGGTGGACCGCGACTACCACCGGCGCCTGCTGCACGGGCTCACCGGCCTGGTCGCGGGCGACCGGCAGGCGGCGCTGATCATCAACGAGGTGAAGGAGCTGCAGGCGCAGCTGGCCAGCGAGCAGAACCGCAGCGTGGGCCAGAGCATGGCGGCCTACAAGTGGCTCGCCGAGCGGTACCAGCCCGTGACGCAGCGGCTGCGAGAAGCGCTCGGCCCCGACGAGGAGCTGGCGGAGCTGTACTGCCAGGTGCTCGAGCACAAGTGGCTGATGAGCGAGCGGGCGAAGCGCGATGTAGGGCTCGACGCGGCGCTGGAGGACTATCTGGCGCTGACGATCGCGAAGCGGGCCGAGGCGGCGAGCGAGCAGGTGGAGGGCGGGACGGATTAGGCGCGGCAAGCGAACGTGACAACTGCAGCGCGACCACGAACGCAGGACAACTGCCGCACTTTGTCGCGTGTGCGGCTTCTCGACGGTCCCCCGGAGCACCCATGATCGCCCGTCCCACTGAAGACCCCGCCCTCGCCCGCGAGCTCGACCAGATCGTCTCCCTCGAGCACGGGGAGCCGCACCACGTGCTCGGCGCGCACCCGGTCCCGGCCACCGCGCCGGGCGGGCCCGCGGCGGTGGTGCGGATCTTCCGGCCCGACGCGACCAAGGTGACGGTGCTGGCCGAGGGCCACCCGCCCGTCGAGGCGAGGCGCATCCGCGAGGGCGGCCTGTTCGAAGCGCGGTTCGAAGGGAGCGACCAGCTGTTTGCGTATCGATATACGGTCGAATACCCCGCCATCGGCGACCAGCCCGCGCGCAGCTTCACCTTGCGCGATCCGTACGCGTTCCTGCCCACGCTGGGTGAATTGGACGTGTATCTCGCCAACGAGGGCCGCCACCTCCACCTCGACGAGCGGATGGGCGCGCACCTGCGCGACCTCGGCGGCGTGCCCGGCGTCTCGTTCGCCGTCTGGGCCCCGCAGGCGCGGAGGGTGAGCGTGGTGGGCGGGTTCAACGGCTGGGACGGCAGGCTCCACCCGATGCGGCGCATCGGCCAAAGCGGGATCTGGGAGCTGTTCATCCCCGATCTGGGCGAGGGGGATTGGTACAAGTACGAGGTCATCGGCGCCGACGGCGAGCGGGTGTTGAAGACCGATCCGTTCGCCTTCGAGACCGAGCTTCGGCCCGGCACCGCTGGCCGCGTCCACACGCCGCCTGGGCACGCGTTCCGCGACGAGGCGTGGATCCGGGAGCGGTCGATCACCGACCCGCTGCGGCGCCCGATGTCGATCTACGAAGTGCACCTCGGCGGCTTTGCGCGCGGCGACGAGCGCGGGCCGGGCGCGGTGGAGCTGGGCGGCGGGCACCACACCGGGCGGTTCCTCACCTATCGCGAGCTGGCGCCCCGGCTGGTCGAGCACGTCAAGCGCGGGGGGTTCACCCACGTGGAGCTCTTGCCGATCACCGAGCACCCGTATGACCCGTCGTGGGGATATCAGACGACGGGATACTTCTCGCCCACCGCGCGGTACGGCCCACCGCAGGACCTCGCCTATCTGGTCGATGAGCTGCACCTCGCCGGGATTGGTGTGTTACTCGATTGGGTGCCCGCGCACTTCACCAAGGACGCCCACGGCCTCCGCCGCTTCGACGGCAGCGCGCTCTACGAACACCTCGACGCGCGCCAGGGAGAGCACGCGCAGTGGGGGACGATGATCTTCAACTATGGCCGCGCGGAGGTGAGGAACTTCCTGCTGGCGAGCGCCCTCTACTGGCTGCGCACCTACCACTTCGACGGCCTGCGGGTGGACGCGGTGGCCTCGATGCTCTACCTCGACTATGGCCGCGAGGGCGGCGGCTGGGTGCCCAACCGCTATGGCGGCAGGGAGAACCTCGAGGCGGCCGCGTTCCTGCGCGAACTGAACGAAGTGGTCCACCGCGAGCACCCGGGCGCGACGGTGATCGCCGAGGAGTCCACCTCGTGGCCCGGGGTGAGCCGGCCGGTCTATGTCGGCGGGCTCGGCTTCACCTTCAAGTGGAACATGGGCTGGATGCACGACACGCTCGACTACTTCGCGCTCGACCCGGCTTATCGGCGTTATCACCACAACAAGCTCACCTTCGGCTTCCTCTACGCCTGGAGCGAGAACTACCTGCTGCCGCTCTCGCACGACGAGGTGGTGCACCTCAAGCGCTCGCTGCTCGACAAGATGCCCGGCGACCGCTGGCAGAAGTTCGCCAACCTGCGCGCGCTCTATGGCTGGATGTGGGCGCATCCGGGGAAGAAGCTGGTCTTCATGGGCGGCGAGTTCGGGCAGTGGAGCGAGTTCAGCGAGGCGCGGTCGCTCGATTGGCACCTGCTCGCGGAAGCCGACCACGCCGGTTTGCTGCGCCTGGTGGGCGACCTCAACATGGTCTATCGCGACCGCGCGGC
>JAYWAO010000192.1:0-38020 GCA_043782365.1 Deltaproteobacteria bacterium
TACCCATCCGCGCTTAAGGCCGCCTCCAGCGCGGCCTTCAGCGCCTCCACCCCGATCGGCTTGGGCAGATACAAGTCCATTCCCGCCGCCTTGCAGAGCTCCTCATCCCCCTTCATCGCGTTCGCCGTCAGCGCGATGATCTGCACGTGCCCGCCCGCGGTGGCCTCGCGCGCCCGGATGCGCCGGGTGGCCTCGTAGCCGTCCATCCCGGGCATCTGCACGTCCATCAGCACCACCGCGACGCCGCCGCGCTCGGCCGCCTCCACCACGGCGCCGCCGCTCGCCACCCGCTCCACCTGCCAGCCGAGCCGCTCGAGCATCTTGCGCACGAGGAGCGCGTTGATGTCGTTGTCCTCGGCGAGCAGCGCCCGCCTGGGGCGCAGCGCAGGCAGCCCGCCGCCGCTCGCCGCGACGCCGGTCCTTGGTGCACCCAAAGGCGCTGGCGCGGCCACCTCGAGCACGGGGTTCGACGGATCGCGCGCCCACGGCACGCCCAGCCGCGGGACCGGGCTGGGAGCGGGCGGGAGCGGCAGCACGGGATCGGAGGGCAGCTTCGGCAGGAACACCGCCAGCGCCACCAGCGACTGCGGCGAGACCGGTGGCCGCCGCGTCGCCCAGCCCGCCATCGCCTGCTGGATCACCTCGAGCAGCGCCGGCTCGGCCACGGGCTTGAAGAGCGCGCGCGCCACGCCCGCCTGCTCGAGCACCTCGCGCGGCACCCGCTTGCCGGGCGCCAGCAGGAGCACGCGCGCGATCCGCTGCGTCTTCGCGTCCAGCTCCAGCTCGCGGCAGAGCGCGAGGCCGTCGAGGCCGGACATCTGGTGATCGACCACCATCAGCCGCGGCGGCTCGCCGGCCTGGGCCGCGCGGAGCACCTCGGTGCGGGCTTCGGAGGCCGAGGAGAACCCGATGGCATCGGCGTTCCACCCGCGCAGCGAGGTGAGCAGCGCCTGCAAGCTGCGCGGGTTGTCGTCGATGACGTACACCCGCAGCCGGCGCAGGTCGGGTCGCGGCAGCTCGCCCGCGTTCTCGGCGGGCGGCAGGCGGGCGGTGAAGAAGAAGGTGGAGCCCGGGTTCGCTCCCTCGGTGCTCGACTCGACCCAGATGCGGCCGCCCATCTGCAGCACCAGCTCGCGCGAGATGGTCAGGCCCAGGCCGGTGCCGCCGAAGCGGCGGGTGGTCGAGTTGTCCTCCTGCGTGAAGGCCTCGAAGATCGCCTCCTGCCGGTCGGCCTTGATGCCCGCGCCCGTGTCCTGCACGGCGACGCGCACCATGCCCGAGTCGCGGCCCATGCCGGGCTCGAGGTCGACCCGCACGGCGACCTCGCCCTTCTCGGTGAACTTGATGGCGTTGCCGAGCAGGTTGGTGAGCACCTGTCGAAACCGCACGGGGTCGCCGATCACGCTCCACGGCACCTCGGGGGCGAGCCACATCAAGAGCTCGAGCCCCTTCTCCTCGGTGCGGGGCGCGAGCGCGCGCAGGGTCTCCTCGATGGTCCGCGACAGCTCGAACGGGACCGCCTCCAGCTCCATCCGGCGGGCCTCGATCTTCGAGAGGTCGAGGATGTCGTTGATGATCGCCATCAGATTGCGGCCCGAGGTCTGCACGGCGACGAGGTAGTCGCGCTGCTCGGACGTCAGCTCGGTCTCGAGGGTGAGCGCGGTCATTCCCAGGACGCCGTTCATCGGCGTGCGGATCTCGTGGCTCATGTTGGCGAGGAACTGGCTCTTGCTGCGGCTCGCCTCCAGCGCCTCCTCGCGGGCCCGGATCTGCTCGGCCTCGGCGTCCTTGCGGGCGGTGATGTCGGTGGAGAAGCCCTGCAGCGGACCTCCGCCCGGCGGCGCGATCAGCCGCACCCAGAGCCAGCGTGGCTCCCCGGCGTTGGTCTGCACGCGCAGCTCGACCTCCTCGACCGCGGAGACGTGCGCTGGCCGCGAGCCGGCGGCGCGAGCGATCGCCTGCGTGCAGAGGGCCGCGTCAGCCGGGTCCACCAGCGTCGAGAGCGGACGCCCCACCAGCGCAGGGAGCGGCCAGCCCAGCGAGCGCTCCCAGGCGGGGTTGAGCCGCAGCAGCCTCCCCTCTGGCGAGAGCGTGAAGAGCAGGTCGGGCGAGAGGTCGAAGAACGGCCCGAAGGGCTCGCTCGGGCCTTTTGCTGGTTGCTCGGCGGCGCTCACTCCGGGCTCGTCGCGCTCCGCCATCTGCGAGACTCCTCTTCGGTTCGAGGTGTGGCGTCAGTCTACCCGCGAACGCCCCTGGCGCACCGCAGAGGCGCGCCTCTTTCGGTTTGCCCTCACACTTTTGCATTCACGCCCCTGGCTGTGTAACATTTCACGCACATGACCTCGGAAAGCGCACCACCCAAGAACGGTACGAGCGGCTCCGCCACCCTGCTCCGACACCGCTTCGAGACGATCGGGGCGCTGCAGCAGCACCTGCACGCCATCGAGGGACGCAGCTTCCTCTTCTTCCGCAGCGAGAGCCTGGTGCTCGCTGGCGGCGCGCGGGTCCTGCTCGAGGTGGACTTCACCTCGAACGAGCAGCAGACGGTCCTGCGCGGACAGGTGCTCGGCCGCGTCGAGGGCGCGCTTCCCGGCCTCTGGCTGGAGTTCCCCGACACCCGCTTGCTGAAGAAGGCCGACGAGGGCGCCATCTCCTCGCGCAAGCAGCGCCGGGTCGGCTGCGACGTGCTCATCGAGGTCCGCAAGTCCAGCAGCCCGAGCCTGGGCCGGCTGGTCGACCTCTCGCTCGGCGGCGCGCGGTTCGCGGGCATGGGCGGGCTGCGGATCCACGAGCAGGTGGAGGTGCGGGTCGTCTCCGCCAACAAGGAGTGGCCGAGCGAGCTGGGCCGGGCGCAGGTGGTGCGGATGGAGGACAGCGACATCGGCACCAGGTTCCTCCGCGACCAGCCGCAGTCGCGGATGGCGATCACCCGGCTCTTCGGTGCGCTCCAGGAGGGCTGGGTGAAGGCGCCCGAGGTGTCGCACCCGGCGTACTGCTGCAAGAACGGCCAGCTGCTCGAGCCGCCGCTGCCGCGGGTGAAGGGTCGGGAGAGGCCGCTGTAGCGCCTTCGAGCCCAGTTCTAGCCCAGGGACGCCAGCTACTCGGCCCGCGGCACCACCACCACCGTGCGCCCGTCGCGCTCCTGCGGCGGCAAGGCGCGGGGCTCGGACTGCGCCTCGCCACGAGAGACGAGCGAAGACCCTTCGCTGCTCGCGTCCGCGCGGGGATTGGCAGAGGGGGAGTCAGCTGCTGCAGCGTCAACGGCAGCGCCAGCCGCGGCAGCGTCGGCAGCGGCTGGCGCGGCCGGCTTCGCAGGAGCCGCCGCGCCCTTCCCCTCCTTCGGCGCCAGCTTGCGGTCGCAGATCTCCACCCCGCGCTTCGGGTAGTCGCCGTACTTGCTCTGGTCGACGAAGAGCACCGCATCGGGCGGGGGCGCACCGCAGGCGAGCGCCGAGCGGTACCACTGCCGAGAATAAGTGTATTCGCGCAGCTCGCCGTAGCAGTCGGCGATCAAGCAGTGGGTCTCGGCGTAGCGCGGGTCGATGCGCAGCGCGCGCCAGCCGGCGTCGATCGCCTCGCGCCACTTGCCCTGCAGGAACAGGCAGGCCGCGAGGTACTGCGCGCACATGTACTTCTCGCTGTGGAACGTGCTGCCGATGGCGAGGTACTGCGTGTAGCGGAGGATCGCCTCGTCGTGCCGCTTGGAGAGCCGCAGCGCGTTCCCCAGGTGGAAGAGCGCGCGCAGGTTGGCCGGGTCCTCGCGCACCTCGAGCTCGAGCAGGCGCAGGTTGCGCTCGGTGGAGCCCTCCTTGCCCGTCTTGTCGGGGAGGTGCTGCACCAACACCTCGCGGTCCTTCTCGGCCTTGCCCTGGATCCGCGGGTACTCGTGGATGCGCCCGATGAACCGGTTCTGCGGCAGGTTCTTGAAGAGCCGCGTCTGCAGCCAGGAGTCCTTGTTCCAGCGGATGGTCACTTGCAGCCCGGCCACTCCCCGCGCGGCCGCAGCGCGGAGCCGCTCGACTCCGCCGGGCTGCAGGACGTCATCGGCGTCCATCCACAAGATGTAGTCGCCGGTGGCGAGCTCGACGCCGTGGTTGCGGGCGAGCGCGAAGTCGCGCATCCGGCCGTCCTCGCCGATGCAGGCGGTGAAGCGCTGCACGCGGGCGCCGTGGCTGCGGGCGATCTCCTCAGTGCAGTCCTTCGAGCCCGTGTCGATGATGACCAGCTCGTCCCAGGCGCCCTTGAAGGAATCGAGGCAGCGCCCGAGCAGCTTCTCCTCGTCGCGGACGATCATGCAGGCGGAGATGGCCATGGGGACAGGCACCCTCAGATACATTTCGGTCACAACACGCTTGCTTGCACCGCGCGCCATCGTAACATGGCGCCCCCGCGTTCCCCGCGGCGCATCGGCAGCGGCAACTTGGTTCAACTCCAGTTCAACACCGGCTCAACAGCGGAGCACTCCGTGACCAGCTTTGCGAACGCCCGCAGCGTCCCCGATCTGCTCCTCCAGCGCATCGCCGCCACGCCCGACCAGCAGGCGTTCCTCTCGCCGCCCGTCGAGAAGGACGGCCCCTGGAAGCCGTGGACCTGGCGCCAGTTCGGCGAGCGGGTGCGCAACGTGGCCTGCGGCCTGCGCGCGCTCGGGCTCACCGAGGAGGACCGCTGCGCCATCCTCGCCGGCACCCGGCTCGAGTGGATCATCGCCGACACGGGTCTGCTCTGCGCTGGCGGC
The DNA here is from genome assembly GCA_043782365.1 of Deltaproteobacteria bacterium. GTDB lineage: Bacteria > Myxococcota > Myxococcia > Myxococcales > 40CM-4-68-19 > CAIWCD01. The sequence continues at coordinate 4,736 of JAYWAO010000192.1, forward strand.
GCGACCACCACCATCTACCCGAGCAGCACCGCCGAGGAGGCCGCCTATATCCTCAACGACTCGGGCACCAAGATCGTCTTCGCCGAGAACGCCGACCAGGTGATGAAGCTGGTCTCCAAGCGGGCCGAGCTCCCGCTGGTCACCAAGGTGATCTCCTTCGACCCCACGCCCGACCACGGCGGCTGGGTCATCCCGCTCACCGAGCTCGAGCGGATCGGCGCCGACGCCCACGCGAAGTCGCCCGGGGACTACGAGAAGATCGCGCTCGCCATCGGCCCGCAGGCGCTCGCCACGCTCATCTACACCTCGGGCACCACGGGCAAGCCCAAGGGCGTGGAGCTGCTGCACGACTGCTGGCTCTACGAGTCGCAGGCGGTCGAGGAGCTCAAGCTGCTGCGGCCCGAGGACGTGCAGTTCCTCTGGCTGCCGCTCTCGCACGTGATGGGCAAGGTGCTGCAAGTGAGCCAGTTCCGGCTCGGGTTCATCACCGCGGTGGACGGCCGCGTCGACAAGCTGCTCGAGACGATGGCGGTGGTGAAGCCCACCTTCGTGGCGGCGGTGCCGCGCATCTTCGAGAAGATCTACAACAAGGTCATCGGCGGGGCGAAGGCCGCGGGCGGGGTGAAGTGGGCGCTGTTCCAGTGGGCGCTGTCGGTCGGCAAGCAGTACACGGCCGAGGAGATGGCGGGCCGCACCCCAGGGCTCCTGCTCTCGCTGCAGCGGGCGCTGGCGAACAAGCTGGTCTACTCGAAGCTGCAGGCGCGGTTCGGCGGGCGGCTGCGCTTCTTCGTCTCGGGCTCGGCGCCGCTCGCCCGCCAGATGAGCGAGTTCTTCTACGCGATGGGCATCCTCATCTGCGAAGGCTACGGCCTCACCGAGAGCTCGGCGGCGTCGTTCGTCAACATCCCGGGCCGGTTCAAGTTCGGCACGGTCGGCCACCCGCTGCCGGGCACCGAGATCAAGATCGCCAAGGAAGACGGCGAGATCCTCATCCGCGGCCGCGGCATCATGCGCGGCTACCGCGGGCTGGCCGGCGCCACCGCCGAGTCGCTCGACGCCGAGAAGTGGCTCCACACCGGCGACATCGGCGAGATGGACCCCGACGGGTTCCTCAAGATCACCGACCGCAAGAAGGACCTGATCAAGACCTCGGTGGGCAAGTACGTGGCCCCGCAGGACCTCGAGGGCCGGTTCAAGGCGATCTGCCCGTACGTCAGCCAGATCGTCGTGCACGGGAACAACCGCAACTTCGTCACCGCGCTGGTCACGGTGGACCCGGAGACCATCACCGCCTGGGCGAAGGACAACCTCCCCGGCGAGACCGAGTACGCGAAGATCGCCACCCATGACCAGACGAAGGCGTTGATCAAGCCGTTCGTGGACCAGCTGAACGCGAGCCTCGCCAACTACGAGCGGATCGGGAAGTTCGCGCTGCTCCCGGCCGACCTGACGCTGGAGGCCGGCGAGCTGACCCCGAGCATGAAGGTGAAGCGGAAGGTGGTCGAGGCCAAGTACAAGGCCGTGCTCGACTCGTTCTACGCCAACGCGCTTGAGGGCTAGCAGTGGGCGAGCAGGGGCTCAGCAGGGGCTAGCAGCGCGATTCGACAGAAGCTGCCCCGGCGCCGGGAGGCTCGCGAGGGGCTCCCGGCGTCTCCGCTTCGGGCCCGCGCCCCGAGCGACCACGTGGACCCAGGGTTCGCCTGCGTCTCGACCCGCTGCCATCCGCGGCACAGACGCACCAGAACGCCGAAAGCGCCGGATGGAGTGGCGCTTGGCCACTCCATCACGACGCTCTGGCTGCGGGCGAACCCGCTACAGCTTGCCGTGCTGAAGACTAGTTCGCGGCGGGGGCGGCGGCGGCGGGGGCCTCGGCCGAGCCAGCGGCCTTCTTCTCGGCCTTGGCGGCCTTCTTGTCCGCCTTCTTCTCGGCCTTGACGTGCTTCCGCTCGGCCTTCACTTCGGCCTTGGCGGCGGCCTTGTCGGCCTTGGCGGCCTTGTGGTCGGCCTTCGCGGCGTGCTTCTCGGCCTTGGCGGCGTGCTTCTCGGCCTTCGCGGCGGCCTTCGGGTCGCCAGAGGCTTCGGCCTTGACGGCGGACTTCTCGGCCTTCGCGGCGGCCTTGTCGGCCTTCGCGGCGGACTTCTCGGCCTTCGCGGCCTTGGCGGCGGGCTTGGCAACGGCGCCAGTGGAGATGAGGGCGAAGGCGGCGAGGGCGGCGACGATCGAGCGGATCATTGAAGGCTCCTGGTTAAGAGGTTGGCGAGCGGGTCAGCCCGCCGTCGGACGGAGGCAGTAGCAAGGGTTCGGCCAAGTTGATCGGCGGGGCCGCTCAGAGGGGGAAGCGGCGCGTCGGCGGTGAAGATCCGGGGCGGCGAGGAGGAATGCCCACGGGGAGCGAGGAGGGCCTCCCCGGGCGCGGGGAGGATCGCCGCGTGATGGGGCGCACCGGGCCGGTGCGTAGCGGGATACGCACGAGGGAGGCGGTGCAGGGACGGGCGCGGTGAGGCGGCGTTGCACCAAGAGGAGTGGGGCGGCCTGGTGCTGGCCACTCGCGCCTCGGACCCGAGACTCGCCTGGCCGGGGACCGCGACAAGCCGTGGTCGGAGACCTGGCGCTCGCCTTCTTCCTGGGAGCGGGCGCGCCCCGGGCATACGCCGACCCGAGGGGCACAGGGACTGCGGGGGTAAATTGGTGGCGGTGCGTGGACTCGAACCACGTACCTGCGGATTATGAGACCGCCGCTCTAGCCAGATGAGCTACACCGCCAAGACTGCGCCGACTTTCCCTGCCAAAACCTGCTGCCGATCCCGCTGCGAAGCCACCCGCGCCAGCTCTTCCCGGCGTCAGGGCGGCGCACCTTAGCGATCTGCCCCGGCGCCGTCAAGGATGTGCGGCAGGCCGGGCAGCATCTGCCGCGGCGCCCACGCCTGCAGGCGAAAGCTTCGTGTCCCCCTCGGCGTCGCCGGCGTCGGTCGTCGGGTCCGGAGCGGACGCCCCGAAGAGACCCCGCAGCGAGACGTGCCCGGTGGACATGAAGAAGACGCCCAGCACCACCTGCTGGAGGAACTGCAGCAGCCACACGGTGTTGGCGAAGGCCACCGCGTTGACGCCCTCGGGCCCGGAGTCGAACGCCTTGTAGAAGAGCGACAGACCGATCTGCGTGGCCAGCTGCAGCGTGCCCACCATCCCCGGGCCCGCGGGGATCATCGCGCCCACCACCTGCATGGTGAGCACCGCGCAGGCCTGCAGCGGCGACAGGTGCATCCCGAAGGCCGGGGCCACGATGGCGAGGCCGAGCGTGGCGCTCGCCCAGTAGGCGGCGGTGAGGAGGAAGAAGCCCAGCGCCTTCCAGCCCGAGCCGAGGTGGAGCGCGCCGATGAAGGCGTCGAGCATCGAGGTGGCCTTGGCCGCGAGCTTCGGGGAGAGCGGGCCGAGCAGCTTGCCGGTGAGCGCCACCGCCCACTCGCGCAGGAAGAACGCCGCGCCCAGCACCACGCAGAGCACCAAGAAGCCCAGGCTCACCAGCACCGCGGCCCGGCGCGCGTGCACCGCGTACTCGCCGTGGGCGCTGTCGCCGAGCGCGTGCAGGGTGAGGACGCCGAGCAGGCCGACGAAGAGGCCGTCGGCGATCCGCTCGACCACGATCGAGGCCATCGCGCCGCTGCGGCGCAGGCGCGGGCCCCGGCCCTCGGGCGGCCGGGCGATCAAGAGCGGCCGCGCGAACTCGCCCATCCGCAGCGGCAGCACGATCAACAGCATGATGCCGATGGCCGACGCGGAGTTGAGCCGCTTGAACCCCACGTGCCCGAGCGGCTCGAGGAGGATGCCCCAGCGCACCGTGCGCAGGAGGTGGATGAGCAGGAGCACGCCCACGTAGGCGACGAGCGGGCCCTTGTCGCTGTGGGCGATCGCGCCCACCACCTTGCCGACCGGGGCGTTGCGCAGGGAGAGCCACACCAGCGCGGCCGAGAAGAGCAGCGGGAGCAGGACGCGCAGCGCGAGCTTGAGCTTGTTCACGAGAGGGCCTCCCCGCGCAGGACGCGGCGCGGGTTGTCGTCGAGCAGGGTGCGAAGGCCGGCCTCGCCGACCGCCTTGCGCAAGAGCGGGAGCCCCTCGGTGAGGAGCTTCTCGGCGCTCTGGGGGCGGTGGACGTCGCTGGCGGCCACTGCGTAGAGCCCGTCGCCGAGCAGGCGCTGGGCCAGCTTGCGCGGGTCCCGGCCGTAGTGCCCCGCGAGCGCGCCGATCTCCACCTGCAGGGCGGCACCGGCTTCGGTGAGGCGACGCCCGAGTCCGTCGTCGTCTTGGAAAGCGCGGCACCGCTCGGGGTGGGCCACCAGCACGCGCAGCCCCGCGATCTGCAGCCGGAAGACCAGCTCCTCGAGCCCCGGCAACGGCAGCGCGTGCGGCGCCTCCACCAGCACCCAGTTGCCAGCGCCGAGGGGGCGGACGTCGCCCTGCTGCACCCTCTCGAGCAGCGCGCCGTCGAGCCGGTGCTCGGCGCCCGGGTGCAGCTGCAGGGGGATCCGCCGCGCGTCGAGCAGCGCCTGCAGCTCTGCGCGGCGGGTCGCGTTCTCCAGCGCCGAAGGCAGCTCGGGCCACGCGTGGGGCGTCGGCGCGGCGTCGGAGAAGCCGTGCTCCACCAAGAGCTCGCACAGGCGCAGCGACTCGTCCTGGTCACGGGCGCCGTCGTCGGTGGCCCAGAGGAGGTGGCAGTGGAGGTCGGCGTAGGCCATCAGCGGAGGCCGGACCCTACAGCGGGCGCGCTGGCCACTGCGTCCGGCAATCGGGGGCGTGCTCCGCGGGACCGCGTCACTGGCGTCGCCGACGCGGAGGCGGAGGCGCGGGCGCGTCGTCGTCTTCTTCCGCGGCGCCGATAGGGAGCTCGGACGGATCGACGGGCTCCGCCGGCACCCGATAGCCGCCGCCGAACCAGCGGCCGAGATCGATGGCCTTGCACCGCTCGCTGCAGAACGGGAAGAACGTGTTGTCCTCGCGCGGAGGCGCCGGGCGGCGACAGTTGGGGCAGGGAGCCATCGGCGGCCTTCTAGCGACTCTTGGGCCGCGGCTCAAGCCCGGTCGCGGCGCCGGGCTTCAAGGGGTGGCTTTCCACGGGTGCCGCGTCCACGAGGTGCCGCCGCGGCCGTCGCGCACCACCGCCCAGAGCGTGCCCTGCCCGGCCCGCGCCGCCTCGAACCGCACCAGGCCCGCGGGCGGATCGCCCACGCCGGCGAGCGGCTCGTCGGCGGCGCTCCTGTCGAGATCGCCGCCCTCGGTCGTGTAGAAGCTCCAGGAGAGGCCCTCGCGCAGGTGGACGAGCTTCCCCTGCAAGTCGTAAGTGTCATACTCCTCGATCGAGCCGGCGCCGAGCAGCGGCCGCAGTCCCACTTGCACTCCCAGCTTGAGCAAGAGCGTCTCGCCGGGAGCGAGCCGGCCCGTCTCGGTGTGGTTGTTCAGCTCGATGAGCTTGAGACCCAGGGCGGTGGGGTTGTGGTTCTTGTTCGGATTTCCGTCGGGTCGGCGCGGCGAGAAAACCAGCGTCTTGAGCGCGGTCTGGATGCCCGCGGGGTCCTGCGTGTCGACCGAGAGCATCAGCTGCACCTTCACGCCGAAGAGCCCCTTGAGCTTGTCGTCCTTCACCGCGGCCGCCAGCAGGCTCTGCAGCGCCGCCAGCTGGTCGCCCTTGATCTGGTGCGCGAGCGAGAACGACACCTCGGGCGGCGGGCCCACCACCGAAGAGAGGTCGATGGCGCTCGGGCCGCAGCGGGCGCCGTCGCTCGGCAGGCAGACGGTGGGCAGGACCGACGCCGTCCCGGTGTCGTGCAGCGGGTCGGCCAGCAGCGCGGTCACGGTGACGTCCTCGACACCGGTCACCGTCAGGGTCCCGTTCGCGTCGGCCGTGCCGTCCACCAGCGCCTCGGGCGGGTCGGCCTTGATGCCGAGCACCCGCAGATCGACGACCGTGTCCGCCGGCTGGAACGACGGCGTGCAGGCCCCGAGCAGCGTGGCTGCGGCGGCGAGGGCGATGAGACCAAGAGCGAGCGTGCGGAGGGTGCGCATCACCAGGTCCCCTGCAGGCCGAGGGTGGGCAGCACCGGCAGGCCGGTGATGCTGCCCTCTTGCCGGTAGCGATAGTCCCAGAGGTGGAACTCCTCGTTGGAGCGGTTGGTCAAGTTCTGCACGTCGAGGTAGAGCGAGAGCCGGAAGAGGTCCCAGGTCCAGGTGTACTGCGCCCGCGCGTCGAGCTGGAGGAACGAGGGCGACCGGGCTGAGCCGAGGTCGCCGCGCTCGGGGTCCCAGCGGCCCTCGTCGGTGTTGAACGAGGCGTAGAGCACCGCGCTGGTGGGGTTGCCCGAGGTGTAGCGGAAGCGGCTCGACAGCTCCCAGCCCACGCTCGGCCGCCACCCCACCACCAGCGTGAAGATGTGCGGCTGGTCGAACTGGAACGCCTGCCACGGCTTGTCGGGCTGGATCACCTCCGCCTTGGAGAGCGTGTACGACAGCCACCCGTAGATAGAGGCGGTGATCTCGCGGCGCACCAGCAGCTCGAGCCCGAACGCCCGGCCACGGCCGACGTTGTCGAAGAGGAGGTTCTGCACCGTGCCGTCGGCGAGCGTCTGCGCCTTCACCGCGCGGACGAGGTCCCACTTGCGGTTGTAGAAGAGGTCGAGCGTGCCGCTCCAGAGGTCGGAGAAGCGCCGGTCCCAGCCGATGCCGAACTGGGCCGCCGACTGCAGGTCGAGCTTGGGGTTGCCCAGGCCCGGCAGCACCTGGGTGGCCGAGGGAGACTGGTGGTAGGTGCCCGCGTAGGCCTTGAGCGCGTCGTCGGGCGTGACCTCCCAGCGGACCCAGAGGCGCGGGTCCACCGTCAGGCGGGTGACCTGGGTCCAGTGCACCTGGTCCAAGCGCAGGCCGGGCACGAGCTGGACGGGGCCCAGCTTGAGGTCGGCCTCCAGGTACTCGCCGTACTGCTGGTACGGGATGGTCTGCTCGACGTGGATCGACTCGGGGATCCCCAGGCCCACCGTGGCGAGCTGCTGGGTGGTGACCACGTCGGCGACGAGCTTGCCCCGGTCGTAGAGGGTGTCGGTGCCGGCGCGGACCTGCAGCCAGGCCCGCGGGGCCCAGCGCAGCTCGCCGCGCAGGCCGGCCGCGAGGTCGTCGAGGTGCCCGCTCTGCGCGCCGCCGAACGTCCCCTGGCCCGTCCCGCTGGTGGAGAAGCTGGTGGTGGCGATGCCGAGCGCGGGGGAGACCACCAGCTGCAGATCGGTGCCCAGCGCGTGCTTCCAAGTGCCGTGCAGGCGGTGGAAGCCGATGTGCGAATCGACCGAGAGCGGCTGCGCCAGCTTGGGCCCGGTCTGGACGAGCGCGAGGTTGTCGTCGCTGCCGAAGAGGAGCAGCGAGAGCTGGTCGCCCGTTTCGAGCCGGTGGTCGAGGCGCGCCTGGTAATCGTAATACACGGGCACCACCGAGGTGGTCCCGCTCTTCGGGTCGTTCGGGAGGAAGAGCGGCAGGAGCGTGTCGATGTAGCTGCGGCGCAGCGAGAAGGCCGCCCGGGTGCGGTCGCCGAGCGGGGTCTCGACGAAGACCGCCGCCTGCAGCAGATCGACCGACGCCTGCCCGTGCAGGCCCGTGCCCTCGCCGCCGCGCGACGCCACGTCGATGGCCGCGGTCAGGTTGCGCCCGTAGTACGCACCGTAGCCGCCCGGGTAGAAGTCGATCCGCTCGAGCATCTGCTCGGGGAGGATCGACGGGCCGCCGAGGAAGTGGAACAGCAGCGGGATCTTGTCGCCGTCGAGGTAGATGCCCGTGTCGGCCGGGGGCGAGCCGCGCACCAGGAGCGCGCCCGAGAGGAACGGCGCCCGCGCCAGGCCGGGGAGGTTCTGCACCGCCCTGATCGGGTCGTTGAGCGAGCCCGGCACGTTGCGCAGCTCGGCCTGCGAGAGCGAGCGGCGGGTGGGCGCCTCCTTGGGCCGGTCGCCGGTGACGGTGGCCGAGAGCTCAAAGACCTCCTTGCGGCGCAGGTAGAGGGTCACCTCTGCGGAGCCCCGCTTCGCCAGCTCCACCTTGGCGCTCGCCTCCTCGTAGCCCGCGAGCGAGACCGCGACGCGCACCTTGCCGGCGGGCACCTTGGGCAGCACGAAGCGGCCGTCGGCGCCCGTGCTCGCGGTCGGCACGCCGGCCGCTCCCTTGACGAACACCTCGGCGGCGGCGAGCGGATTGCGCGTGCCGGCCTCGCGGACCTGGCCCGTGATCGAGCCGGCGTCGGGGTCGCTCTCGGGAGGCGGCGCGTCGGCCTTCTTCTCGAGGACGAAGTGGTAGACGTAGCGGATCCGCACCGCCGCCGGGACGCCGTCGATCTCGGCCGGCGAGAAGCGGAACTTCTGGATGGCGACCAGCGCCGCGCGGTCGAAGTCGTCGCCGGCGCTCTGCGCGATGAGCACCTGGGCGACGGCGCCCTTGGCGTCGATGTCCACCGTGCAGCCGACGTCGGCCATCACCCCGGCCAGCAGCTTGTCCGGCGGATAGACCGCGGGCACGAAGTCGGCCAGCGCGGGCGGCTTGGTCAGCTGGGGCGCGCGGACTTCGCTCTTGGGCTGGGGAGGGGCCTCGCGGACGCCATCGGGTGTGAACGCCAGGAGCAGGGCGAGGAGGATCAAGGTAGCGCGCAGTCTGGGTGCGGGCTCGCGGCCCGGTCAAGGTGGGCAGCTGCGCCCTCGCGTCGCACCCGAGGGAGCGGCGCGGATTGCGAATCGTGCGACGGGGCCACGCCCCTCATGGCGCCCCGCTCGCGGAGGGCCCGAGCGGCTCCGGACCCGGCTCGAGCCTGGGCGCGACCCCCACCCGGAAGCAGTTCACCGCGGCGTCTGCCAGCCCCGCCTCGAGCCTGGCCGCCGCGGCTTCACCGAACGCCAGCGCCACCGCGCAGTCGCCGCCCCCGGCCCCGCTGGGCTTGGCAGCGCCGCCCGCCGACGACGCGACCGCGCAGATCTGCTGCAGGGCCGGGGTCACGATCGGCACGCCGGCCTCTTCGCCGAGGGCCGCCATCGCAGCGGCCGCGCGGCGCAGCACCTCCAGCGTGGCCTCGCGCGGGGCCCAGCCCGGATCGCGCGCAGAGTCCTCGAGCAGCGCAGCCAGTTGCTCGGCGCGGCGGGCGATCTTCTCGGCGTGCTCCCGCCAGCGGGCGGGCCGGGCCTCGGTGAAGGCGCGCACCTCGCGGACCAGCGCGCGGGTATCGGCCGAGACGCCGCTGAAGGCGAGCACCAGCCGCAGGTCGGCCGGCACTGGCACGGGCTGCACCTCCAGCGGCCCATCGGCGAGCAGTCCCTTTGCCGGGAGCGCGAGCACCTGCTCGGGCGACCTCCAGAGGTGGCGCACGCGCACCAACGAGACCCCGCCGAGCGACGCGGCAGCGACGTCCCCACCGCTCCCGCTGCCGCCTTGCTCCACCCAGTGAGCCGCCAGCGCGAGCGCGAGCACCTCGAAAGGCGTCAGCGCCCTGCCCTGCGAGTGGGCGGCCGCGCGGACGGACAGCACGCTGGCTGCTGCGCTGCCGCCCAAGCCCAGCTTGCGCGAGGTGCCGGCCGCGTCGGGGGCGCTGAGGTCGTCCTCAAAGGTGGCCGCAAGTCCGCGCGGGGCGCGGCCTTCCTCCGCGCAGAGGCGCAGCGACACCGAGACCGCGCGCGCGGCGAACCGCAGCCCGCCGGGCACACCGCCACGCCAGACGACGGGAGCCGAGACCTCCGTCGACAGGTCCCCCGTGAGCGACTCCCCGCTCGGCGCGTGGCGCAGCACCACCAAGGGCTCGCCGAGCGCGCGCCACGAGAGCTTCAGCCCGCGGTCGACCGCAGCCACCAGCGCGGGCCGGCCGCGGTCGAGCACCGCATACTCGCCGGCGAGGAACACCTTGCCGGGGGCCCAGAGGGTCCGGGCCGCGGCCCCTGCGTTCATCGAGCGCTCTCGAGGACGCGCGCCCCGCCGGCCGGAGCGCAGACGAGCGTGCCCGTGACTCCAGGGAAGGTGCGGAGCGCGGAGGCCACCTCCGCGGCGTCGCCAGGGCGGCAGAGCGCGACCACGTGCGGCCCGGCGTCGATGGTGCCCCAGGCCGGGATGCCGCGGGCGCGAAGCCGCGAGAGCGTCTGCAGACAGCTGATGGTGGCGGGCTGCCAATAGAGGAGGGGCGGCGAGGCGGCCAGCGCGTCGGCGTGCATCCGGAGCGCGTTCGATTCGGCCAGCGCGCCCAGGCCGTCGAGGTCGCGCGCGGCCAGGAAGGCGAGCGCGCGCGGCAGGTCGGCCCGGCACTGCGCGATCCAGGCGGCGTGGAACGGCGAGGTCTCGCGAGAGCTCTTCATGCCGTCGCGCGACCCGACTTCCTTGGGACCGGCCGCGCAGATGGCCACCACCATGCGGACGTCCCAGTGCTCTGGAGGCTGCACCAGCGCCGCCGTCTCGTCGCGCCACACCGCCCAGCCGCCCGGGACCGAGCGCGACGCCGAGCCGCTCCCCAGGCGGGCCAGCGCGGAGAGCTCCTCCGGGGTCTTCTCCAGCCCGGCGGCCGCGCAGGCAGCGACCGCCAGCGCCGCGAACCCGCTCGCCGACGACGCGAGCCCCGCGCCGGTCGGGAAGTCGTTGCGCGATTCGATCTGCGCCCTCTCGAGGATGCCCGCCGCGTCGAGCAGCGCCCGCGCCCGGGCGAGCTCCTTGGGTGCCGCCGGCTTGCCGTCGAGCAGGAGCGAATCGTGCGCCGCGCCCAGCTGCACCGTGGTGGTGGTGAGGAGCTTGTCGAGCGCCAGCGAGAGCGAGCCTGCCTCGGGGAGGAGCCGGGCGTCGTCCCGCTTGCCCCAGTACTTCACCAGCGCGATGTTCGCGTGCGCGATCGCCGTGGCCCTTGCCGGGCGCGGCTTTGCGCGCGCAGGCCGCACGGGCTGCGGTCTCGCTTCGACGGCGCCGAGCGCAACGGGGAAGGCCTCGACCCGCCGATCGCGAAGAGCCGCGGCCACCCGCTCGGACTGCGCGGCGTCGGAGCAGAGGCCGATCGCCGCGCCGCCACCGCCGGCGCCCGTGAGCTTGGCACCGAGCGCGCCCGCTGTGCGGAGCGCCGCCACCACCTCTTCCAGCTCGGGACACGACACGCCGAGCGCCGCGAGCACGCCGTGGGCCGCGTCGAAGCGCACGCCGAGGTCCTGGAGATCATGCGCCGCGGCGGCCCGCGCACCCCCGCGCGCGAGGTCGCCGAGCGTGGCGAGCAGCGGGCGGTAGAGCTGCGGCCGCTCCACCAGCTTGTCGCGCAGGGAGAGCACCTTGGCACGCGTGCCACGCGTGACCCCGGTCAGCGCGACCACCAAGTGCAGCGGCTGCGAGAGCGGCACCTCGGTCACCTGCGCAGGGAGCGAGCCGCTCGCCCGGGTGAAGAGGATCAGCCCCTCGTGCGCGCAGGCCGCGGGGTCCACGCCAGAGGCCGGCCCGTGAAACACCTGCTCGAGCGACAGCGCGATCCGGGCGGCCTCCTCCGGCGGACAGGCCCGGCCCGCAAACCCGCAGAGCGCACGGGCGAGCGCGACCCCCAGCGCAGCCGAGCTCCCGAGCCCTCCGCCGAGCGGCAGCTCGCTCTGGGCGCTCGCCCGGTAACGCGCATCCGGCAAGCCCGCGGCGGCGCACAGCGCGACGAACGCCTGGGTGAGCTCCGCGGGCGCGGCCACGGGCTCGAGCGCGGACCTGCCCCCCGTCGAGGGCGAGCTGAGGCCCAGGTCCGCGGGGAGGCGCACCTCGTGGGCGAGGCGGAGGTCGAGCGCCGGGCCCGCCTCGTCGCGCTCGACGCGCACGGAGATCCGCCGCGGGACCGCGGCCGCCAGCGCGGGCTCGCCGTGGACCACCGCGTGCTCGCCGAGCAGGATGATCTTGCCGGGCGCGGAGCCCTCGAACGGGCCGGTGATCGGAACGCCGTTCACTTGGCCAGCTCCAGCTGCCGCAGCCAGCCCGTGAGCGGCTCGAGCAGCACGGGCCTGGTCGCCTGCAGCGCGGCCACGTCCTTGGCGCCGACCAGCAGGCACACCGCCCGCAGCGCCTCGACGATGCCGCGCAGCGTGGCCCGCGCCCCATCGAGGCCTCCCGTCTGGTGCGCCCGCAGGAGCGGCAGCGCGAAGCCCGCGATGTCGGCGCCGAGCGCGATCGCCCGCGCTGCGTCGAGGCCCGTGCGGATCCCGCCAGAGCTGACCAGCTGCGCTGAGGCACCCACCGCCTTGCGCGCGCCTCCGATCGCCGCAGCCGCCGGAATGCCCCAGTCGCTCAGCAGCGCCCCGAGCGCCTGCGCGGCAGGGGCGTGCGCGCGAAGCTGCTCGACGCGCGTCCACGAGGTGCCGCCCTCCCCTGAAACATCAATGGTCGTGACGCCCCGGTCGCGCAGCGCGCGGGCCACCGAAGGCGAGATCCCGCAGCCTGTCTCCTTCACCACCAGCTTGGGGCCGAGCGTGTGCGCGAGCGCGCCGATGGCGTCGAGGCAGCCCGTGAAGTCGCGGTCTCCCTCCTCCTGCACCAGCTCCTGTCCGGGGTTCAGGTGGATGCAGATGCCGTCGGCGCCGAGCGCGTCGATCAGGCGCTGCGCGGCGTCCGGGGTCTGCACCAGCTGCTGCGCGCCCAGGTTCGCCAGCAGGAGGGGCGGCCGGGCCGGGCGCACGTCGAAGGTCGCCAGCGCCGCCGGGTCGCGCAGCACGACGCGCATCGAGCCGACGCCAAACGCGATCCCCTCCTCCTCGGCGAGCTGCGCCAGGTCGCGGTTGATCTGCGCCGCCCGCGCGGTGCCGCCGGTCATGCCGACGATCATCAAGGGGGCCCGCAGCTTCACGCCGCAGAGCGTGGCCGAGAGGTCGACCTCGTCCACGCGCAGCTCGGGCAGCGCGCAGTGGACGAAGCGCACGCAGCGCCAGAGCGGGCCATCGCCGTCGGGCTCGACGTCGGGACGCAGGGCGATGTCGAGGTGCTGCGACTTGCGCTGTTCGAGGTCGTCGTGCATGGGACCGGGGTTTAGCACGGGGCGGGCCAGGCTCGCCGCCAGAGCGGGCCGCGACTTCCTGGGCGGGTTCGGGGTGTCGGAGCGGTCCCCTCGATGCACCCAAGACGAGCCGCGCGAAGCACCATTTCGCGACCGCCGCACGTCTCTGCGAGGCGGGCCCACGTCCGTGGAGTAGTCTGGCCCGCTCCCTGCATTGCGCTGGGCCCCGGAGGTCGAGATGGCGGTCTTTCGAGACGAGACGGGACGGCGTGGACGGGCGGTGCGCCTCGCAAGCGCGTTGGGCGTGGTGGTCGCGCTCGCAGCATTGTTGCTCTTCGTGTGGTCGGTCGCGCCTTCGCCGTGGAAGGTCGCGACGGTGGCCGAAGAGCCCGCCCCGCAGGGCAGGACCGGCCCCGCAACGCCGCCGCCCAAGCAGGACGCGCGCCGCGAGCAGGCCTTCCGCAAGGAGGAGGCGCGGCTCAAGGGCCTGCTCGCCGCCGCCCGGGCGAAGCAGGCGAAGCGCCCCGCGTCGGAGGCGCCGCAGCCCGTGCTGGCGGCGTTCGTCGTCAACTGGGACCCGGCGTCGATCGCCTCGCTGCAGGCCCACGCCGACCAGCTGACCCACGCGATGCCAGAGTGGATCCGCGCGCGGTCCGACGGGACCTTCTCGGTCGAGGAGGACCCGCGCATCCGCGCTGCCGCGGCCAGGCTCGAGCTGGTGCCGACGGTGAGCAACTACGCCCCCGAAAAAGGCTTCTCGCGCGCCCTGGCGCTGCCGCTCTTCTCGACCGACGCCGCCCGCAAGGACGTCGCCCGCCGGCTCGCCGCGCTCTGCGAGGAGCGCGGGTACGCAGGGGTCAACCTCGACCTCGAGGCGCTGGAGGCGCGGGATCTAAAGGACTTCGCGTCGCTGGTCGAATCGGTCGCCGCCGAGCTCCACCCGCGCGGCTTCCTGGTGACGGTGGACCTGCCGCCCGCGACCCGCGACCTGCCTGTGGAGCGGCTCGCCGCAGCCTCCGACTTCCTGGTGGTGATGGCCTACGACGAGCACGCCTCGAGCGACGAGCCGGGGCCCATCGCCACGCCGCGAGGGGTGCAGACCGCGGCGGCCGCGTACCTCGCGCGGGCACCGGCCGAGAAGATCGTGCTCGCGCTCGGCGCCTACGGCTACGACTGGCCTCTCGACGCCGACGGCGATGCCGCCGCGCCCGCCGAGGAGGTCTCGTACGCGCAGGCGCTGGTGCTGGCCCGGGAGAACGAGTCGCCGCTGCAGTGGGACGAGGCGGGCAAGAGCAGCTGGTTCGACTACACCGACGACGAAAACGGCCAGCGCCACGCGGTCTGGTTCCTCGACGCCCCGGCGGCCCTGGCGCAGCTGCAGGCCGTGCAAGGCCTGAAGATCCGCGGCGCGGCGGTGTGGCGACTCGGCGCCGAGGACCCGAAGTTCTTCTCGCTCTTCGCGACCGCGCCGGCCCAGCGGACCTTCGACCCGGTGGGCGCGCGCGCCCGGCTCGACGGCGAGATCGCCAACGACCCGACCGACGTCGAGGTCTCGGGAGAGGGCGAGCTGATCACGCTGCGGGGCAATCCGCAGAGCGGCAAGCGGACCATCACCTGGGCCCCCGACGGCGCGCTGGCGCGGGTCGACTACCAGCAGCTCCCCTCGGGCTGGCTGCTCGAGCGCAAGGGAGGCAAGCCGCAGGGCCGGGTCGCGCTGACCTTCGATGACGGTCCCGACCCCGTGTGGACCCCGCGCATCCTCGACGCCTTGAAGGCCCGCGGCGCGCACGCGGCCTTCTTCCTCATCGGCGAGAACGCGCAGGCCCACCCGCAGCTGGTGCGGCGGATGCTCGCCGAGGGGCACCTGATCGGGAACCACACCACCTACCACCCGGACCTCGCGCGCGTGTCGCCGCTGCGGCTGGAGCTGGAGCTGAACGTCACCGAGCGGCTGCTCGAGTGGGTGAGCGGCGCGAGGCCCCGGCTGTTCAGGCCGCCGTTCCACTCCGACCAGTCGCTCGACGAGGCCGCCAACGCGGGCGTGATCGCCCACGCCTCCCGGATGGGCTACCTCACGCTCGGCGTCGACATCGACCCGGAGGACTTCGCGCTCAAGGACCCGGAAGAGATCGCGCGGCGCACGCTTTCGGTCGCGCGGGCCGGCAGCGTGGTTCTGCTCCACGACGGCGGCGGCGATCGGGCGGCGACGGTGGCCGCCATCCCGCTCATCCTCGACGGGCTCGCCGCGCAGGGTCTCAGGCTCGCTGAGCCGTGGGAGGTCACGGGGATGACGCGCGAGCAGCTGCTGCCGACGGCCGCGAACGCGCCCGGCAACGCGCTCCTGGCGGCAGGTGATTCGCTGGTCTTCTCGGTGGCCGCAGCGCTCAGCTCGCTGCTCCATTGGGGTTTCATCTTGGCCATCGGCCTGCTCGGGCTGCGCGCGGTGATCCTCGCCATCGCCGCGCCGCTGCAGGCCCGCCGCGCCCGGCAGGCCGCGCTCACGCCGGCTCCCGCGCAGGCGCCCGGCACCGTCTCGGTGGTGGTGCCCGGGTACAACGAGGAGAAGGTGATCTGCCGCACCGTCGAGTCGCTGCTCTTGCAGGAGCCGGCGGTGCTGGAGGTGGTCTGCGTCGACGACGGCTCGAGCGACCGCACGCTGGCCGTGCTCCGCGAGGCGTTCGACGGCCACCCGCGCGTGCGCGTCTTCACCAAGCCCAACGGCGGCAAGTCGTCCGCGCTCAACCTCGGCTTCCGCGAGGCGCGCGGTGACCTGGTGGTAGCGCTCGACTCGGACACGGTCTTCCAGAGCGACACCGTGCACCTGCTCTGCGCTCCCTTCTCGGACCCGCGCGTGGCGGCGGTGGCGGGCAACGCCAAAGTCGGCAACCGGATCAACACGCTCACCCGCTGGCAGGCGCTCGAGTACGTCACGGCGCAGAACCTCGAGCGGCGCGCCTGGGACCTCGCTGCGGCGGTGCCGGTGGTGCCGGGCGCGGTCGGCGCCTGGCGGCGCGCGGCGGTGCTCGACGCGGGCGGCTTCCACGAGGACACGCTCGCCGAGGACACCGACCTCACCTTGCGGCTGATCGCAGAGGGCTTCCGCGTGGTCTACGCCGACCGCGCGCTCGCCTTCACCGAGGCGCCCGAGACGGCGAACGCGCTCCTCAAGCAGCGCTTCCGCTGGACCTACGGCGTGCTGCAGGCCTGTTGGAAGCACAAGGCCCGCCTCTTCCGGCCCTCGGGGGGCGTGCTCGGCTGGCTGATCCTGCCGGCGTTCGCGGTCTACCAGTTCGCGGTGCCGCTGGTGGCGCCGGCGGTAGACCTGATGCTGGTCGTCGCGCTGCTGCGCGGCCAGGCGGCGCAGACGGCGCTCTACTACCTGCTCTTCTTCGCGCTCGACCTCCTGCTCTCGGCGGTCGCGGTGCTGCTCGAGGGCGAGGAGCTCTCGCTCCTGTGGGGCCTTTTCGTGCAGCGGATCGTCTACCGGCAGCTGCTCTGGGTGGCGCTGGCGAAGTCTCTCTGGAGCGCGGTGGCCGGGTTCACCGTGGGCTGGGGCAAGCTGGCGCGCACGGGCAGCGTGCAGGCGCGGCCGCCGGCCCCGGGCGCGGGGACGCGCACCTAGTGGCGCTGCGGGTCGCCATCGGTGGGGCGGGGCAAGGGATCGGCGCTGCCTGCGCGCGGCTGCTCGCGAGGCAGGGCGCGCGGCTGCTCCTCTGCGCGCGCACGGGCGCCGACGTGAGCGCGCTGGCCGCGGCGCTGCGCAAGGAAGGGGCGGACGCCCACTGGGTGGCTGCCGACCTCGCGACCGACGCTGGCGCCGAGGCGTTTGCAGGCGGGGCGCTCCGCGCGCTGGGCGGTGTCGACCTCGCGCTCCTCTGCGTGGGCAACGGCCACCCGAAGGTCGCCGCCCGGTCGGCCGACCGCGCCCTGCTCCTCTCCCAGCTCGAGCAGAACGCGGTCGCGCCCGCGCTGGCGGCCGGCGCGCTGCTGCGGGCCTGGGACCGCGAGGACGGCCTCGCCGCGCAGCCGCTCGCGCACCGCCGGGGTCCTGCGGCCAAGGGCGACCGGCACGTCCTGGTGCTCAGCTCGCTCGTCACCAAGAGCCCGCCGCTCGCGGGCGCCGCGCCCTACACCGCGGGCAAGGCCGCGCTCGAGTCGCTGGTGCGCGCGCTCGCCGAGGAGTCGTGGCCGCGGGCGCGGGTGAACGCGCTCTGCCTCGGCGCGGTGGCGACGCGGCAGCACGAGCGCGCTGGCACTCCGCTGGCCGAGGTCGCCGGGTTCCCTTCCGCCGACGAAGCGGCGGAGGTGATCGCGCACCTCTGGGGTCCGCTCGCAGCGGGGCTGAGCGGCCGCTGCATCGACGCCGAGCTGCTGTCGTTCGATCCTGCCACTGCGCTGTCTGGAGATGGCCGCCTGGCGATGTTGCCGCCGCTGCAGCCGCCGCCCGGCGCGGAGATGGAGGCGCCGCCCGAGGCCGAGCCCGGCCGTAGACCCTCGCCCCGCGTGCGGGCCGCCGTGCGCGAAGGGGCCGCGCTGCTGCACCGGCACCCTGTGCGTGCCTCCGAGCTGACGGTGCGGCTAGCGGCGCTCGTGCAGCTGCAGCCCGCTTTGGTGCTGCTCTCGGGCGGCGGCGCCACCGAGCTGCTCGAGCGGTGCCTGCGCGCGCTCTGCGCCCCTGGCGACGAGGTGGTGTCGCCGTTCCCCTGCTACCAGCTGCTCCCGGCGCTCTGCTCGCGCCAGGGGCTACGGCACCGGCCCGTGCTCTCGGCCACGGGCGCGGACGGCCTGTTCGGACCCACCTTGGCCGCGCCGCTCATCGCAGCGGTGGGTCCGCGCACGCGGCTCGTCTATCTCGCCTCGCCGGACAACCCCACGGGCGCACAGCTCCTCCCCGAGGAAGAGGCGCGGCTGCGCGAGGGGCTGGGGCCTGCGGTGGTGCTGGTGATCGACGAGGCCTGGTCCCTCGCGCCGCTCGCGCCGCCGCCGCCCGTGGTGGCCGAGGTACTCACGCGGCTCGCGCCCGTGGTGCGGCTGCGCTCGTTCAGCAAGCTGCTCGGTCTGGCGGGGCTGCGGCTGGGGTTCGCGCTCGCCGACGCGGGGCCAGCGGGGCTGCTCCGCAGGCTCGAGCTGCCGTTCCCCGTGGGCACGCCACAGCTCGAGGCGGCGCTCGCGGCGCTGGACGAGCCGCAGCGACTGCGACGGGCCGCCCTGCTGCTCGCGCGCGAGCGGACCCGCGTTGCTGAGGCGCTGCGGGCGCTGGGGCTCTCGGTGGCCGCCGGCACTTCGCCGGTGCTGCTGGTGCGCGATCCTCGTCCGGGCGGACGCGCCGGGCCGCTCCTGTTCGCGCTGCGGGCGGCGGGCGTGCCTGTCATGGAGGCCGAGTGGGATGAAGCGGCGCTCGTGCTGGGCCTCGGCTCCCGCGCGGAGAACCAGCGGGCGGTCGCCGCGCTCGCGCGGGCCCTGGGCGCGCGGGGGGCGGAGTGAATTTCGGACCGTTTGCGGCTATCCCTTTCACGCACCGCGCGCTGCAGCGCCCGGACGGCAGGAGTGCCCTTGGACGCCGTTGAACCCAGACCGCCCGCAGCAGAGGCCGCCTCGGCGCCGAAGAAGGGCCGCGTCCTGCGGGCCACCTTCGGGTGCAACCCCAACTCCAGCTCGCTCGGCGTGGACGTGACGTTCCTGCTCTTCGGGGCCACCTTTGCGAGCGCGCTCGCGCTCGGGCTGGGCGCGCTGCTCCGGCGCAGCCCTGCGCCTGCGGCCGAGCCGGCGCAGCAGCCGGCGGAGCCCAAGCCGTGAAGCTACCCGGCATGCCTCCGCTGCTCGACATCGCGCGGCTGCGGCCTGAGCACTTCGGCGGCGTCGTCGAGCTGCGCCGGCCCAGGGGCCTCTTGCACGTCGACCGCGCGATGATGCGCGAGCTGGGCGTCACGGAGTCCCCACGCTGGAGCGGACCCGATGACGGGCCCGCGGCCGCCGTGGAGGCCCGCCCGCTCTCGGCCCCCACGGAGGTGCATGTGGTGCTCTCACGCCGCTGCGCCGCCGGCTGCACGGGGTGCTACGTCGACGCCACGCCGCAGGGGGCCGCCCTGCCCTTCGCCGACGCCTGCCGCATCCTCGACGAGCTGTCCGCGATGGGCGTGTTCCACGTCGCGCTCGGCGGCGGGGAGGCGCTCGAGCTCGACTACCTGTTCGCGGTGGCCGCCCACGCGCGCAGTGTCGGGATCACGCCGAACCTCACCACCTCGGGCCTTGGCCTCGACCGCGAGGCGGCGCGGCGCTGCGCCGTCTTCGGGCAGATCAACGTCTCGATCGACGGCGTCGGCGAGGGCTACCGCGCGGCCCGCGGCTTCGACGGCTTCGGCCACGCGAAGCGGGCACTGCAGCACCTGCGGGCGGTCAAAGAAGAGGTGGGGGTGAACTGCGTGGTCTCCCGCAGCTCGTTCGACGGCCTGGGAGGCGTCGCGGCGCTGGTGCGCGAGCTGAAGCTCAACGAGCTCGAGCTGCTGCGGTTCAAGCCCGTGGGGCGCGGCGCGCGGCTCGATGAAGAGCTCACCCCCGAGCAGGGCCGGGCCATCTACCCGCTCGCGCAGAGGCTGATGGTGCGCCACCGCATCCGCGTCAAGCTCGACTGCTCGTTCGCGCCGATGGTCTTCTGGCACCGGCCGTCGCCCGAGGCGGCGGCGTTCCTCGGCGTGCAGGGCTGCGTCGGCGGCGACGTGCTGGCCGCGGTGTCGCCCGAGGGCTCTCTGATGGGCTGCTCCTTCGCGGGCAGGGCCGAAGCCGACGCGCGCGTCCCGGGCGCGATGCAGACCGCATGGGAGGCGGGCTTCGACGAGTTCCGCGGCTTCGTGGCCCGCGCGCCCGAGCCCTGCGCCTCGTGCGACTACCTGCAGCTCTGCCGCGGCGGGTGCCGCGCGGTCGCCGGCGCGCACGGCGCCTTCTCCGCGCCCGACCCCGGCTGTCCGCGCGTGCAGGAGCACCGCGCACGCACGCGTCCCGCCGAGCCCATCGCAGGCCGCAGGCCGCTCACGGTGGTCTCCGGCGGGGGCTCGCCGTGATCCCCCCCGCCGAGGCTGCGCCGGGCTCGCTGCTCTTCGAGAGCGTGGCGCGGCCGCTCCTGCTGCTGCACGCGACGCTCGGCTTCACCGCGGTGGGCGCGACCACGCACCTCGCCGTCTACTCGTGGCTCGCTACGCGCGGGCGTAGGCACTCTGCGGCGCTGCGGCGCTTTGGCTGGATCGCGCCCGCCGCGGTGGTCTCGCAGGTGCTGCTCGGGCTGGTGCTCTACCCGACCTACCGGGTGCGGGTGCGGGCGCTCCACCTCGACCACGAGTCGCCCCTGGTGGCGCAGCTGTTCGACTTCAAGGAGCACCTCGCCGCGCTCGCGGTCGCGCTGGTGCTGGGGGCCGCGCTGGTGGCCCGGCTGCGGCCCGACGAGTCGGCTGGCCAGCACGGCGCGCAGGTGACCAAGGCGACGGCGGCGCTGTCGATCACCGCGGCGGCGCTGGTCTGGACGGTGGCCCTGATCGGCCTGTGGGTCACCGCGGTGCACCCTGTGGGGCTGCCATGACGAATTCCATGACGGCTGCCCTGCCGGCGTCACGGGGGACTCCATGACCGCCTCCCGCGCGCTGCACGCCGCGCTCTGGGCTGCCGGCGCGTTCGCCGCCGCCTACTTGCTGCAGGGCTCGCTCCACCTGCCGGCGGTGCTCTACGACCCGGTCTCGCGGACGCTCTCGGTGAGCGCGCTGCCGTCGGGAGCGCAGATGCGCTTCTACTCCGACCTGGGCGGAGCGGCCCTGGCTGCGCTCGCGGCGGCGCTCCTGCGGCTGCGGCTCGGGCCCGCGCAGTTCGACCCGGTGGTGCTCACCGCGTCGGCGCTGGGCCTCTTGGCCCTCGACGTGGCCTTCTTCTTCTCCCGCGTGCTCGCGGCGGCGCGGTAGCCTCACGAACCCCAGGAGCCTGCGCTTGGCGATCCACTCCAGAGTCACTGCTGCCCTGGCCGTCGCAGGCCTTTCGCTCGCTTGCGTGGCAGCCGGGTGCGGCGACGACATCTGCGCCAACGTCGAGACCAACATCAGCCTCGTCTGCACGCCCGATTCGGCGGCGCCCGGGATCCCGCTCCAGCTCGACGTGCGCCAGTCGTGCGGGCTCAACGAGGCGCGCAGCCAGGCCTGCACCGCCGTGGTCCAGGGCGGCGCGGTGGTCCTGACGCTCACCGAGGACCACTGCAACGTCGGCACCGCGCTCTCCGACACCGCCAGCTGCACGCGCGCTGTGGTGCCGTGCAAGATCCCGCCCCTCGAGCCCGGCGACTACCAGCTCTCCTTCAAGGGCGGACCCGGGCAGGTGCTCAAGGTGCGCGCCGGCGGAGCCCCCAGCTGCCGCCTCCCGACGCCTCCGCCCGCCCCCTAGAGCACCGAGAGCTGCAGCGGCTGACCGATCGGTCGCCTACACCTGTCGCCCCACGACGGCTGGCGTGGTAAGAGGGTTCCGTGTCCGTCTACCTGAGCGTCTCGCCGCCGGATGGATTCACCAAATGGGCCGAAGCGGATTGGGAGCGCTGGCTGCGCGACCACCCGTGGGAGTCCGCTGAGCGCATTTGCTCGCGCGGCGACTGGGCCATCTTCCTCTACCAAATCAGGGCCCACGCAGCGCGGGCGAGCAAGCTGCTCGAGCCGCACCTCGAGGCGCTGGTGAACGAGCGGGCGCTCGACACGCAGGCCTGTGACGACCTGCGGCTCGCGCTGCAGACCGCCCGGGAGGAGCTGGCCGCCAAGCCGGCCGCCGAGCTGATGAAGCACAACAACAACTTCGCCTCGGTCGAGGATCTCGAGTCGATGATCTTCGCGGCCCAGGAGCGCCTCGGGAGGCTGCCCACCGCCGCCGACGTCTGGGAAGAGGTCTTCGACGCCGTCGGCAAGGTGCTGTCCGACGCCGAGAAGCAACACCGCGGCGTCTACTTCGGCAACGTGTAGCCGGAGCCGTTTCCACGCAGGTCTCGACCCAGTCAAGGAGCAGCCCTCGTGAGCATCACCGTGCTCGACGTGCAGCGTGTCTTGGTGATCGGCGCCGGCCAGATGGGCGCCGGGATCGCGCAGGTGGCGGCGCGGGCCGGGTACCAGACCGCGCTCTACGATGTCGCCCCGGGCGCGGCCGCCAAGGCGCTCGAGAAGACCGCCGAGCAGCTGCAGAAGCAGGTCGACAAAGGCAAGCTCACCGCCGAAGACCGCGCCGCCGCGCTGGGCCGGCTCACCGCCGCAAGCGCGCTCGAGGACGCCGCGGCGCAAGCCGACCTGCTCATCGAGGCCGCGCCCGAAGACCTCGCGCTCAAGAAGGAGCTCTTCGCGAAGCTGTCGAAGGTGGCGAGGCCCGAGGCGATCCTCGCGAGTAATACTTCTTCGCTGCCGATCACAGAGCTCGCCGCCGCCGCCAAAGGCCCGGAGCGCGTGGTGGGCCTCCACTTCTTCAACCCAGTGCCGGTGATGAAGCTCCTGGAGATCGTCGCGGGCGAGCGGACCGCGCCGCTGGTCATCGCCGCCTGCAGGGCGATCGGCGCGCGGCTCGGCAAGGAAGTGGTGGTGGTCCGCGACGCGCCCGGGTTCGCCACCTCGCGGCTGGGGATCGCGCTCGCCATCGAGGCGATGCGGATGCTCGAGGAGGGGGTCGCCTCGGCCGAGGAGATCGACCGCGCCATCGAGCTGGGCTACGGCCACCCGATGGGCCCGCTGAAGCTCACCGACCAGGTGGGCCTCGACGTGCGGCTCGCCATCGCCGAGCACCTGACGCGCGAGCTGGGTGAGCGGTTCCGGCCGCCGCAAGTGCTGCGGCGGATGGTGCGGGCCGGGAAGCTGGGGAAGAAGAGCGGCGAGGGGTTTTACAAGTACTGAGCCTTCACCAGTGCGTCGGCTTGCAGTCGGCCAGATACTTCTTGAGGTCTTTCGAGCGCGTGTATGAAGACTTGGTGGGCCGAAGTGCGGCGCAATTGCCTCGAGAAGGACGCGGGCGCCTTGGCGCACTGGTTCGGCCCGACTTGTCGAACTCGCCCACCTTGAGCGGCGCCTACCGCGCGCCGAGCAGCTCCGGCAATCGCCGCGCGAACTCCCCCTTGCTCATCACCTGGTCGGCGCCCGCGGCCTTGGCGGCGGCGATGGTCTCCGCCTGCTCGTGCCCGATGTAGCCGATGACGACGACACTCTTCGTCTCGGGCGCGCCCTTCACCGCGGCGATGGCGGCCACCGCGTCGAGCTTGGCGTTGCCGAGGTCGATCAGCAGCACGTCGGGCTTCTGCTCGGCGACCCACGGCGCCACCGCCTGCCCGCGCGGGAGCCACGCCACCGTCTGGCCTCCTGCTGCAGCGGCAGCGGCGTTCACCTTGCTGGAGAACATCAGGTCGTGGATGGCAGCGGCGATCTTCACGGGGCTACTCGCAGACGCCCGCGCCGGGGCGCGAGCCAAAGGGGAGACCGAGCACGGTGGCCACGCGGCCGTCTTGCAGGGGAACGGTGGACCCCGGGACGATGCGCTCCCGGTGGACGATGCCGAGCAGGAGCGACACGGCGCCCACCTGCACCGCCGAGGTGACCCTCCCCTTGCCGCCCCGCGCGGGCTCGAGCGGCGTGCCGGACGACGGGGGCGCGCCCTCCACCTCGAGGCGCACCAGGTTCCACTGCACGCGGCCCCGGTAGGTGGCCATGGCGATCACCTCCTGGCCCACGTAGCAGCCCTTGTCGAAGGAGATCTGCGCGTCGAGGCCGGCCTCGAGCGGGTTGGTCTCCTCCTCGAAGTCCTTGCCTGCGAGCGGCACGCCGAGGGCCACGCGCCAGCGCTCGAGCGACTCCTCCGAGGGCCGCTCGGGGAGCGCCGCCAGCAGGGCCTGCGCTTGCGATTCGGTAACCAAGATATCGAAGCCGAGCGGACCCGGAGTGCCGCGCACCTCGGCGAGCGCGGCCAAGAGGGCAGGGCCGGCGTCGTGGCCCAGCGGCGCGCGCACGTCCCCAGCGTCGCAGCCAGGGCAGAAGCGCAGCCGGTGCAGGCCGGTCGCGGGCGAAAGCTCGGCGTCCTCCATGATGAGCAGCTTGTCGAGGTGCGCGGCGAGCGGGCCCACCCGGTCGGGGCGCACGGTGACCACCACCGAATCCTTGAAGCGCCACAAGAGCCCATCGGCCACCGTCTTGCCGCGCGTGCCGAGGAAGACGCCGGGCGCTGCGCCGCCCTCGGGAGCGGCCGCCAGATCTCCGGTCTGCATGCCCTGCAGCCACGACTCACGGTCGGGCCCGGTCACGCGCAGCGCGCCAGCGGGGCCCAGGTCGATTAGCCCACGCGGCGCAGGCGGGAGCGCGGGCAACCGGCCGTGGGAGGCGACGGGCGCAGCAGGCACCCACTCGGCGAGCAGCAGCGCGGACCCCACGGGCTCGTGCGCGCGGTCGACCATCACGCCTGGCGGAGGAGGCGGGAGCGGCTGCTTGTGGTCGTCGCTGCTCTTGCGGGTGATCTGGGCGCTCATTGCGACTCCTTGCTGACTGCGTTCGACGTCGGGGTGGATGCCCTTCAACTCCACCGGGTGCGGACTTCCCTCGACTCGGGCGGTCGTCGGCCCTCAGTCTGCGAGCGCCGCCTCGAGCACGTCGTCCGCAAACAGCGGCGCCACGCCGCCGCCGCCGACGATGTTGACCACCAGGCCTGGCGCGGCCCGCACCACCGAGCCGCCGTCCTCGGCCCCCGGCAGGAGCGAGGCGTAGGTGGAGAGATCAAGGTGCAGCGCCGTCCGCTGCGCGCTCCGCGACCCGTCGGGCCAGTGGCCGCAGAACCAGCGCTCGCTGGCGGGCGCATCGACGAGCTGCTGCGCGACCCAGGTGCCCGGCGGCTCCTTGCGGGCCAGCTCCACCGACTTCGCGAACGCCGCAGGACCCGCCTCGCGGCCGATCACCACGCTCTTGCCGCCGTAGTCGTGGGAGCGCTTGAGCACGATCTGGTCGCCGTCGCCGAGCCGCTCCGCGGTGGCGTCGTCGAGCAGCCGGGTCCACGGGAGCACCTCGCGCACGCAGGCCAGCTCCTCTTGGGTGAGCAGCGGCGAGCGGCCCGCCCCGGCGCAGGAGTCGACGTGGGCCGACAGCTCCGCCAGCAGGCCCTTCGTCTCTAGCCAGCCGTTCACGCGGTTCCACATCCCGTGCTTGTGCGGGTCGAGCAGCGCCGCGCCCAGCTCGGTGCCGGGCTCGACGTAGCGGGCGAAGAGGTGGCGGTAGAGGACGCGGTGCGGAGCGCCATCGAGGACGATGGTCTTCGGCGTCACCGTCTTCGCGTGCACGCCGCGCGCCTCCAGCCGCTGCACGAGGCCCTGCAGCTCGGTCAGCTGCGGGTCGCCCTCGCGGTGGAGGATCTGCACCTCCAGCCCCTCCGGGAAAGGCTTGGACGGGTCTCCGCGCCCCGCCGCCCGGGCCGCGCCGAGCAGGCGGTCGAGCAGCCACTTCGCGTTCGACGGGTTCCGCGCGGCGAGCGCCTCGGCCTTGGCCGGATCGCTGGCGAGCACGGCGTCGAGCCAGCCGGCGGCGGCGGCGTCGGAGTAGACCTGCATCGCCGGGATGGTCGAGTTCACCTCGAGGGCCTTCGCCTCGTTCTGCCGGTCGACGAACCAGTCGACCCGCGCGACCAGCAGCTCTTCTCCCTCGCGCGAGCGGGTCCGCAGGGCGGTCAGCTCCAGCGGCGAGAGGTGGTGGAAGAGCAGGTTCGCCCGCTCGGGCCGCCGGTCGATCAGCTCTCGCGAGACCTTCACCAGCGCCGAGACGAGCAGCCGCGCCGCCCGGCCCAGCGCCGCGAGCTCGTGGCGCGGGAGGGACACCGGCGAGAGCACCAGCGGGATCGGCGCGGGCCCGCGCATCAGGCCCCGACCGGACGCGCGCTGCTGCGCCAGGGTGGCGAGGGCGTCGCGGGCGGCAGGGGAGAGCCGGGTCAGGCGCGCGTCGGCCTCCGCGGCGGCGGCGGTGAGCTCGAAGAGGCGGACACAGAGCGTTTCGGATTGGGACACTGCGCCGTTGTAACCCGCCTGCGTTTGCGCCGCCCACAGGCGCAGATCGGATCGCTGCCGGGGGCCTGTGGACCCCGCCCTTTTCCCGTGCCCGAACGGGCCACTACAGCCGGAGCAACCTGTGGACAACCTGTGCGCGTCCGGGTATGATTTCCTATGTGTTGACGGGGGTTTGTGACCGTTGTAACCCCCCCTCCTCGCTGCGGTCGAAGCGGGCCTTCACGGCCCGGTGTCGGACCCGCCGCGTAGGGTGGGAGGGGCATGGAAGCGCGAGCCTACGTTGAAGCGGTCGCCGAGGAGCTCTGCCGCGTGCGCGGCCGTGGGCTCCTGCTCTCGGCCGCCGACGCGCAGCTCGCGCTCGCCTGGCACGCCGCCGGGGTTCCGCTGCCCGAGGTGCTCCGGGTGGTGAAGGGCGGCGCGCGGCTGCTCCCGCGCACGGGGCCGCGCGCCCCTCGCGGCGCGGGCTCGCCGCAGGTCTCCCTGCAGGCGCTCGCGCCCTCGATCGAGGCGCTGGTCAAGGAGAGCGCGGCCCGGGCAGCGCGCGTGGTCTCCGGCCGGACCTCCCTGGAGAGCGAGCTGATGAGGGCCGCGCAGAGCCCCGGACTGCCCGAGCGGCCGCGCTGGGAGCAGCTGGCGCGTGACGCCGAGGCCCTGCTGGGCCGCTCGCCGGAGAGCTACTGGGACGCAGCGCTGAGCGCCCTGCTCGCCTCGGTGCGCCGCCTGCCGCGCGCGCGCCGCTCGCAGCTGGGGGCGGTCCTCCGGGTCAAGGCCGCGCAGCCGCGCAGGGCCGTCAGCGCCGCACGCTTCAGGCGTTCGCTCCAACTCCAGCTCCTCCGCGCCTCGAGCGAGCTGTTCGGGGTGCCTCCAGCGCCCTTCTTGCTATAGCTCCGCCCCCTTTCGCAACCCCGCAGCAACAGCGAACCCGCAGCACTTGGAGTCGAACCGCCGATGGCCGAGCCGCGCACGCCAGAGCAGCGCCAGCCTGAGCGCCCCACTGAGCGCAGCAACGAGCGCAGCAACGAGCGCAGCAACGAGACCACCCTCGCGTCGCCGCGCGCGAGCTGCACGGCCTGCGCGGGCGAAGGGGCCCTCTTGGTGGTGCGCGGCGGCAGGGTGGTGGCCGAGGCGTGCTCCTGCACCGCGTCGTGCCTGCGCTGCAGCGGCACGGGACGCCTCTACTCGACCGACGCGCGCGGCTACCAGGTGCTCTCGGGCTGCGACTGCGGCGCCGACCCCCGCCGCCTGCAGCTGCTCTCGGGCCTGCGGCTGCCGGTGAAGTTCCTCGACAAGACGCTCTCCAACTACTCGCCGCGCAACCCGCAGCAGATGAAGGCGCTCGGGCGGGCGAGCCGGTTCGTCGACGAGCTCCTGCCCGGACAGGCCGGGGCGCGCGCGCTCTGCTTCGTCGGTCCGCCGGGCACGGGCAAGACGCACCTCCTCGCGGCCATCCTGCGCCAGCTCGCGCTCGAGAAGGGCGTGCGCGGCAGGTACGAGGAGTTCTTCCTCCTGCTCTCGGACATCAAGGACGGCTACTCCAAGTTCACCTCCACCCGCGAGTGGCTGGGGCCGCTGCGCGAGGTCGAGGTGCTCGCCATCGACGAGGTCGGCAAGGGCGGCCGCAACCGCGAGTTCGAGCAGGGCATCCTCGATGAGATCATCTCGGTCCGCTACAACGCGGGCCGGCCCACGCTCCTCGCCACCAACTACCCGCGCGCCGGGGCGACGTGGCGCTTCGGCGCCGAGGGCGAGCCGGGCGAGACCCTCGAGCAGCGGGTGGGGCCACGGGTCTACTCCCGGCTCCATGAGCTCTGCGACTTCATCGAAGTGGTCGGCGACGACTTCCGCAAGGAGCAGCACGACGAGCGGGAGCGGTCGCAGGCCGCGGGCAGACGCGGGGTCCCGTCGCTCGGGCCCGCCAAGGGCGAGGCGGCGAAGGCCGCGCGGGTTCGATAGATGGACTTTACCGAATTCACCAGGCCGGCCTCCGCCGAGGCCGGACGGGCGGGCTGCGCCGCGCTGGGCGAAGTGCTCTCCCGTGCGCTCGGCGAGAAGGGCCTCGCGCAGCGGCTCGACCGCCGGCTGCCCACCCAGCTCTGGAACGACGCGGTGGGCCCGGAGATCGCGCGGCGCGCGCAGCCCACCGTGCTCTCGGCGGGCGTGCTCCACGTGCTGGTGCAGGACCGCAACTGGCGCGACCAGCTCGACGCGATGCGGAACATGCTGATGGCCCGGCTCAACCAGCGGCTCGGGCGGCCCCTGGTGAAGGAGCTCCGCTTCGGGATGGCCCACGCGGGCATGCTCGAGGAAGGCAGCCGTCGCCACGGCGGTGGGCGGGCGTTCCAGGCGAGCGCGCCGACGCCCTTGCAGGAGCAGGTGCTGCAGGACCGCGACCACCCCGACCGCCTGCTGCCCGAGGCAGACAAGCTGCCCCCCGGCCTGCGCGAGGCGGTGCTGCGGGCGGCTGCGGCGCACAAGGCGCGGCAGGAGCGGACGGCGTGAACGGCAAGCGGCCCGGCGCGGGCAAGGGCGGCGGAAGGCCGGTGCGCGGCGGCCGCGGCATGGTCGGCGGACCCGGCGCCGGCGGCGGGCAGCCGGCCACCAGCGCGCGCCCCGAGCCCGACCTCCCCAAGCCCTCGGCCGACGGCTACCGCGCGCTCGGGCCCTACGCGAAGACCCGCCTGACGGTGCACGCGCTCGGGCTCGACCTGGGGCTCGACGTGCCCGGGGATGTCTTCTCGACGCAGCGGATCGACGAGGGCACCCAGCTCCTCCTCAGCCACCTGCCCGTGGGGACGCCGACGAGCCTGCTCGACCTCGGCTGCGGCTACGGCGCGCTCGGGCTGCCAGTGGCGGCGCGGTATCCGCGGCTGCGCGCGCTCTTGGTGGACCGCGACCTGCTCGCGGTCGCGGCCTCGGCGCACAACGCGAAGGCGCTGGGGCTCGCGAACGTCGAGGCGCGACCGTCGCTCGGGTATCGCGAGCTGCGGCCCGACGAGCGGTTCGACTGGCTGCTCTGCAACGTCCCCGCGCGCATCGGCGCGGAGGCGATCGGCGCGTTCCTCGAGGGCGGGCGGGCGCGCCTCCACGCGGGCGGCGAGCTTCGGATGGTAGCGATCCGCGACCTCGTCCCCACCGTGTTGGCCGAGGCCGCGCAGCGCGGGCTGCCGCTTTTGCGCGTGGTCGATGGACCGCGCCACTCGGTGCTCTCGCTGGCGGCGCTGGCGGCGCCCGCGCTGCCGCCGGCGGAGGAGCTGGAGTCGATCTACCTGCGCGACCGCACCTCGCTGCCGCTGCCCGAAGGCGCGCTCGCGCTCGAGCGGCCCCACGACGCGAGCGAAGACCCGGGCCACTCCACCGCGCTCGCGCTGCTCTTCGAGGCGCTGCCGCGGTCGGCGCCGAAGCGATCGCTCGTGTTCCGCTGCGGCTTCGGCGGCGCGGCGCTGGCGCTGCGGGCCCGCTTTCCCCAGAGCCCGGTGGTGGCGGTGGAGCGCGACCTGCTCGACGCCGCGTTCCTCTTGCGCAACGCCCGCGCCCACGGGCTGGAGGCGGGGCTGGCGGCGAGGACTGCGCTCTTTCCGGCACAGGCTGCGGAGGCTTTCGCCTTCTCCCTGGTGGTGGGCGAGGTGTCGCCGTCCGCAGGCGCGCTGGTGGCCGCGCGGGAGCTCGCCGAGGCCCGCGCGCTGCTCGCCCCGGGCGGGCAGGCGCTGGCGTTGGCCACGGTGAAGCAGCGGCTCGAGTGGCTGCCGAAGTGCCCGGGCTGGTCGGTGCTGGTCGAGCGCGGCGCCGTCAGCCTCTGGCGCGCGGCCCCCGCGTCGCGGCCGGGCAAGTAGGCGGGAGCGGCCCCTCGACAGGCGAAGCGGCTCGTGCCTCCGCGGCACGGGTGCTAAAGTTGCACCCGTGCCAGGCCTGCTCCCCCTGCTTCTCGCGGTCGCGCTCACCGGTCCGCCGCCTTCCGCCCAGCGGGAGCGGGGCGCCGGGCTGCCCTTGGTCCACCGGCACTTCTCCATCAGCGACGGGCTCCCCGACACCTCGGTGCAAGCGCTGCTGCCGTCACGCGACGGCTTCCTCTGGGTGGCCGCGCTGGGGCTCGGGCGCTTCAACGGGAGCACCTTCCAGCTGCTCACCGAGGCGAACACGCCGGGGCTGCCAGAGTCCGACCTGCACGCGCTGGCCGAGGACGGCGAGGGCGCGCTCTGGCTGGGCGGCAGCGAGACCGAGGCCAGTCGCGGGCTGCTGCTCGCGCGCTTGCAGCGGGGCGTGCTCAGCCGCTTCGGCGCGGCCGAGGGCCTGGTCGGGCGCGAGGTGCTCTCGCTGCACACCGGCCCCACCGGGACGCTGTGGGTGGGCACCGACGGCGGCGTGCTCCGGCTCGAAGGGGCGCCGTCCGCGCCGCGCTTCTCTCCCGTGGCGGGGGTGCCAGGCCCGGTGCTGGCGCTGCTCGAGCAGCCCGGCGGCGAGCTGCTCGCGGGCACCGGCGCCGGGCTCTTCTCGGTGCGCGGCAGACAGGCCCGCCTGCTCCCGACCGCGGGCCCCGGCCGACCGGAGCCCCGCGTCCCGGCGCTCCTGCGCATGCGCGACGGCGTCACCTGGGCGGGCACCGCCGAGGGGCTCTTTCGCGTCGGCGGCGGTGGCGGCAACTCCGCGACCTCCGGGCTGCCCTCCGCCACCGTGCTGTCGCTCTGCGAAGACCACGCCGGCCGGCTCTGGGTGGGCACCACGGGCGGCCTCGCGGCGCTCTGGCCCGGGGAGGCGGCCGCGCGGGTGGTGCCCGAGGTGGTCAGCAGCGTCTACCAGGTGAGGGAGGACCGCGAGCGCAACCTCTGGGTCGGCACCGACGGCGACGGCCTCCACCAGCTCCGCGAGACCCCCGTCTGGACCCACCAGCTGCGCGGGGCAGGCCTCCCCACCGACGCGGTCTACTCCGTCTCGCCGGGCCGCGATGGCAGCATCTGGGCAGGCACACCCTCGGGGCTCGCGCGGCTGCACCAGGGCCAGGTCGAGGCCTGGCCCGAGGTCGACGGCCACCGCGGCGTGATCGCGGGCCCGGTGGTCGAGGCCTCCGACGGGCACATCTGGGTGGGCACGGGCCTCGGCATCGCCCGCCTCGAGGCCGGCGCGATCCATCTGGTGGCGGGCACGGACGGGCTGCCCGAAGGCGCCGTGCGCGCGCTCCTCGAAGACCGCGCGAAGAACCTCTGGATCGGCACCGAGTCGGGCCTGCACCGCTGGAGGGGCGTGGACGCGACGCAGGTGCCCACTCCCCATTTGCCCACCACGCTGGTGCTCGGCTCGGCCGACGCCACCGGCAGAGCGCGCGTGCTCGCCGAAGACCGCGCGGGCCGCCTCTGGGCGGGCACCTTGGGCGGCCTCTACCGGATCGCGGGCGGCGTCGTCACCCGCTTCGGCAAGGCCGACGGGCTGGCGGCCGAGCAGGTCTACTCGCTGCTGGTGGACGGCGACGACCTCTGGGTCGGCACCGGCCACGCCGGGCTCCACCTCGTGCGCGGCAGCCGGATCTACCCGGTGCCCGCCCGCGCGCGGATCCCCGCGCGCGAGGTGCTGGGCATCGCGCTCGACCAGCACGGGGACCTCTGGCAGGACTCGGCGCTCGGGCTCTTCCGCTCCAGCCGCAAGGCGCTGCAGGCCGCCGCGCTGGGAGAGGCCGGCGAGGTGCCGATGCGGCGCTTCGATGCCGCCGACGGCCTGCGCTCCCTCGACTTCAACCAGTACGGACAGCAGAGCGCGCTGCTGGGTCCCGACGGCCGGCTCTGGCTCGCCAACGCGGTGGGCCTGGTGGAGATCGACCCCCCGCGCCTGTGGGTGAACGGCGCTGCGCCGCCGGCGGTCATCGAGCGGCTGCGGGTGAACGGCGCGCTGGTCCCGCTCTCAGGGCCGCTGGCGTTCCCGCTCGGCGCAGGCGCGGTGGAGATCTCCTACGATGCGCCCCTCCTCCGGGTGCCCGAGCGCGTGCGCTTCCGCTTCCGGCTGGGCGGGCCCACCGAGCCGTGGGTCGAGGCGGGCAACCGGCGGGTCGCGTCGTTCCAGTCGCTGCCCGCGGGGGCGCACCTCTTCGAGGTGAGCGCCGCCAACGATGAGGGGCTCTGGAGCGACGTCGGCGTCTCGCTGCCGTTCTCGCTCGAGCCGCCGCTCTGGCGCAGCCCGGTCGTGCTGCTCTTCTGCGGGCTCCTCCTGGCGAGCGCGGTGACGGCCATGTTCCGGCTGCGCAGCGCCCAGGCCCTGCGTCGCGAGCGCACGCTGCAGGCGCTGGTGGACGACCGGACCTCGCAGCTCGCGCAGGTGAACCAGGACCTCGCGAGCAACCTCGAGGACCTCCGACGCGCCCAGCAGCACCTGGTGGCCGCCGACCGGCGGACCTCGTTGGGCCTGCTCGCCGCCGGCGTGGCGCACGAGATCAACAACCCGCTCTCCTACATCACCAACAACCTCGCCTTCGTGCGGGACGCGCTCCCCCAGGTGCTGGCCGGGAAGGCCAGGCCGGCGCTCGGCGCCGAGCTGGGCGACGCGCTCGGCGAGGCGCTGCAAGGCGCGCTGCGGGTGAAGAAGATCGTCGGCGGGCTCAAGACGCTGGCCCGCGGCGACTCCACTACTCCGCGCGGGCTGGTCGAGGTGCAGGCGGTGCTGGAGGCCGCGCTGGAGGTCGCCTCGAGCGAGCTGCGGCGGCAGGCTGAGCTGGTCCGCGAGCTGCGGCCCGTGCCGCGTGTGCGGGCGCACGAGGTCGAGCTCATCCAGGTGCTGCTCAACCTGCTGCTCAACGCCGCGCAGTCGATCGAGCAGGCGGCGCAGAAGAAGCCCGGGCCACACGAGATCACCGTGCGCACCTCGACCGGGCCCAACGGCGAGGCGGTCATCGAGGTGGCCGACACCGGCGCGGGCATGACGCCGGAGGTGCGGGCGCGGCTCTTCACGCCGTTCTTCACCACCAAGCCGGTGGGCGCGGGGACGGGGCTGGGGCTGTCGATCAGCCAGGGGATCGTGACGGCGCTGGGTGGGACCATCTCGGTAGAGAGCGCGCTGGGTGAGGGCGCGACGTTCACGGTGACCCTGCCGGCGGCGGCTTAGAGGCAATGCCGCTCACTTGACGGGGTCGAGGCACCCGAATCCGGAGCCCCGGCAAATGCCGGGGCTAGAAGTGCGGCCGCCCCCTGCGGGGGCTGCGAGCCGACCGGGCGCGTCTGGGCCTCGCCCTGGATGTTTCAGTTGAGCTGCTGCGGGGTTCATCAGGCTTTTCGCTCGAGGAAGAAGCCCCGGAGGGGCGAC
>JAYWAO010000193.1:0-5783 GCA_043782365.1 Deltaproteobacteria bacterium
GTGCTCGACAGAAGATCGTCAGGGCGTTCGCCCCCCAGCAGCGCGCCGGCGGGCTGCTGGCCGTTCAGCAGAGTGGCCGGGTTTGAAGACAGGCCCTAGAGCGCTGAACGGTTTGACTCCCGTCGTCAAACCGATCGGCGCTCTAGCCAGACCAGCGGGCCCCCTGCCCGAGCGAGAGAACGTCCGCTGCCAGACGGCGTGCAAAAACAAGCGGCGCGCGAGCGCTCGGCTGCGCCGCGTTGGGAGGCCGGCCCATTTCCCAGCGCAAATTCGCGCCCCGCAGGTGGGACAGGCGCAGCCCTTGCGCCTCCGGAGGGAGGCCGCCTGCTGCAGCGTGACCTGATTCCCTCGAATCGTGAGCGCTCCATCGTGGGGCACGCTTCTTGTAGGGCGACGTCTTGAGTTCCCAGCACCGGAGGAAAAAAATGATCACGAATCGGACCTCCCAACGAGTCGCCGCCGCCTGTTGGGCCGCGCTCCTCGCCGCCGCCCTCAGCGGCTGCGCGGGCTCGGCCGGCAAGGACGGCACCAACGGCACCGCGGGCGCCGCCGGTGCCAATGGCAATTCCTGCACCGCGAAGGACAACGGCAACGGCACTTCCACCATCACCTGCACCGATGGCACCAGCGCCACGGTCAAGAACGGTACGAACGGCACCAACGGTACGAACGGCACGAACGGCACGAATGGCACCAACGGCACCAACGGCGTCGACGGCGCGAACTGCACGGTCGCCTCGGGCAACGGCGGCCGCACCATCACCTGCGGCACCGCCTCGGTGTTCATCGCCGACAACAGCGTCCTCGACTACAACGTGATGACGCCCGACGAGCTCAAAGTCGCGAACCTCACCGCGGTCATCACCAAGATCGACCTGACTCCGGCCGACGGCAAGCCGGTGGTCAGCCTCAAGATCAGCGAGCGCCATGGCTACGGCATGCGGGGCTTCGCCACGCCGAACCCGACCTCCACCTCGACGCCCCTCAAGCTGAACACCGCTTGGGGCTTCTCGATGCTGCAGCTCGTGCCGGGCAGCGCCACCGCGCTCGGCGTCAACGGGTCTGCCAACGACACCTGGGTGAGCTACCTCGCCGCCGACGGCACCTCGACGGCGACCACGGAGAGCACCGTCCCGTACTCGGGCCCGCCCACCTATGGCGCGCTCAGCGACAACGGCGACGGCACGTACACCTACAAGTTCGCCAAGGCGGTCACCACCGCGGGCGTCTCGGGCGCGGGCATCGCCTACTCCGCGACGGCGACCCACCGCTTGATCGTGCTCATCTACCAGAGCGGCGTGCCCTTCGCGCCGATGAACCTGGTGACCGACTTCATCCCCGGCAGCACCGGCGTGTTCATGCCCGCCTCCGGCAACCCCAACGACGTCACCGGCAAGAACGAGAAGGTCGACCCCGCCGCCTGCCTCGAGTGTCACACCAGCTTCAAGGCCCTCCCCGACGCGACCGGCCAGTTCGGCTCGCCGGCCTTCCACGGCGGCTCGCGCTACGACATCCGCACCTGCGTCGCCTGCCACAACGACCAGCGCCGCAACCAGACCTTCGGGACGACGGCCACCTCCGAGATCGACGGCGACGTCGCCGGAGCCATCAGCGCGTCGGGCACCTGGATCGGCAACCTCGCCAAGATCAACGGCGAGGCGGTGATCAACCTGCCGGTCTGGATCCACAAGATCCACTCGGGCGAGAACCTCAGCCTGGTCGGCAGCTACGCCGGCCTCGGCACCGGGCTCACCGACATCACCTACCCCCAGGACATCCGCAACTGCCAGAAGTGCCACCGCGCCCCGGCGGCCCAGGCGAACAACTGGAAGGCCAAGCCCTCACGCCGCGCCTGCAATGCCTGCCACGACGCCACCTCGTTCGTCAGCCCGGCGCCCGCTGGCCGCGTCCTCCACGCCGGCGGCGCCCAAGCCGACGACAAGAACTGCTCGCTCTGCCACAACGCCGACGACACCGACTTCGCCGGCAAGCCGCAGCACCTCGCGGTCCTCCCCCCCGACCCCAACGCCAGCCTCTTCACTGGCGGCACCAACGGCAACACCAACGCGGCCTACATCGCGGCCACCGGCGTGGTCCCCGCTGGCGCCAAGCAGTTCAACTACGTGGTGAGCAGCGTCGGCGTGGACGTCAACCAGCACCCGACCATCACCTTCAAGCTGGTCGACGTGACGACCTCAGGCACCGCGGTGGACGTGCCCTTCGCCACGGCGGCCACCTCGACCTCCTCGACGCAGGAGCTGCTCGGCGGTTCGTATGCCGGCAAGTTCGTCGGCGGCCCGAGCGCGTACTTCGTCTGGTCGATCCCGCAGGACGGCATCGCCAAGCCGGCTGACTTCAACATGTCGGCGAGCGGCTACATCCGGAACATCAACAACGCCGTCGTCTCCGCGGCCACCGCCACCATCTCCGGTCCGGCCACGGTCGACACGGTGACGGGCCTCTACACGGTCACGCTGGTGGGCACCACGCTGACGTCGAACGCCTCGCAGCTCCAGGGCGGCATCGGCTACACGTACGGCATCCCCTCCACCCAGCCGCTCACCCAGACTGACCTCGCCGCGTACCCCACGGCGGCCTCGCCGGTCACGCCGAGCCTGAAGACGGGCGGCCTGATCGTCCCGGCGCCGGACGTCTGGAAGACGGCCTCGGGCTGCGTCGCCACCCCGACCGACAACACCGCGCTCTGCACCTCGCGGCGCAGCGGCTCGTCCAACGCGGCCTCGACCACCACCATCGTCTCCAACGCCAAGTGCAACGCCTGCCACGTGCAGCTCGGCGTCGGCCCGACCTTCCACGCCGGCCAGCGCAACGACGCCCCGACCTGCAACTTCTGCCACAAGCCGAACCAGACCTCGTCTGGCTGGTCGGCCAACCAGAAGGACTTCATCCACGGCATCCACTCGGCGGCCAAGCGCAACGTGCCCTTCACCTGGCACGCGGTCAGCGCCAACTCGAGCTACGCCGACGTCACCTACCCGGGCATCCTGAACAAGTGCGAGATGTGCCACAACGCGGGCACGTACGACTTCAGCTCGACGGGCGTCCAGGCCGCCCTCACCAGCATGCTGCCCTCCACGGTGGGCGTCCGCACCTACGACGCGCGCCCTGCGACGAACCCGACCGGCTACTTCTCGGTGTCGCCGTACGTCCAGGACCCGAAGAACTACGCTCCGTACCTGCAGGCTCCGGCGCAGGCTTACTCGCCGGTCGACTACGGGTTCGGCTTCTCGACCGCGGACGTCACCTTCACGCTGCCCGACAACATCGGCAGCCTGGCGGGCACCTCCGGGTACGACCTGAACGGCGTCGCGGTCGCGAGCTGCTCGCTCGCCACCCCGTGCGTCTGCACCACCGCCAAGCCCTGCAGCGTCGCGCTGCCCGGCAACGGCCAGGCCACGGTCGTCGGCATCACCAAGGTGTTCACCATGACCACCAGCGCCGGCGCGATCGACTGCACGGCGAACGCCTGCACGTGCACCACCAACCTCACCGCCACCACGGGCACCTGCAAGGCCACCCTGAAGAGCTGCACGGTGGCCGCTCCCTGCGACGCGCAGGACACCACGCTGGTGAAGTCGCCGATCGTCGCGGCCTGCTCGGCCTGCCACGACAGCGAACCTGCCATCGACCACATGCGGACCAACGGCGGCACGTTCTACGAGCCCCGCGCGGTCTACAAGCAGCGCAAGGAGGAGTGCCTCGTCTGCCACGGCCCGAACCGGCTGGCCTCGATCGCCCTCGTCCACGTCGACCGCACGCCGTAGCCAGCGCGCGGAGCAAGTGTAAGACCCGCCCGGTGCAACGCCGGGCGTGAGTGAAGTACGAGGGCGGGTCCTCTCCGGGGGGACCCGCCCTCGACTTTTTTGCGCGCAGCCGCGCTCGCAAGTGACTCCAGCGATTCGCGCATGGCGCTCGGAGGGGGCCCATTCCCCGAAGCCGATGCGCGGCCGCCCGCCGCGGCGCAGGAGTTGCGCGCAGCCTGTCGGCGCAGGTGCGCGTTCCCTCTGGAGAACACGGTTGGCAAGGGTGGTGCAACGGGTGGCTGGCGAGACGCCCCCCTGGAGGGGGCCCTCCACCCCGGAACGGACCATGAAGAAGATCGTCCGAAGCCTCAGCTCCCTGAAGATCTCGGTCAGCCTGCTGGTCCTGCTGCTGCTCGGGCTCGCCGGCGGCACCATCGTCGAGTCGTCTGGCGGCGCCGAAGCAGCGGGGCGCTTGGTGTATTACTCGTGGTGGTTCCTCGCGCTCCAAGGAGCCTTCGCGCTGAACATCCTCTGCTCGCTCGTCGTCCACTGGCCCTTCGGCAAGTCGCGGATCGGGTTCGCGACCACGCACGGCGCGCTGCTGCTCATCCTCATCGGCGCTGGCGCCACCTGGGCCTTCAAGCAGGAAGGCCACCTGATGCTGTGGGAGGGCGAGACCGGCAACGTGGTGAACGTGGCCAAAGGCCAGCCTGGCGACGCGCAGCCGACCAACCTCGTCCTGCCCTTCTCGGTGCGCCTGGAGAAGTTCACGATCGACCGCTACCCGGGCCTGATGATGCCCGCGGGCTTCCGCTCGGATGTGACGATCCTGGATGACGGCAAGGTGATCCCCGCCGGCGTCTGGATGAACCACGAGCTCGAGTACAAGGGCTGGAAGCTGTTCCAATCGAGCTACCAGCAGGAGGGCGGCAGGTCGGCCACCGTGCTCTCGGTCTCCCGCGACCCGGGCCAGCCGATCGCCTTCACGGGCTACCTGGTGCTGCTCTTCGGCATGACCATCGTGCTCGCCACCCGCGCCATGCAGGCCCGCAGGACCGCGCCCGTCGGCAAGCTCGCGCCGGGCGGCGTGCGGGAGCCGCGCGGGGTGCGGCCTGCCCACGTGGGCGCCACGCTGGCCGCGCTGCTCGCCCTCTCTGGCGGCGCTGCGCAGGCCGGCACGCGCACCGAGCTCCTCCGCCGCCTGCCCGTGCAGCACGACGGCCGCGTCATGCCGCTCGACACGATGGCGCGCGAAGCGGTGTGGAAGGTCACGGGCAAGGCCACCGTCGACGGCGCCGATCCCGTCGACACCGTCCTCTGGTGGATGTTCGACCCGCAGGGCGCGGCCAACGGCGCCTTCATCGACGTGCCCTCGGTGCTCGCCCGGCAGGTGGGCCTGCCCGCCGGGCCGGCATCCTTCGAGCAGCTGGTCTCGACCAAGCCCGTGCTCGCCCTGATGGAGGAGGCGCGCAACCTCGCGCAGCAAGAGAAGCCGCGCCAGGGCGCGCTGGCGGCGGCCGAGAAGCTCGAGGAGAAGCTGGTGAAGCTGCAGTCGTACCTACAGCGCGACGAGCTGCGGGTGATGCCCGTGGCAGACCCGCTGGGCAAGTGGGGCGTCACCAAGGCGGCCACCATCGACGAGCTGGCGCTTCTCGCGCAGGGCCCGCGCCTCCAAGGCTGGAGCTCGCCCGAGCAGATCGAGCGCGAGCTCAGCTACAACGCCGTGCGGCCGACGCGCGTCGCCTGGATCGTGCTGGGGCTCGCGCTGGTGCTGACCGCGCTCACCTGGCGCAAGAACGTCTCGCCGAAGACCGTCAAGATCCTCGACGCGCTCTCGCTGGTGGGCCTCGTCGGCGGCTTTCTGGCGATGAGCTGGGGCATCGGGATGCGCTGGGCGATCTCCGGCCGGGTGCCGGCGGCGAACATGTACGAGTCGCTGCTCTTCCTCGGCTGGGGCGTGGGCCTCTTCGCGGTGGTGGCGTTCGGCCTGCTGAAGATCCGCATGGTGGTGCTCAACGC
>JAYWAO010000194.1:0-2061 GCA_043782365.1 Deltaproteobacteria bacterium
GGATATGCGCGCGGATATGGGCTCGACTTCTATGAGACCATCTTCGAGGTGGTGGGCTTCGACGAGATGAACATGGTTGCCGCCTACGGCGGCTTCCCCAACCGCTATCCGCATTGGCGCTGGGGGATGGATTACGAGCAGCTCGCGAAGGGGTATGAGTACGGTTTGTCGAAGATCTACGAGCTGGTGATCAACAACAACCCCTCGTACGCGTACCTGCTCGAGTCGAACATGGACGTGGACCAGAAGCTCGTCATGGCGCACGTGTTCGGCCACGTCGACTTCTTCAAGAACAACTTCTCGTTCGCGCACACCAACCGGAAGATGATGGACCAGATGGCGAACCACGCCACCCGCGTGCGCCGCATCATCGACCGCGAGGGGATCGAGAAGGTGGAGACCTTCATCGACCGGGCGCTCTCGCTGGAGAACCTGATCGACCAGCACCGGCCGCACTTCCGCAACCCGAGCGCGCGGGAGAAGGTCGACGAGCGGGCGGCCGAGGACAAGCGGGGGAATGCAGTGCAGGGCTTGAAGAGCGGGCGCGAGTACATGAGCTCGTTCATCAATCCGCAGTCGTATCTGGACGAGCAGCGCAAGAAGATCGACGACGAGGTGAAGGCGAGGAGCGGGAGGTTTCCGGAGAAGCCGGAGCGGGACGTCCTCCTATTCCTCCTCGAGCACGCGCCGCTGCCGGATTGGGAGCGGGATGTGCTGAGTATCATCCGGGATGAGGCGTATTACTTCGCACCGCAGGGTCAGACCAAAGTGGCGAACGAAGGTTGGGCCAGCCTCTGGCATAGCCGGATCATGACTCAAAAGGCGCTGCGCGATGACGAGATCATCGACTATGCGGACCACCACTCCGGCACGATGGCGACGCAGAAGGGGCAGATCAATCCCTACAAGCTCGGTATCGAGCTCTGGCGGCACATCGAAGAGCGCTGGGACAAGGGCCGCTTCGGCAAGGAGTGGGACGAGTGCGACGACCTGCGCGCCCGCCGCAACTGGGACAAGAAGCTGGGGCTGGGGCGGAAGAAGATCTTCGAGGTGCGCAAGCACTACAATGACATCACCTTCATCGACGAGTTCCTCACGCCGGAGTTCGCGCTCGAGCAGAAGCTCTTCACGTTCAACTACAACGAGAAGGGGCACCGCTGGGAGATCCTCTCCCGGGAGTTCGGCAAGGTGAAAGCGAAGCTGCTGCAGCAGCTCACCAACTTTGGACAGCCGATCATCGAAGTGGTCGATGCCAATGAAGGCAATCGCGGGGAGCTGCTGCTGGAGCACCGGCACGACGGCGTGGACCTGCAGGGGGACTATGCGAAGGATACCCTGCAGAACTTGCAGAACCTCTGGCGGCGGCCGGTGGCGCTAAAGACGCGGGTGGAGGGGCGGGGTATGATGCTGCGGTTCGATGGGAAGGATTACTCGGAGAAGAAGGTCGATTAGAAGAGAGTGGGCGCGACCGTGGCCCACCACTCCTGGAACTCCGGCCACCGCGCGCCCAGGTAGTCGAATCGGCCCGGCCCCGCCCCTCTCACGTCTGCGAGGAGCTGCGCCACCTGCGGCCCACTCCCGGCCGGGTCGGCCTTGGCCAAGGCGAAGGCGCGGACGAGCTGCAGCGGTCGCAGCTGGTCGACCGTGTGGGCTGCCTCCGCGGTACGCCAATCGCGCTCGAACACGGCGCTGACCTGCGTGTACTAGCCGCGCCTGCAGCCGATGATGGAGGTGTTAAGCAGCAGCGCGCCGGGCTCGGAGCGGCGGCGGCGGACCGCGTACTCGGCGACCCACGCGTCAGCTGCGGTGAGGTCGCCTTTCAGTGCGTAGACGAGGCCGAGCTGCAGTGCGATCGCCGCCTTCACCGCCCGGGGACCGCTTCGCCGGGCCAGCCGGTGTCGATCGGCCGACGAGTAGAGCGAGGCAGCGCGGTCGAGGTCTCCCTGTCGCAGCGTCACCAGTGCGAGGCTGAACAGCGAGACCGCGTGCGGGCCGTTGTCGCGATACCGGCGGGCTTGCGCCTCGTACCGTGCGGCGGCGCCTGGGAGGTCGCCAGCGGTC
>JAYWAO010000195.1:0-5777 GCA_043782365.1 Deltaproteobacteria bacterium
TCCGAGCGCGAATGAGGAGATTCTAATCACCGGGCAGCCGCCTTCTCATCTCCAGGTGCTATCGCCCCCACCCTCAATTGCCCCCTCCGAGGCCCACTATGTCGCTCCTCCTGCTCTGCGCGCTCCTCGCTGCACCCTCCGCACCCGCACCCGCCGCGGCCCCGCCGGCCGACTCCATCACCCTGCCCGGCGGGCCCCCGGTGTCGATGGACTACCTCGCCTACGACGCCCAGACCGACCGCGTCTGGGCCCCCGCCGGCAACACGGGCTTCGTCGACGTGGTGGACGTCAAGACCGGCAAGGTCACCGCCATCGAGGGCCTGGAGACCGCCAAGGTCAAAGGCCGCGACGGCAAGGAGCGCACGGTCGGCCCGAGCGCGGCGACGGTGGGCAAGGGCTTCGTCTACGTGGGCAACCGGGCCGGCGCCGCGGTCTGCGCCATCGACTCCGCCTCGCTGAAGAAGCAGGGCTGCGTCACCCTGCCCTCGTCTCCCGACGGCGTCGCCTTCGTGGGCGCCACCGACGAGGTCTGGGTCACCACTCCGCGCGAGGACTCGATCACCATCCTCGACGTCAAGCAGGGCGCCCAGCCGAAGCTGGCGGGCAAGGTCGCCGTCGCCGGGCCCGAGGGCTACGCGGTCGATGAGGCGCGCGGCCTCTTCTATACCAACCAGGAGGAGAAAGACGTCACCCTGGTCTTCGACGTGAAGACGCGCAAGGTGGTCGCTTCGTGGCCCGCGGGCTGCGGCAAGGAGGGGCCGCGAGGCCTCGCGCTCGACACCGAGCGGCGGCACCTCTTCGTCGCCTGCGCTACCGGAAAGGTCCGGGCGCTCGACGCCTCCAAGGACGGCGCGCTGCTCGGCGAGCTGCAGGCGGGCGACGGGCTCGACAACATCGACTATCTGCAAGCCAGGCACCTGCTCTACGCCGCCGGCGGGCGAGCAGGCACCCTGACGGTGGCCGAGGTGGCGGCGAGCGGAGCCTTCAAGCCGGCTTCGGTAACCAAGACCGCCGACGGCGGCCGGGTGGTGGTGGTCGACTCGGCGGGCACCGCCTACGTGGCCGACTCGAAGGGCGGGCGGCTGGTGGTGGTCCGGCGCTGAGGCCGCTGCAGCGAGCAGCCCCTCACCCCGCCTGCTGCCCCGCCCCCGGAAGCTCCAGCACCAGCCTGGTCTTCCCCGCCCCCTCGTCGAGCCAGAGCCGGCCTCCCTGCGCCGCGGCGAGGGAGCGCGCGATCGAGAGCCCGAGGCCGAACCCCTCCTCCGCGCCGGCCTCGCGGTTGAAGCGCTCGAAGAGCCGGCTGCGCACCGCCTGCGGAAAGCCTCCGCCCTCGTCGGTCACCGCCAGCGTCACAGCGCCCGCAGCGCTGCCCGCGTGCAGCTCCACCTTGCCCGCGCCGTGGCGGAGGGCGTTGTCGAGCAGGTTGTCGAGGATCCGCCCGGTCATCACCGGGTCTGCCGCTGCCTGCGCGGCGCCGTGCACCTCGACCAGCGCCTGGCGCGAAGCCGGTGAGGCGAGGGCGCGGTCCGCAGCCGCGCGGGCTGCTGCCGCGAGGTCGAACGGCGCAGGAGTCGAGCGAGGCTTTGCCGCGTCCGCGCGGGCGAGCTCCAGCAGGGCGCCGACCAGCGCCGTCAGCCGGCCCACGTCACCCTCCACCGTCGCCAGGACGGCCCGGTACTCGGCCGGCGTGCGCTCCCGACGCAGCGCTACCTGCACCTCGCCCAACATCGCGGCCAGCGGCGTGCGCAGCTCGTGGGCGGCGTTGGCGCTGAACGCCTTGGCTCGCTCCACCGCGCGGCCTTGCTCGCCGAGCAGGAGGTTGGTCACCTCGGCGAGGTCGTCCCACTCGTCGCCGGTGCCGCGGACGGGCAGCT
Source organism: Deltaproteobacteria bacterium (assembly GCA_043782365.1). Classification (GTDB taxonomy): domain Bacteria; phylum Myxococcota; class Myxococcia; order Myxococcales; family 40CM-4-68-19; genus CAIWCD01. The sequence continues at coordinate 1,875 of JAYWAO010000195.1, forward strand.
CCAGCTCGCCGGAGCCCGCGCTGGCAGCCCGCGCGCGGGCGGCCGCCTCCCGCATCGGCGCGAGCGCGCGCCCGGCCAGCCACACCCCGAGCACCGCGGCGCCGGCCACGGTGAGCGGCGCGGCCATCGCCATCGCTTCCGCCACCTTGAAGAGCAGCGCCAGCTCGTCGTCCTCGCTGCCGCGGTCCTCGGGCGCCAGGCCCTGCGCCTCCGCCCGCTCGTGGAGGTAGAGCACCAGGCCGGCCGCGGCGGCGAAGACGAGGTTCGCTGCCAGCACCGCGCCCATGAAGGCCAGCGCGGTGCGGGCGCGCAGGCTGCGCAGCGAGATCACTCCTCCTCCCGCAGCACGTAGCCCACGCCGCGCACGGTGTGGATGAGCGGCGCGCCGAAGGGCTCGTCCACCTTGACCCGCAGGTAGCGGATGTAGACCTCGACCACGTTGGAGAAGGTCTCGAAGTCGTGGTCCCAGACCGACTCGACGATGCGCGTGCGGGAGACCGGCCGGCCCTGGTGGTCGAGGAGGAACCGCAGCAGCGCGAACTCCCGCGCGGTGAGGCGGATGGCGCGCCCGGCCCGGGTGACCCGGCGGGTGACGGGGTCGAGCACCAGGTCCGCGCACTGCAAGACGGGGCTTTTGCGGCCGGTGGTCCGCCGCAGCACCGCGCGCAGCCGGGCGAGCAGCTCGTCGAAGGCGAACGGCTTCACCAGGTAGTCGTCGGCCCCCTCGTTGAGCGCGGCCACCCGGTCCTCGAGCGCGTCGCGTGCGGTGAGCATGATGACCGGGAGGACCTGGTGGCGGGCGCGCCAGCGGCGCAGGAGATCGAGCCCGGAGAGGCCCGGGAGCATCCAGTCGAGCAGCACCGCGTCGATGCCGCCCTCGGCCAGCGCCTCTTCCGCCGAGGCGGCGTCCGCGCAGCTGCGCACCAGGTAGCCTTCCTCGGCGAGCCCGCGCTCGATGAAGGAGCGGACGCGGCGCTCGTCCTCGACGATCAGCACGACCATGCCGACGGGCTTACCACGCGCAGTGGCGCCAGGAGCGAAGCTGAGAGTCTCCTCAGGTTGCGGGCCCGGATGCAGGTCCGGGTCAGGGCGCCGACTTGCGCCGCAGCAGGGCGGCGAGCGCGGGCACCACGAAGAGCGTGGCCGCCGTCGAGAACGCGAGGCCCCCGACCACCACCACCGCGAGCGGCCGGTGCAGCTCTCCGCCCGCCCCCAGCCCGACCAGGAGCGGCAGCAGCGCGGCCAGCGTGGCGAGCGTCGTCATCAGGATGGGCCGCAGGCGCGCGCGGCCAGCCTCGCGGAGGCTCTCGTCCAGCGGCACACCGCCCTCGTGGGCGAGGAGCGCGTGGTCGAGCAGGAGGATGCCGTTCTTCACCACCAGGCCCACCAGCAGGATGCCGCCCATCAAGGACGAGAGGTTGAGCGGCGTCTGCGTCACCCACAGCGCGAGCAGGCCGCCGCCGAGCGCCACCGGCGTGGCCGCCAGCACCGCCAGCGACCAGCCAAACGACCGGAGCTGGAAGAGTAATACAACGGTGACCGCCACCAGCGCGAGCAGCAGCACCTGCACCAGCGAGCGGAAGCTCTCCTGCTGCTGCTGGTAGAGTCCGCCCAGCTCCCACGAGTAGCCCACCGGCAGCGCCAGCCGAACCAGCCGAGCCTTCACCTGCGCGGCCGCGGTGCCGAGGTCGAGGCCCGAGAGGCGCGCGGTGAGGTGGACGAGGTTGCGCTGGTTGAAGCGCAAGAGCGCCGCGGGCGGGCAGCTGCGCTCCAGCGTCGCCAGCAGGCGCACGGGCACGGCTGAGCCGTCGGCCGCGAGCACCGTCGCCCCCTCGAGCGCGCCGAAGCCCGTCTGTGCCTCAGCACGGCCGGCCTCGGGGGCGACCCGCACGCGCACGTCCTCGAGGTGGTCGGGCCGCCGCAGCTGGGTCGCGATCTCGCCGAGGAAGGCGCCGGCGAGCTGGCCTGCGAGCGCCGCAGCGGTCAGCCCCTGCCGCCCTGCCTGGAGGGGATCGGGGCGCAGGTCGAGCTCGGGGGCGCAGCCTTCGTCGCCGTCGAAGAGGTCCACCAGGCCGGGCAGGTCCTCGAGGAGCACAGCCGTCTGCGCCGCCAGCCCGCGCAGCACCGCGAGGTCGGGGCCGGAGAGGCGCACCTCGATCGGCTCGGGCGAGCCCTGCAGGTCGCCCAGCATGTCGCCGAGCACCTGCACGAACTCGACGCGCAGCCCGGGCGCCACCGCGGCGATGGCCTTGCGCTGCTCGTCGATGATCTGCCCCACGTCGCGGCTGCGCGCGTCGCGCAGGCGCACGGTGACGTCGCCGCGCGAGGGGAGCGTGGCCACCGGCGGGCCCAGCTCCGCGCCGAGCCGCCGGGCGAACGCCTGGGTCTCGGGCGTGGCCGCCACCACCTGCTCGAGGCGCTGCGCCAGGAGGTCGGTCTCCTCGAGCGCGCCCGCCACGGGGGCGAAGTAGTCGATCACGTACGAGCCCTCGTCGGCCTCGGGGAGGAAGCCGGTCTCGAGCCGGGTCGCCGCCAGCGCGCAGGGCAGGGCGAAGAGCGCGACCGCGGCCAGCACCCGGCCCGGCCGGCGCAGCGCGCGCGCCACCCCGTGCGCGTAGCGATCTGCCAGCGCGGCCCCGGCGGTGGCGCGGCGCACCGGCCGCAGCAGCGCCGCCGCCAGCGGGGGGAGCACGCCCAGCGCCACCGGCAGCGAGAGCGCCACCGCAGAGGCCAGCGAGATCGACAGCGCGGCGAAGAACTGCCCCGCGACCCCGCCGAGCAACCCGAGCGGGAGGAAGACCACCACCGTGCTGGCGGTGGTGCCGACCACGGGCCAGAAGACCTCCTCGGTGCCCAGGCGGGCCGCCTCGCCCGGGGTGCGCCCGGCCTCGAGGTGCTTGTGCACCGCCTCGACCACCACCACCGCGTCGTCGATGACGAGGCCCACCGCGATGGCGAGGCCACCCAGCGACATGAGGTTGAGGGTCTGCCCGAAGAGCTTCAGCGCCAGGAGGGTCGCGCCGAGGGTCAGCGGCAGCGAGACCGCGGCCACCAGCGTCGCGCGCAGGTCGCGCAGGAAGAGCGCCAGCACCAGCACCGCGAAGAGCGCGCCGTAGAGGACCGCGTCGCGCACGCCCCGCACGCCGCCTGCGACGAAGCGCGCCTGTTCGTAGACCGGCACCAGGCGCACGCCCGCGGGCAGCGAGGGCAAGAGCGCAGCGAGCCGCTCGCGGACGGCGGCGTCGAGAGCGAGGATGTCGCCCGAGGCGCGGCGCGAGACGTTGAGGATGACGCCGGGCTTGCCGTCTACCCGGACGAGCGTGGTGCGCGGGGCGGTCGTCCGCTCGACCCGGCCCAGGTCGGAGACCCGCAGCGGCGCACCGGGCTTGCCGCCCACCACGGTGGCCGCGAGCTCCTCGTTGGTGGTGAGCTCGCCGCTGACCACCCCCAGCGCCAGCTCGTGGGCGTCGGTGAGGCGCGCGACCGTCTGGACTTGGTTGGCGGCGCGCAGCCGGTCGGCCACCTGCCCGACGGTGAGGTGGGCCGCCCGCAAGAGGCCCGGGTCGAGCAGCACCTCCACCTCGGGGATGTCGGAGGACTGCACCGACACCTGCCCCACGCCTGGCAGGCCGGAGAGCGCCGGGCGCACCGTGTACTGCGTCAGCTCGTAGAGCTGGGCGGCCGGATACGGGCCCTCGACGTTGTAGGAGAGGATGGGAAACGCGCTCGCCAGCACGCGCTCCGCTTGCACCTCGGTCTCGGGCGGCAGCCCGGCGCGGGCCTCCGCCAGCCGCGCGAGGACGAGCGGGTGGGCCTGCGCCATTTCGGTGTCGGCGGAGAAGAAGAGCGACAGCTCGACCGCGCCTCGAATCGTCCGGCTGCGCACGGACTCGACGCCGGGCA
>JAYWAO010000196.1:0-5777 GCA_043782365.1 Deltaproteobacteria bacterium
GCGCGGCGCGGGCCGCTGGCTCGACCCCGGACCGCTCGGCTGCCTCGGCGTGGGCGCGCCGTTCGCCATCGCGGCGAAGCTGCTCCACCCCGACAAGCCCGTCTTCGTCATCCAGGGCGACGGGTCCTTCGGCCTCAACGGCTTCGACTTCGAGACCGCGCTGCGCTTCAAGCTGCCGATGGTCTGCGTGGTGGGGAACGACGCGGCGTGGGGACAGATCCGGCTGCCGCAGGTGCAGTTCCACGGCGCCGAGTTCAGCCCGGGCACGCTCCTCGCGCCCACCCGCTACGACAGGGTGGTCGAGGCGCTCGGCGGCTACGGAGAGCTGGTCACCGAGCCCTCGCAGATCCGCGGCGCGCTGGAGCGGGCGGTGGCGTCGAACACGGTCGCCTGCGTGAACGTGATGATCGACCCGGACGCGCCGGCGCAGAGCGGGGCGCAGGGGTACGCGATCTGATGTCCTTCGAAGACCACGACGACGCCCCGCCTCCTCCGCCCAAGCCCGACCCGCGCTCGCTCGCGCTCGACCGGGAGGGCACGCTCATCCTGCTGATCGACGCGCAGGAGGGCCTCGCCGCGCGCATGGACCCCGCTGCGCTCGCGGCCACGCTGGCCCGCCTCCAGCTCCTGCTCGACGGCGCCGCGCTGCTGGGCCTGCCCGTGCTTACGAGCGAGCAGGAGCCCGCGCGGCTCGGGCCCACGCTGCCGGCGCTGGCCGCGCTCCTGCCGCGGCCGCCGCTCGCCAAGGCGGAGCTCTCGCTGGGCGCCAACAAGGCGCTGGCGCGCGCGGTGCTGCAGACGGGCCGCCGGCAGGTGCTGCTGGCGGGCTTCGAGGCCCACGGGGCCGTCTTCCAGACCGCGCGCGACCTGGCGTTGGGCGGGCTCTTCTCCTTCGTAGCGCAGGACGCGGTGCTCTCGCGCCGTCTGGAGGAGGTGGCCCTGGGCCTGCGCCTCGCCGAGCGGGCGGGGGCCACCATCACCTCGGTGGAGACGGCGCTGCTCGACCTGCTCGCGACCGCCGACGCGCCCGAAGCGTCGGCGCTGTTCGAGCGCCTCGGCAGGTAGCCCGCAGGCGGCCTGGGGCGCGCAGAAGGGCTCGAGCGGGAAGACCCTCTCACGGCACCTCGCTCCTCTCGCTGCTGCGGCGCGCTGCGAGCCGAAGCAGCGCCATGGAGCAGACCGGCGTGCGCGCGTGCTAGGCTTTCGGGCATGGCGGCGTTCGACTTCTTCTACGACCTCGGCAGCCCCTACAGCTACCTCGCGGCGACCCAGCTCGACGGGCTCGCCGCGCGGCACGGGGCCACGGCGAACCTCATCCCCATCGCGCTCGGCGGCGTCCGCAAGGAGCTCGGCACGCAGATGCCGTCGATCCCGCAGCTGCGCTACATGGGCGAGGACGCGCAGCGCTGGGCACAGAAGTATGGCGTGCCGTTCGGCATCCCGCCTTCGTTTCCCACCCGCACCATCCAGGCGCTGCGCTGCTGCGTGGCCGCCGGCAACCTCGGGCCGCAGCAGCACGCGGCGGCGATGCAGACGCTCTTCCGTGCCTACTGGGGCAGGCAGGAGGACCTCGGCGACCCCGCGGTGCTGGTCGCCGCGCTCGACGCCGCGGGTCTCTCAGGGGCGCAGCTGGTGGCGCAGACCGAGCTGCCCGCGGTGAAGGAGCAGCTCAAGAAGAACACCGACCTCGCGCTCGCCCGCGGGGTCTTCGGAGTGCCGACGCTCTTCCTCGGGGAGAGGTCGTTCTGGGGCAACGACCGGCTCGACTTCTTCGAGCGGGCGCTGCAAGAGGAGGCAAAGCGATGAGCTCGATCAAGCCGGATCCCGCGCTGCTCAAGAAGTACCCGAACGCCATCACCACCCAGCAGCTCGAGGAGAAGTCGCGCTTCCTCGGCACGCTGCTCGGGCTCGCGGCGGGCGAGTCGCTCGGCGCCGGCTTCGAGTTCAAGAAGGCCGGCGAGTTTGCGCCTCCGCGCGAGATCCTCGGCGGCGGCATCTGGCAGCCCGGCGAGCCCACCGACGACGTCGAGCTGACGCTTTCCCTCCTGCGCACGGTCGCGCGCGGGAAGTTCGACCTCAACGACACCGCGATGGCGTACCTCAAGTGGTTCAACGGCAAGCCGAAGGACATCGGCAACCTCACCAAGGCGGCGCTGCAGAACCTCAAGGCAGGCGAGGGCCCGGAGCAGTCGGGCGCGCTGGCGTGGGAGGACTCGGACCGCAAGGCGGCCGGCAACGGCTCGGTGATGTGCTGCGCGCCGATCGGCCTGCTCCACTTCAAGAACCTCGACGGGCTCACCGAGGACGCAACGGCGGCGTCGCGTATTACACATTACGACCCGCGCTGCGTGGGCGGCTGCATCGCGGTGACCACCGCCATCGCGCTCCTCGTGCGCGGCGAGACGGTCGAGGAGGCCGTCTCGCGCGCTGCCTCGGCGGGCGGCGCGGTGAGCGACGACGTGCTCGCGGTGGTCGAGCGGGCCGCCAACAAGACCCCCGAGCAGCTCAACGTGGACGGCAGCGACATGGGCTACGTGCTGGTCACGCTGGAGCTCGCGTTCAGCGCGCTGACGCACGCGAAGGACCTCGAGGAGGGCCTCGTCTCGGTGGTGGGCCGCGGCGGGGACGCGGACACCAACGGCTGCGTCGCGGGCGCGCTCCTCGGGGCGCGGTTCGGCAAGGGCGCGGTGCCCGAGCGGTGGGAGAAGAAGCTGAAGGCCGCGCCGGAGCTCTTGTCGCTGGGGGAGACGCTTTACAAGGCGGTCTAGAACGAGACCGTCAGGGTCACGTCTGCGGCGGTGCCGCCATCCGGCTGGCTCAAGCTGGACAGCGTCCCGGCGAACGAGCCGTGCGTCCCGGCGTAGGTGGTGATGCCGGATCCCTGCGCGGTCGGCGTCCCCACCGCGGTCACCGTCCAGCTGAACGTGCCCGCGGACGAGCCGCTACCGCTGATGAAGCTCTGAAACCAGTCCGACTGATCGTAGTACTGGAGCGAGGCCTGCGAGTTGAGGCCCGCCGGGACGGTGGTCGTCGCCGTCCCTGTGCCAGTTGCAAAGTCGGTATTGTAACTGAAGCCCGCGCCGCCTTGGCTGAGGCCCGCGGAGTCTGCGCCAGTGGCCGTGCCCGAGGAGAGGATGGTCAAGGTCGTGGTCGAGACCGAGTTCTGGTTCACGTTGCTGGCGCTCACGGTGCAGGGCGAGGTGAGCTGCCGCGCGCCCGTGTAGGTCATCGTGCAGCCGCCGCCGCCGCCGCCGCCGCCGCCGCCGCCGCCGCCGTCGCCGTCGCCGCCGCCGTCGGTGCCGCCGCCGTCGGTGCCTGCGTCACGGCCACCGTCGGAGCTCCCTGCGTCGGTGGTGCCGGCGTCGGCGCTGCCCGCGTCGGTGGTGCCCGCGTCGCTGGAGGTGCCAGGGATGGTGATCCCCGCGGGGCTCGAGACGCTGTCAGTAAAGACGATCTCGACCGAGATCTCGCCCGAGGCGCTGGTGTTCTTCTCGGCAGGCAGCGTGCCGGTGGCCGTGCCCTGCGCGTGGGCCCAGACGGTGGCGGTGCCCAAGGAGAGCCGGCTGCCGGCGGAGGTGACGTTGAGCACGAAGTTTCCCTGGTCGGGGTGGTTCGTCTGGTCGGTCGCGTGGAGCGACATGTCCCAGACGGAGGTGCCGCCGGCGACGAAGATGTCGGCCTGCTCGACGTTGCCGCTGTTGAAGGTGGTCGGCAGGAAGCTCACGCCCCGGTGCAGGACCCACTGCGCGCCGAGGCCCTTGATGGGAGCGCCCTGCAGGCTGGTCGGCACGATCACCACCGAGGTGAGCTCCGGCGAAGCGATCACCAGCACCTGACACGGATAGGTGCCGTTCTGGGCGCCCGTCATCTTGTAGGTGCAGGCCGCCGGCTCGGTGTTCCCGCCGCTGCAGGCGACGGTGATGCCGGCGATGATCAAGCAGAGGACGGCGGCGAGAGAGACCGTGCGACGCATGAAACCCCCAGCGCGGGTGGAGGAGTCCACCCGCGGACCAGACGAAGGGAAGAACCGTGGCGCCCCGGATCGTCTCACGCGCTTGGAAAATGAAAGCGGCCGGCGGGATCGCTCCCGGCCGGCCGCTTGGTGTAATACTCTACGGCCCTCGCTTAGCCGCTGCCGTACGAGTGCAGCCCGTCGCCGGTGAGGCCCAGGTTCACGCCCATGAAGGTGAAGATCACGACCGCGAAGGCGAAGACCGCGATGGCCGCCGGCCGCTTCCCGGCCCAGCCAAGCGTGATGCGCGTGTGCAGGTAGCCCGCGTAGACCACCCAGGTGATCAGCGCCCAGGTCTCCTTCGGGTCCCAGCCCCAGAAGCGGCCCCACGCCTCGTTGGCCCACATGCCGCCCATGACGATGCCGATGGTGAGCAGCGGCCAGCCCGCCTTGACCACCTTGTAGGTGATGTCCTCCAGGCGGCGCGGCTCGGGCAGGCCCACGTTGATGCGGTCGCGGAAGAGCGCGGTGGCGACGAAGCCCGCCGCCGCCGCCCAGATCAACGTCACCAGGCCGAGCGAGTAGTTCGAGGCGAACGAGAGCGAGAACGGGCCGGTCATGCCGCCCGGGAGCGACGCGCCCGGAGGCAGCGCGAGGTTCACCGCCCTGCCCGAGGCGATCTGGAAGATCAGCGCCGCGACGCCCAGCGTGAGCAGGCCGACGGCGACCAGGAACGCCTTGAAGCCGGGCGCGCCAGGCTTCTCGGCGTCTTCATTGGCGCGGAGCGACCGCCAGTAGAGCAGGCCCGAGACGAGGAAGAAGACGAACGCGGCCACCAGGAAAGGGCCCACCATCGCCACCGGGACCATCGCCTTGACGGCCTTCTCGGAGCCCGCCGGGAAGTAGTGCACCGCCGAGACCGCGTCGAGCATCTTGCCCGGCGTGAGCTTGCTCGGGACCTGGTGCACGAACCCGGGCGCCATCTCGAAGGTGAGGCTGGTGAAGAGCTTGAGCCCGCCCACCGCGAAGATGAAGAGCGCGCTGCCGAAGGCCGTCACCGCGCCGAAGACCGCGTTCTTGGTGCCCGTGCGCACGAGGTAGAGGAGCGCACAGGCCGCGCCCAGCGTGAAGAGCGAGTAGCTGATGAAGAGCATCGCCACGTGGATGAGGATCCAGTAGCTCTGCAGGGCCGGCACCAGCGGCTCGATGTCCTTCTCGGACACCAGCGCGGCCTCGCCCATCGCCACCAGCGCCAGCGCCACCGCGAGGATGCCGACCACGCGCAGGCCCCAGCGCCGCTCGACGATCAGGTAGCAGACCATCAGCGCCCAGGCGGTGAAGTTGAGGGCGTCGAAGAGGTTGGTGTACGGCGGGTGCGAGAGCATCAGCCAGAGGCGGTCATAGCTGGAGAGGATGTCTCCGCCGCGCTCGCGCATGATGATCTCGATGCGGCCGGCGGCGACCCAGCGCGTGGCGAGGTAGGCGGTGTGGACGGTCACGCCCAGCGCGGCCAGCAGCGTCGCGGCCTTGTCCAGCTTGAGCTTCTGCACTGCGAGCCGCGCGGTGTAGGAGATGAACGCGAGCGCATAGGCGCCGATCGCCGCGAAGCGCAGCGCGATGCCAAGGTCGAGCAGCGACTGGGGGTTTGATTCCATAAGCGGCAGCCTCCTGGAACTGCACCCGGTGCTTAGCCCCGAACGGGCCGCGGGACAAGGTAGGTTGGATGAAAGGACAGTGAGGCCTGGAATTGTCCGTCCGGGCTACCGGGCGCGCAGAGTGCTTGCACTGGTCGGACGTCGACGAAGAAGCTCGAGGGGTTCTCGTA
>JAYWAO010000197.1:0-2053 GCA_043782365.1 Deltaproteobacteria bacterium
CAGCTCCTCAGCCGCCGCGCCGCCAAGGACGCGTTCGAGGAGATCCAGGAGAACCTCAGCTGGGCCGAGCGGCTCGCCGACCGCGTCGCCGAGCTGAACGGCTCTTGGACCTTCATCCTCTGCCTGCTCGGCCTCTCGGTGCTCTGGTCGCTCGGCAACGCCTTCGCGCAGCACCCGTTCGATGGCTACCCGTACGTGTTCTTCAACCTGCTGCTCGGCCTGATGGTGGCGCTGCAGGGGCCGCTGATCATGATGAGCCAGAACCGCCAATCGCAGCAGGACCGGGCGCAGGCGGCGAGCGACTTCAAGGTCAACCTGAAGAACGAGATGGGCATCGAGCGCCTGTTGGTGGAGGTGTCCACGCTCCGCCGCGAGCTGAACCAGCGGCTGGCCCGGGTGGAGCGCGAAGGCGGGAGTGGCCGGAGCGAACCCGAGCTTCCAAAGGTCCGTCAGTAGGCGTGTTTTAGTCTGTGTACTGAACGGATGTCGGGGTGCCTCGTCATGCTGTCTTCCATCGTCGGGATGGAGGCCGCAAATGGGCGAATCACTCAAGCTGTGGCGCTGCACCAACTGCAACCGGGTCCTGCTCGAGCGGGACGTGGCCTACGCGCGGGCGCGCCACCAGGCGATGGTCCAGGAAGCCACGCCGCGCGCCGCGGCCGACTTCGTCGAAGAGGCGACCTGGGGCGCGTATCTCGCCTCGCTGCGCCGCTGCCGCTGCGGAAGCCGCAAGCGGCTGGCGCCGGTGAGCAGGCAGTCGCTCCGCGGGCAGCTGAACCTGTCCTTGGCGTTTGACGCGCTGGTGCTCCAGTGAGCGCGCGTCTGCCCGCGCCAACCCGGCCGGTCCGCAGCGCCGCGGGCCCCAGGCTGACCCTGGTCGCGGACCCGGTCAGCGAGGAGTGCGTGGCCTCCCCGAGCGGCTCCGCGCCGTCGTCGGCCCGGGGAGCCGAGGCTTGGCGCGAGGCTCTCGAAGAGTGGCGCTGGTGGGCGGGCGCCGGGCTCTCGCTGGTGGTGCTAGGTCTCGCCGAGTCGTTTGCGCTGCCGGTGCAGGCCTCCTACGGCGGCGACCCGGGTCCAGGTGGGGGGTGGCTGCTCGCGCTCCTGGGCAGGCTCTTCGAGGGTGGCCCCCTTCTGCGCTCCGTGCTGGCGGCGGCGGCGAGCGGCGCGCTCCTGGCGGTCCCGTGGCTCTGGCTCAGGCGAAACCGCGCTGAGCAGGCCTTGCGGGAGTCTCGGCGGCTCGAGCGCTCGCTCTTCTTCGCTGCGACGACCCGCAAGAAATGGTGGCCGAGAAGTTGACGGAACGGGGGGCCGTGTAAACCTGCTCACGTGCCCTCGCTCCGCCGCGCCACTGCCACCGCACTCCTCGCGCTCGGGCTCTTCTGCGCTGCGCTGCCCGCGGCAGGGAAGGGCGCAGCCAAGACCAAGGCGACCAGCTCGAAGGCCACCAAGGTGAAGCAGCAGGAGAAGCCCAAGGCGGCACGGCACCACGCGAGCGCTCGCGCGACCCCGGCCCAGGTGCAGAAGCCGTCCGACCAAGGGCTTGGAGCGAAGATCACCGCCGCCCAGAGCTCGCTCAGCCGCCTCGAGAAGGACGCGAGGCGCCGACGCTACCGCGATGGCTGGGAGTCGATCTCCAGCACGCTCGAGGCTGCGGTGCGTGCCTCGCCTGCGTCTCCGCGCGCTGCCGAGGCCGGCATGCTCGCGGCCCGTGCTCGCGAGGGACTGTGGAACGCTTCGCGCCGCTCGCAGGACGCGATCGCCACCGTGGCCGCGTACCGCGAGATCGAGCGCCGGCATGAAGGACGCGAGAGTGGGCAGCAGGCGCTGGTCGCCGCGATCCGGTTTGCGAAGAAGGCGGGCGCCACCAAGGATCTCGTCGCCTGCGGGAAGCGGCTGGCGACCTATCCGCGCGGGTCCGAGATGCGCGAAGCGCTCTCGCTGGCCGGTGTCTCCGAGGCCCCCGTGAAGGCCGTAGTGGTGGCCGTGGTCAAGCCCGCTCCAGGTCTCGCGGGCGCGCTGCAGAGGGTGCGTCCCGCTACCGCCGCCGACCGCG
>JAYWAO010000198.1:0-5753 GCA_043782365.1 Deltaproteobacteria bacterium
GCTCGACTTCGAAGCAGAGACGCTGCGGATCACCGGGGGCAAGGGCGTCCACATCGCGCTCGACGCCATCGGCGGCGCGTCGTTCAAGAAGTCCTACAACTGCCTCGCGCCGACCGGCCGCCTGATGATGTTCGGGGCCAGCGCGGCCACCCCGGGCGAGGAGCGCAGCCTGCTCTCGGGGATCAAGACGCTCCTGACCATGCCCTGGTTCAAGCCCGTGCAGATGCTGCGGGCGAACAAGGGCGTGATGGGCATCAACCTGGGCGGGCTCTGGCACGAGACGGCGCTCTTGCGCGGATACCTCGACGAGGTGCTCGCGGGCGTGGCGGCCGGGCACTACCGGCCGATCGTCGATCTGGAGGTGCCGTTCGAGCAGCCCGCGAAGGCGCACCAGCGGCTGGCGTCACGGGAGAACTTCGGGAAGGTGGTCATCACGGTCTGAGGCCCGGTTGCCCTGCTCCTCGCTACACCTTGCGCACCGGCCCTTTGTAGCGGGCGAGGTTCATGTCGCTGGTCAAGAGCGTGATGCCCTCGCTGAGCGCTTGGGCGAGCAGCAGGCGATCGAACGGATCCTTGTGCAGGAGCGGCAGGCCGTCGACGCCGACGGCGTGCTCGCTGGTGATGGCGAGCTCGAGATAGCCGTTGTCGAGGAGGCCTCGGCGCAAGACGCGGGGTTCGACGCGGAAGTCCGCCCGCCCGAGCGAGTTCTTGATCGCGATCTCCCAGAGGCTCGCGGCGCTGAAGAAGAGCTCGTTCGCCGGGTCGCCAAGCAGCCTCCGCGCGGTCGCGGAGAGCTTGCCGGGCTGTCCGGCGGCCCAGAGCAAGAGGTGGGTGTCGAGGAGGAACTTCACTCCCCGCCCTCGGCCAGCCCGAAGAGGGCCGCGATCTCGGCGGCGCCCATGGTGTCGAAGTCGCCAGGCACCTTGATCTCCCCAGCGAGGAACCCAAGCCGGCGCGGCGCGGTGGGCGCGGACAGGGCGGCGACCTTCACCAGCGGCCTGCCCGCCTTGGCGATGACGAACGGCTCGCCCTTGGACGCCTGATCCACCAACTTGGAGAGGTGTGTCTTGGCTTCGTGGATGTTGACGGTGACCATCGGCCAGGCCTCCTAGACTAGGTTCAGTAGACTAAGTCTAGCTCGACCACCCACTCCACGCAACGCGCCGGTCAACGCTCCTCGGCCGCCAGCAGGCGCTGCACCGCTCCCGGGGGCAGCCGGTCGAGCATCGCCCGCTCCTCGCGCACGCTCGGCGGCAAAAGCCTGCGCAGCCCGAGCGGCAGCCGCTTCTCCCGCAGCGCCCGCGCGGCCCCGCGCACCGAGGGCGCGAGCTCCTCGAGGCGCAGCTTGAGCGGGTGCAGCGCGCGGCCCACCCGCTCCTCGCCCAGCGCGCGCCCGGCCGCGCCCCGTCCGGTCTTCCAGAGGCGCCGCGCGGCGCTGGTCGCCTGTGCCCGCGCCGCGGCGGAGAGCCGGTAGAACCCGATCGACAGGTCGAGCACCGACCCGGCCACGGCCTCCGCGCTCGCGTCTGGCCGCAGCGTGAGCCCCGGCAGCAAGCGACGGGCGGCCTCGGCGAGGGCCTCCGCCGGCGCCCCCTCGGCGAGGTCGTCCTCGAGCAGGCCGCCGAGGCGCCCTGTGCGCAGGAGCACCGCGCCCTCGTCGAGCAGCGCCCACGCCGCCTGCGGCTGGAGCTCGAGCGCGGCGATGGCCTCCGCCAGGAGCGGCCCGCGCCCGGCCAGGGTCCGCGCCAGCGCAGGCGTGGCGCAGCAGAGATACTTGCCGCGCGCCTCCACCAGCAGCGCGCGGGCGGTGGAGGGCGCCCGGCCGGCGCGCACGTCGGGCAGGCCCTGCGCGGCCGCGAGCGATTCGGCGGCGGCGTGGGCCTCGGCGCCGGGGCGGGTGCAGAGCACCTCCAGCGAGGGCGCGTCGCGGGCCTTGAGCCGGGCGCGGCCCTCTTCCGAGAAGAGGTCGGGGTGCTGCGCGTGGAGGCGGGCGACCAGCGCCGTCCGGTCGAGGCGCGCCCGGTGCGCGTGCCCCTGCGTGCCCTTGCGCCGGTAGAGGAAGATCGGCTCCTCGACCACCGCCGCCGAGAGGCCGCGCGCCGCGCAGGAGAGCCAGAGGTCCCAATCCTCCAGGTTGCCGTCGGGATAGCGCAGCCCCATCGCGTCGAAGACCTCCCTGCGGAAGAGCGCGCAGCTCAACAGCCGGTTCTCGAAGAGCTGCAGGTACCCGTTGAAGCGCGGCACGACCGCGGTGCCCCGCTCGACGCCGAAGTAGCGCACGTGCCCGTAGGCGAACGAGGCCAGCGGCGCCGACGCCAGCGCCCGCTCGAGCAGCGCGAGGGCGTCGGGGCGGAGCAGGTCGTCGTCGTCGAGCGGCAGCACCAGCTCGCCGCTGGCGCGCGCGATGCCGAGGTTGCGCGCCAGCCCGGGGCCGGCGTTCTGTTTCGAGACCAGCGTCACCCACCGGGGCAGGCGCGCGAGCAGGGCGCGGCTCCGGGGCGCGGCGGTGCCGTCGTCGACGACGATCACCTCGTCGGGCCGGCGGGTCTGGCGGCGCAGGCTGCGCAGGGTGGCGGGCAGGGTCGCCCCGCCGTCGAAGGTCGGGATCACCACCGAGATGCGGCTGGTCACGGCGCTGCCGGCAGTGGCAGGCCCGGCAGCGGCACACCCGACGGCGGCGCAGCGACCCCCAGCGAGGCGGCCACCGCTGCGCGCAGCGCCGTCTCCACCTGCCGCGCGGCGCGGTCCCAGGTGAGGCCGCGCACGCGCTTGAGGCCTCCCTCGCGGAGCTCCTGCTGCAGCGCCGGATCTCCCAAGAGGCGCAGCAGCGCGGCGGCGAGGCCGAGCGGCGTGGGCGGGGCGAGGAGCGCATCGACGCCGTCGGTGAAGACCGCGCGAGTGGACGGCATCTCGGCCTCCACCAGCGGCAGGCCGCACGCCATCATCTCCTGCGGCACCAGGCTGTAGTTGGTGAGCGAGCAGCAGAGGCCCACGGTGGAGCCGTTGTAGAGCGCGCGCAGCGCGGCGGGGCCGAGGACGCCCACGGCGTGGGCCGCGAAGGGCAGGGTGAGCTCGCCGGGCGGGCAGCCGTAGACGGCCACCTCCAGCCCGGGCCGCTGCCGCTGCACCTCGGCGAGGGCGAGCGCCGCGAGCTCGAAGCCGCGGCGCGGCGTGCGCGGGCGCAGGTACACGGCGATGCGTCCCTTCTCGGGCACAGGCGCCGGCTCGACGTAATACTCTTTTGGGTCGACGGCCAGCTCGAAGCGCGCGGCCCGGCGCCCGGCCTCCTTCAGCCGCGCCTCCAGCCAAGGTCCGGCGGTGATGTGGAAGAGGCCGAGCGAGTACGTCTGCAGCGCCAGCTCGCTCGCAGTGCCCGCCGGGAAGAAGCCGGGCTCCCAGTCCTGCACCAGGTATGCGCCAGCGCCGGAGCGGCGTCGGCGGTCGACCACGTAGGCGGTGTCCCAGTGCGTGGCCACGTGCACGTCGGCCTCGGGCAGCGGGCCGCCGCTCCAGAGGCGGCAGCGGGCCTCGATCGGCTGGAAGTGGCGCCGCACCAGCTCGCGGACCTGCACGCCCGTCGCGGGGAGCAGACCCTCGTGTGACGTGAACACGATCTCGGAGGTGTGCCCGAGCTTCTCCAGCCCGGCCACCAGCCGGAAGAGCGTGTTGTGCCCGCCGCTGCCCGGGTAGAACGCCGGCACCACCCAGCAGAGCTGCAGCGGCCCGCCCAGCGCGCCCGGGCGCGGCGGCGGCACGGGCGTGCGGGGCTCGCGCAGGAGCGGCCACGGGTGCTGCTCCCACCAGGGCTTCTCCGGCGGCGGCGCGGAGAGGCCCGGAGAGGTGGGCGCCGCGGGCTCCGTGCGCCGGCGCAGGCGCTGCAGCACGGCGCGCGGGCCCTCGTCGCGCAGCACCTCGGCGGCGCGGGCCCCGCCGAATGCGAGCTTCGCGGCGGCGGTGAGCAGCGCGCTCTTCTCGGGCCTGGGCGCGGCGGGCCCCTGCAGCGAGGCGAGCGGGGCGGGGCGGATCAGCTTGCGGCGCACGCCGGGAGCGGTCCGCAGCGCGCGGAGCAGCCCGGTGGGCGCGCCCGCGAACGAGCGGAGCACCACCGCCTCCTTCGCGAAGCGCAGCGAGAAGCCGGCCTCCAGCAGCGCGCAGGCCCAGAGGTCGTCGTCGATGGGCGGCGCCTCGGGGACGGGCTGCCCGGCGAAGACCGAGGTGCGCACCGCGGCGCAGGTGAGGTCGAAGACGCAGAGCGAGGCCGCGCCCGCGCGCCACGCCTCCCAGCCCGCCTCGCCAGGCTCGATGCGCAGGAGCGGCGGGAGCTGCGCGAGCCGCCTGGCGCGGTCGGCGAGCAGCCTGCGCCCCAGCGGATCGCAGCTCGGGTGCGGCTCCTGCAGGCCCTGCACGGCGGCGAGGTTTCGCTCCTCGAACAGCGGCGTGCAGAGCCTCGACACCAGATCTGGCCCCTTGGGCGTGGCTTCGCCGCCGAGCAGCACCGTGACGGGCGCGGCGCCGAAGCCGAGCGAGAGGTTCTGCAGCCCGGCGCGCGTGAGGTGGGCGTCTGCCCGCTCCAGGCGCGCCCGCAGGAACGGCCCCGGCGCCTCGAGCGCGGGGAGCAGCGAGGCTTCGATGCCGTCCTTGGTCGCGTCCACCAGCACCAGCTCCCAGCGCTGCTGCAGCCGCTGCGCGCGCAGCGCCTCGAGCGTCTCGCGCAGCCGCTCGCCGGCCCGGCGGGCGGAGACGACCACGGTCACGTCCGCTGTCTTGCCAATGGCTGCGCTCATGGGAGGCGGCTCGGTCGGCCCGGCTCCATCGACTCGGAGCAGAGCGCGAGGTGGGGATTGTAGAACGGATCACGCGCGAGGTCCGGCCAGCGCAGCAGCATGGTGAGGAGCTCTCCGGCAAAGGCCTCCCTGCGCGCGGGTGTCCCATCTGCACCGCGGCTGAACGACTCATGGTGCGTCAGCTCCGCCTCGGGCACCCAGACGTTGCGCAGGCCGCGCGCGCGCAGGCGCAGGCCCAGGTCCACATCCTGGAAGGCCACTGCGAGCCGCTCGTCGAGCCCGCCGGCGCCCAGGTAGACCTCGCGCCGCAGGCAGAGGCAGGCGCCGGTGAGCGCCGAGCACTGGCGCAAAGCGAAGGCGAGGCCGTTCGGGCCCGGCGCCTCTCCGGGGAGTCCGCGCAGCAGGTGGCCCGCGAGCCCGAGCACGCCGGTGGCGAGCCCGGCGTGCTGCACGCGGCCGTCGGGGTAGAGCAGGCGCGCGCCGGCCGAGCCCACCTCGGGCCGCAGCGCGTGCCCGGCGAGCGCGTGGAGCCAGCCGGGGCGGCCGCCAGAGATGTCGTCGTTGAGCAGCAGGAGCAGCTCGCCCCGGGCCGCGCGCGCGGCGCGGTTGTTGAGCGCGGAGAAGTTGAACGGACCGTCGTCGCGCACCAGCCGGATGCGCCCTTCGGCGGCGAGGCCCGCGAGGTACGCGAGGGTGGCGGCGTCGCGCGACCCGTTGTCGATCACCAGCACCTCCAGGCGCGGGTAGCCCGAGGTGAAGAGCGCGTCCAGGCAGCCGCGCAGCACCCGCACGCCGTCGCGGGTGGGCACCAGCGCGGAGACCAGCGGGGCGGTCCGCGCTTCGAGCGGCGGCGGCACGATGCTGCGCACGCCAGGAGCCCGGCCTGCCTCGACGGTGGCGCCGGGCCAGCGCGCGGCGAGGTGCTCGCGCAGGGCGGAGCGCAGCGCCTCGGCGAGCGCGGGCGCCTCG
>JAYWAO010000199.1:0-2045 GCA_043782365.1 Deltaproteobacteria bacterium
CCCGGCGCACTCTCACGCCCGCGGCTCGTCCCTTGCAGCCTGTTCCATCCCGACTGACAGAAAGCAAGGTGCCCTATGTGGAGTTCCTGGTGGTTCTTCTGGGTGTTCTTCATGCTGCTCTTCCTCCTGCCTCCGGTGGGCTACGGCTGGGGCTATCGCCGTTGGGGAGCGCCATACCCCCGCTATGTGCAGCGGCGCCGCAGCGAGCGCGCGGGCCAAGCCGGGACCGTCTCCACTTTCAATCATCAATCCTGGGGTTGGGCGGGTGACTATGTCTGGGGGATGACGATCATCTGGGCGATCTGGCTCCTCATCGCGCTGTTCTGGTGGCGATAGCGACGCTGCACCTGGCGGCTCCGGCGCGACCTTCTCCGAAGGAGACGGACGCGAACTCCAGCGAGCGATGGCTTTCCGGTTCGCTGGGATACTCTCGAGAGAGGCAGCCCATGCTGCAGATCCGCACGACTCCGGTTAGCAACGACGTGGTCCTGGAGTTCTCCGGGGAGTTCGACACGCTCGGGGCAGAGGAACTCGCCGCCGTCGCCGCCGCCCAAACCGCCGGGGCCAGGCTGGTGATCGATCTCTCCCGCGCGCGCCCTATCCAGGACAAGGCGCTGGGGCGCCTGGTGGACGCGCTGCCGCAGGCGCGCAAGCACACCGTGCGCGGTGCGGGGCCCCACCACCGTCGCTTGCTCGAGTGCCTCGGGGCCGTGGTCGAAGAGGAGGAGCTGCGCGAGAAGGGCTGAGGCGCCCCGGCATCAGTGGCCGGCAGGCGGAGGGCACTACCGGCGCCGAGAACGGAGGGGCGCCCCGAAGCGTCCGCGAACGATGCACGGACGGCCACGCACCACGCCTCGCCCGGGCAGCGGCTGGGGCGGCGGGGGGAGTTGGGCAGTGGGGGCCATCGGCGTGCTGGTGGTGGTCTTGCTAGCCGTGATGATCGGCAAGATGTCCTCCAAAAAGCCTCAGGACCCGATCCTGGAGGCTGGCGAGCGCCGCTTGGGCCAACGCCCGGGCGCATCCTCTGCATGGGAGGGATCAATGGGCGGATCTGCCGATACAGCCGCATTGATGCAGGTCGCCCACGGCGCCGCCCGCGATCCTGTCTGCGGAATGGCCGTCGACCCCGAGCACCCGAAGGGTGGTCAGTTCCTCCACGGCGGCCACACCTACCGATTCTGCAGCGGACGCTGCCGCGACAAGTTCGCAGCCGCCCCCGAGAAGTACCCCTGCCTTCCTCTCTTTGCCGGGGCTCCGGATTCGGGTGCCTCGACCCCGTTGACTGAGCGGCATTGTCCTCTTGAGCCGGGAGTCAGCTGATCAGGATGAGAACCACACCCCTCCTGGCGGTGTCCCGCCTGGTTCGGTTCCGCCCCGCCCGGTTCAGGGACGAGCCGCGTCGGTGCGCCGCTTCGCTTCGCCCTGGGCCTCGAAGCCGGCGATCACGTCGAACAACTCCTCGTCGATTCCTGACTGACGCAATCGATGAAAGGTCCCGTGGAGTCCTTCGAGCAGCTCGTCGATGTTCTTGTCGGCGCGTTCCATCGCGGCCAGTCGGCTCGCGTTCTCGCTGGCGAGGGATTCGGCGCAGGCGCGGAACAGGGAGATGAAGAGATACTCGCGGACCAGCGCACGGAGTGCGTCGGCGGCGTCGGCGTCACCGCCCATGATCTCGACCCCGTTCGCGGTCGGCCAGTGGAGCTCGGCGAGACCGTGTTGCCACTGCGCGTCGAGCGGCAGCAAGCGCTGGCTGACCGGCTCGTAGAGCGCACCCGACTTGGGGCGATTGTGGAAGACATAGACACTCGAATACTCGCCCTTGGCCCGGCGGGCCTCGCTCTCCAATTGGATCTGGCCCACCAGCGGAGTGATGGCATTCACCGAGCACGGCACCGCGAAGAGGCCCTTGGGGGACAGCCCGGCGTCCTGCAGGCGCGCGTGCACCCGCTCGCCCACAGCCCAGACGTGGGGCACGCCGCCCATCGCACCGAGCGTCCTGGTCGCGAGCTCGACCACTTCGTCATTGAACTTTCCCACCAGTCCCT
>JAYWAO010000200.1:0-5727 GCA_043782365.1 Deltaproteobacteria bacterium
GGGACCTGCACGGAAGATCGCGAAGAGCCGCATTTGCCGGGGCTCCTGCCCGCGATACCCCAACAGGCTTCAGCCCGACTCGCGGGATCTGCACCCGCGGCGCTCTGATCGTATCGCCAGCGGGGTTGCTCCGCGATACGGTGGCGGGGCTCATGTCCTACGCTCTGATCCACGTCCTCGACCCCGCGCGCGCCGCCCAATACTCGGCCCTCGTCGAGCGCCAGCACCTCTCGGCCACGCCCGCCCGCTCGGTGGACGAGGCGCTCTTCCACTCGCAGCGCCTCGGCCCGGCCGCGCTGGTGATCGACGAGGTGCTCGGCGAGGAGGAGGACTTCGCCTTCCTGCGCGGCCTGCGCAAGGCGAAGCAGGCGGCGCCCGCGCTGGTGGTCTCGGGGAGCTGGAAGCTGCGCAACGAGGCCAACCGGCTGCGCAAGTCGCTGGGGATCTTCGACGTGCTGGCGCCGTCGCAGTCGGTCGCCACCGTCGAGAAGGCGGTGGCGCGCGCGGCCCGCGGCGAGACGCGCGAGATCCGGCAGCGCAAGAAGACGCCCGCGCAGCAGGCCACGCCCGACGCTCCGTCGCCGGTGCAGGATGAGCCGCCAGAAGCGCCGGCGCTGCCCGGGCCGCCCTCGTTCCCGCCGATGCCGATGGCGCGCGCCCTGCGCACCAAGCTCGATGCGCCGCACCTCATGCTGCCCGAGGCGCCGGCCGAGCCGCCGGCCGAATCGCTCGAGGAGAGCCTCGCCCGCACGGGCCGCTCGCTGCGCGCCGCGATGGCGCTGCTCTGGCTCGACGACGACCACGGCGGCGGGCTGCACGGCTACTTCGGCTGGGACGCGGGCCTCGTGCCGATGGTCGGCACGCCCGTGGAGTGGGCGCCTTTCCGCCGCATGGCCTCGACCGCGCCCGTGCTCATCCAGGACGCGCGCAAGGACAAGGTGCTCTCGCGCTCGCCGCTGGTCTCGGGCGGGCTGGTGGGGTGCTTCGCGGGCGCTCCGGTGCCCGACGCGCGCGGCGAGCGGGCCGGCGTGCTCTGGATCGTGCAGGACAAGCCGAACGGCTTCGTGCCCGACGTGCTCGAGCCGCTCACCGTCTGGGCGCAGCACCTCGGCGCCGATCTGGTGCGCCTCCCGCTGCCCGCCCCGCACGACTCCGCGAGCGCCGACGCGGCGCCTGAGACGCGGCCCAAGCCCGCGCGCAAGGCCCAAGGGGTGCTCGACCAGCAGCACGCGTTCGAGGCTGCGGCGCTGGAGGTCGACTACGGCATCCTCATCACCGATGGCGGCGGGCGGGTGGCCGCCTCCAACCGCGCGGCGCTGAAGATCCTCGGGCTGAAGCACCGGCGGCTCACGGGTCTCAACCGGCCCCGCCTGCTCGAGCGCCTGCGCCTCGACGGCAAGCTCGACGAGTCGCAAGCAGCGCGCCTCCTGCGGGCGAGCGCCGCGCTCGACCTGGAGCTGAAGCTGGGCCCCGCGCCCGAGCGGGTGCTGCGTTGGGAGCTGCGCCACTTGCGGATCGGGCGCGAGCGGTGCCTCGTCGATCGGATCCGCGACGTCACCGACGTGCGCGCGCTGCAGCTGGAGAACGCGCGCCTGCAGCGGGTCGACGCGCTCACCTGGCTCGGCAACCGCGCCGCGTTCAACGAGGCGCTCGCCGCCGAGATCGCGCGCGCGCTGCGGATGAACACGCCGCTCTCGCTGGCCCTCTTCTCGGTGGACGGCCGCGCCAGCCTCGACGCGCCGCTCGCCGACCGGGTCCTGCGCGACGTCGCCTGGGTGATCGCCGACCTCAAGCGCGGCTACGATCCCGCCGCGCGCCTCGACGACGACACGCTGGCGGTCATCCTGCCGGGCGCCACCGCGAAGGCGGCGCTGGTCTTCGCGGGCAGGGTGGTGGAGGACGCGCGGGACCTCGAGATCCACGATCTGCCGCGCATCACGCTCTCCGGCGGCGTCACCGAGTTCGACCGCGCCGAGGACGTCGACGCGATCCTCGCCCGCGCCCGCGCCGCGATGCTCGAGGCCGCCGCCTGCGGCGGGAACGGCGTGCTGTAGGCGAGGGCTACCCCGCCTTCGGCGAGGCCGGATTGGGCTTCGCCTCGGCCACCTTGCGCAGCGTCGACCGGTCGGTGTGGTGGAACGGCGGCCGGCCCGGGGTCTCCAGCACCGAGTCCTGCTCGTAGGTGAACGTCCCGTCCGCGTTGAAGGTGATGGTGATGGTGTAGCTGCGGGTGAGGAAGTTCTTCGCCAGGAACGGCGCCGAGCAGATGCCGAAGTGCTCCGCGCCCAGCACGGCCTGCAGCTTGAACGTCGTCGCGTCGGGTTCGGCGCTGCCCGCGGCCATCGCCACCTGCGCACGCGGGATCGAAAGCGTCTGCACCAGCGCCTTGGTGGCCGGCTCCCACAGCCAGTAGCCGACCTGGTCGTGGAAGGTCAGCGGCTCGTCGAGCTTGTTGACGTGCTGGTGGTAGCGCAGGCCGTAAAGGAGCTGCGGCCCGTTGGGCTGCGGGTCGATCGGCTCGAAGACGATCCGCTCCTTGTACTCCTCGTCCTCGCTGCCCTGGGCGACGGGGTGCGCGTCGCTGCCGCGGCCTTCCCAGGTGCCGGCGAGGCGGGTGAGCGGACCGAGGTTCGAGAGAGTGTCGAGATCGAAGTCTGCAGGCTCGGTGTAGATGTCGGAGGCGTCGGTGCCGTGGGTGGACATGCCGGGCAATCTACGCAAGCGATGCCCGGGCGCGCCAGGGGTAGAGTGCCGCGTGCTCTCCTCTTGGAGTCTGCGGGCCTGGGGCTCGCTCCTCGCCTGGAGGCCCGTCCCGGGGGTGGTAGCGCCTCGCCGACAGGAGAAGAGCCGACCACCTGTCTCCAGGCGCCGGCTCTTCGATTACCAAAAACCACCGAACTCCAGCTAGCTCTTCGGGCCGCTCTCCTCTTCCTCCTCGCGCCGCCGCTCGATCCCCCGCAGCTTCAGCGCGATCCCCGCCGCCAGCAGGACCATGAAGCCCATCGCCCCGATCAGGCCCCGGCGCCGGAACTGGTGGTCGGCGTGCGCCGTGCTGATCGCCTCCTTGGCCTTGTCGAGCGCCTCGGTGGCCGGGGCGGCCGCCTGCTGGAAGGCGCCGAGCTCGAAGGCGTGGATGCTCCGGCGGGCCTGCGAGAGCCCCTCGTCGAGGTCGCCCACCGCGCGGGTCAGCGGCTCGATGTCGAGCCCCTTCCGGGCGAGCTCCTCTTCCACGCCGGCGGCCTGGGTGCGCCCGGCGGCGAGGCCGTCGAGCGTGGACCGGAAGGCCGCCGCGGTCTTGTCGCACTTCTGGTTGTCGCCCGAGCTCTTCACGTGGCAGTCGTGGCAGACGGTGCCTGGCTGATCGCCCATCATCGCCTCGGTGGGCTTGGCGATGCCGTGCTTGCCGTGGCACTGCGCGCACTCGGGCCACTTGTGCTCCTCGAAGGCCACCTTGTGCTTGCTGCCGTCGAAGAGCGTCCCGTTGAGCACGTGGCAGCGGCGGCACACCTGCGCGACGCTCGCCACCGAGGGCGGCATCGCCGCGTGGCTGCCGTGGCAGCCGGTGCACGACGGCGCGCCCTGGTCGTTCTTCACCAGCACCGCCTTGCCGTGGACCGACTCCTTGTACTCGGCGACCTGGCTGGTGGGCAGCGGCTTGCCGTCCTCGGTGAGGAACCCCGCCATGTGCTCGGGGCTGGAGTGGCAGCTCCCACAGGTATCGGGCACCATCTGCGGGCTGACGGTGGACTTGCGGCTCTTGGCCCCGCGGATCCCGTGCACGCTGTGGCAGCTGACGCACTGGGCGGCGCGCGAATCCTTGGCCTGGAGCACCAGCTGGCCGTGGCGGCTCTCCTGGTACTTGGTGAGCTGGTCGGTGGGCAGCGCCGGGTTGAAGTCACGCATGAAGGCCGAGTCGGAGTGGCACTTGGCGCAGAACGCCGGGATCCAGGTCCGGTCTTTGTGCCGCTCGGCGGGGTCCTTCGGCCAGTTCTTGCCGACCTCGGCGGTCATCGCCTCGTCGGAGGGCTTGCCGCCGTGGCAGCCCGAGCAAGAGAGGCCCCGGCGGAAGTGGACGTCGCTCACCATCTCCTTGAGGTCGAGCAGCGGGTTCGAGTGGCCCGCCTTCGGGTCCGGGTGGAAGAGCGTGCGGCCCTTCTGGTTCTCCGGATCGGCGTGGCAGAGGATGCAGTTGTCCTGCATCACCAGGTCGAACTGGGGCGTCGCCAGCCCCAGGCCGAGC
The DNA here is from genome assembly GCA_043782365.1 of Deltaproteobacteria bacterium. Lineage (GTDB taxonomy): Bacteria > Myxococcota > Myxococcia > Myxococcales > 40CM-4-68-19 > CAIWCD01. The sequence goes on from JAYWAO010000200.1 coordinate 4,241, forward strand.
AGGTTGTGCAGCTCCTGCGGGCTGCCGAGGATCATGCTGTCCACCGCAGCGCCGAGCAGCTGGCGGCTGCGCTCGGGCAGCTTGAACAGCTTGTCCCGGTCGTCCGCGCTGAGGATCAGCGTGCCGTCCTTGGCCTTCGCCGCGAGGAACGGCCGCACTGGCGCGGGGAGCGCGGCAGCGAGGCCTTCGACCGCGGGGGCCGCCGGGGCCGGCGCTGCGGGCCCTGTGGCGAGCAGGCCGAGCGCGAGAGAGAGCGCGACGCTGGCGGCGATCATTGGTGGCCTCCCGGGGACGCTGCCGGCTTCCGCATCGCCAGCACCGCGAGCCCGACCGCGACGAGGACGACCGCGATGGTGGCGGCCAGCAAGTAGCCCATCCCGAACCCGTGCAGCGCCACCTGGAGCAGCCCGGCGCCCGAGAAGAGGAAGAACCGCTGCCTGAGGAGGAAGAAGCGGTACACGGTCACGGCCGCGCCCGCGCCCAGCATCCAGAGCGAGCACGCGCGCGCCACCAGCACGGGATCGGGCAGTGCGCCCGTGCCGCCGCCGATGTCCCACGCCTTGAGCGTGAGGAAGGCGATGAAGATCACCGCCGCCACGCCCAGGTCGGTGAAGGCCGGCGAGGGCTCTTGCTTGCTCGCGCGCCGGTCGAGGAAGGGGATGGCGATCCAGAGGCCGAAGAGCGCCGAGATGGCGAGCAGCGCCAGCTCCGAGCCCTCGACTCCGGCGAGGTGCGCCGGGAACTCCTTGAGCAGCTGGTAGACCCAGAGGAAGTACCACTCGGGCTTGATGCCCGGGTAGGCCGAGGCGAGCGGGTTCGCCTTGGCGCCCAGCTCCCACTCGACGCCGGGGATGCCGGGTCCGTAGGGCAGGAAGACGGCGAGCCCGCCGAGGAGGATGAGGCAGATCAGCCAGAGCAGCAGGTCGCGCACGGCGAAGTCGGGGAAGAAGCGCATCCCTTTGCGCCGGGGGGCGCCGGGCGCTTCCTGTCCGTGCTCCGCGAGGCCGAGCGGCGGGGCCATGCCCTGGCGCTGGATGAAGAGGAGGTGCACGGCCACCACGCCGACGATCACCAGCGGCAAGAGCACCACGTGGAGCGCGAAGAACCGGTAGAGGGTCTGCGCCGAGACGTCCGCGCCGCCGCGCATCACCTGCATCAGCCAGTTGCCGACGAAGGGGACGCCCTTCACCGAGTCGGTGCCGACCGAGGTCGCGAAGAAGGCGAGCTCGTTCCAGGGGAGCAGATAGCCCGAGAACCCGAACCCGAGCGCGATGAAGAAGAGGCCGACGCCGGTCAGCCAGGTGAGCTCGCGGGGTCGGCGATAGGCCTTGAGCATCATGGTGCTCAGCATGTGGAGCACCAGCGAGACGATCATGAGGTGCGCGCTCCAACAGTGCATCGCCCTCACCAGCCACCCGAACGGCACCTTGGTGGTGATGAAGCGGATGCTCTCGTAGGAGGTCGCTTCGCCGACCTGGTAATACACC
>JAYWAO010000201.1:0-15733 GCA_043782365.1 Deltaproteobacteria bacterium
GTCCCCGCGGGCAAGCTCTACGACGTGCGCCTCATGCTGGCGGCGCAGGGCCTGCCGCGCGGGGGCGGAGTCGGCTTCGAGCTGTTCGACAAGGGCGACCTCGGCCTCTCCGACTTCACCCAGAAGGTGAACCTGCGCCGCGCCCTCGAGGGGGAGCTGGCGAAGACCATCAGCCACCTCGCCAACGTGCGCTCTGCGCGCGTGCACCTGACGCTCGGCGAGAAGGGCCTCTACAAGGGCGAGGACCACAACGCCGCCGCCGCGGTGGTGCTGCAGATGCAGGGCGGCCGCACGCTCGGTGAGCGCGAGGTGTCGGGCCTGCGCCACCTGGTCGCTTCGTCGGTGCCCGGCCTCAACGCTGACGGCGTCACCATCGTCGACTCCAAGGGCAGCGTGCTCTCGAGCGAGACCACCTGGGGCGAGGCCGAGGTGTTCCGCGAGCGCGAGCTGGAGAAGAGCCTGGAGGTTCGCCTCGTCTCGTTCCTCGAGCCCGTGGTGGGCACGGGCGCCGTCGTCGCCAGGGTGAACGCCACGCTCGACCACAGCGAGGTCTCCACCAGCCGCGAAGCGGTCGATCCGCAGGGCGCGGTGCGCAACGAGCACAAGACCACCCAGACCTCGTCGGCGGGGATGCCCGGACCTGGCGGCCTCGCGGGCGCCGCCGCCAACCAGCCGCTCGCCGCGCCGGCCGCTCCTGGCGCGGGCGGCCCCTCGATCAGCGCCAACAGCACCAGCGCGCTCGACGAGACGCGGGCGTTCGAGGTCGGCCGCACCATCACCAAGACGGTCGCGCGCGGCGGACGGATCACCAAGCTCTCGGTGGCGGTCTTGATCGACGGCAAGGATGGCCAGCCGCGCGGCGACGAAGAGATCGCCGCCCTCAAGGAGCTCGCGAGCAAGGCGGTGGGCTTCGACCCGGCCCGCGGCGATCAGCTGGAGATCTCCAGCCAGGTCTTCACCAAGTCCACCGAGGTGTTCGAGCCGCCGGCCGCGGCGCCGGAGAAGTCGAAGCTCCCGGTGCCGGCCTGGTTCGGCCCCGCGGCGCTCGGCGCGCTCACCCTCCTGCTCCTGATGTGGCTGCTGCGCGGCACGAGGCCCGCGCCGCGAGCGCCCGCGCAGCCCCTGCTGAGGCCGGGCGAGAGCGTGGCCGCGCTCGAGGCCGTGCTGCAGGGCAACCAGCTGCCGCCGGCGCCCCAGCTCCCGCTCGGCCCCGATGGCCAGCCGGTGGCCCAGTACGAATCGACTCCCGACCCGAACCTCTCGCTGCGCGACCGCGCCCGCGAGCTGGTCGGGAAGGACCCCAACCGGGCCGCGCTCCTCCTGCGCTCCTGGATCTCCGCCGACGAGGTGAGCGATGGCTGAGGCAGAGGTCACCCAACCCAAGCCCGCCGCGCTGGTGATCGGCCCGGGCGCCCGCAGGGCCGCCGCCGTGCTGCTCGGCCTCGGGAGCGATCTGGCGGCGAACGTCTTCCGTCTGCTCGACGAGCAGGAGGTGCGCAAGGTGGCGCTCGGCGCGCGCGACCTCAAGAAGGCGCCGCCCAACGCGGTGCCCGATGCGCTGCGCAGCCTGATCGACGCGATGGACCGCATCGGCTCCGAGATCGGCGCCGGCGACGACCTGCTGCGCGAGATGGCCTCCAAGGCGCTCGGCGCCGACGTGGTGCGCCGCGCCTTCGACGGCGAGGCCGCCCCGCCCCAGCCCGACGAGGTCCTCGGGCCGATCTCCGAGGCCGATCCGGAGGCGCTGGCGATGGTGCTCGCGCGCGAGCAGCCGCAGACCACCGCGCTGGTGCTCTCGGCGATGGACCCGGAGCGCGCCGCCGCCGCGCTCGACAAGCTGCCGCCGGAGATCCGCCCTCAAGTGATCCGGCGGATGGCCTCGATCGAATCGGTCGCGCCCGAGGTGCTCAAGGAGGTGGGGCAGGCGCTCGCCATCGAGCTGAAGGCGGTGGTCGCCGGCGGCATGCGCAAGGTGAACGGCAAGAGCGCCGCGCTCGAGCTGCTCCGGCGCACGCCCAGCGCGCAGCAGAACGAGGTCGTCGCCGAGATCGAGAAGGACGACCCCGAGCTCGCCGCCTCGCTGAAGGGCAAGCTCTTCACCTTCGACGACCTCAACGGCGTCTCCGACCGGGACCTCCAGTCGCTGCTGCGCGACGTGGACGGGAAGGTGCTCACCACCGCGCTCAAGGGCGCGGCGCCGGCGCTGCGCGAGAAGTTCATGCGCAACATGTCCTCGCGGGCCGCCCAGCTGCTGGCGGACGACCTGCTCGCGCTCGGCGCGGTGCGGCTCTCGGCCGTGGAGGAGGCGCAGGCCGAGATCGCCAAGGTGGCGCTCGACCTCTCGGCGCAGGGCCGCCTCACCATCGTGCGCGCCGCCGACAAGATGGTCTAGCCCATGGCAGACACCCCGCTCTCCAACGACGGCAAGGCGAGGCGCGCGCTGCTCTACACGCCACGCACGCCCCGGTTCATGTCGGAGGTGCCGGCGGAGCGGGTCGTCCGGCTCTTCGCGTTCCAGGCCCGCGAGGAGACCGCGCTCCTGCCGCAGCCGCCGCTCCGGTCCAAGATCGATCTGCACAAGCCGCTCCCCGCTCGGCAGCCGGGCCCGCTCTCGGAGGTGGTCACCGAGGCGGCCAACACGCCGCCCGAGCAGCTGGAGCCCTCGCCGGAGCTGATCGCGGCGGCGGTCTCCAGGGAGACGCTGAAAGAGACGCAGCGCGAGCGCGATCGCCTCACCCGCGCTGTCGAGACGCTGCGGCTGCAGTCGGAGCGGCTCGCCGAGCAGGCCCGGGCCGACGCGATCGAGATCGCCTTCCAGATCGCGCAGCGGATCGTCGGCGCCGAGCTCCGCCAGAGCCCCGAGCCGCTCTTCTCCCTCGTGCGCTCGGCGCTCGCGCAGGCGGGCGAGGCGCGGCGCGTGCAACTAAGGGTGCACCCGGAGGATGGGGTCATCCTGCGGGCGAACACCCCGAAGGTGGCGCGGGCCGCGCCCGCGGTGGCGAAGCTGGAGATCCTCGACGACTCCTCGCTCGAGCGCGGCGACTGCTTGATCGACACCGACTTCGGTGAGATCGACGGCCGGCTCTCCACCCGCTTCGCCGAGCTTCGCCGCGCGCTCGCCGAGAGCCCCGACCAGGGCACCGGCGCCGGCCAGGGCGGCCTGCCGTGAGCGCTGCGGAAGCGGAAGACAGAGGCAATGCGGGGCTGGCCGGGATCCGGCGCGCGCTCTCGCTGGCGGGCACGGGCGTCACCGTCACGGGCCGCGTCGTCCGCGCGGCCGGCGTCATCGTCGAGGCGGCGCTCCCCCGCGTGCCGCTGGGCACCCAGGTGGAGATCCGCGTCGAGGGCGGCGGCCTCCTGCTCGCCGAGGTGGTCGGCATCCACGGCAGCAACGCGCTCTTGCTCCCGTTCGGCGATCTGCGCGGGGTGGGCGAGGGCTGCCAGGTGATCCCGCGCTCGAGCGCCGCCGAGGTGCCCGTGGGCGACGGGCTGCTCGGCCGCGTGGTCGATCCGCTGGTGCGCCCGATCGACGGCGGGCCGGCGCTCCAGCTCAAGAAGAAGGTCCCGCTCCACGCCACGCCGCCCGTGGCGATGCAGCGCCGCCGCATCTCCCGCCCGTTCATCACTGGCGTCCGCGCCATCGACGGCGCGCTCACGCTGGGCGAGGGGCAGCGCGTGGCCATCCTCGCGGGACCCGGCGTGGGCAAGAGCGTGCTCCTCGGCATGCTGGCGCGCACGGCAGAGGCCGACGTGGTCGTGGTGGGCCTGATCGGCGAGCGCGGCCGTGAGGTGCGTGAGTTCGTCGAGCGCGACCTCGGCGAGGGCTTGAAGCGCACCGTCGTCGTGGTGGCCACCGGCGACGAGCCGCCGCTGCTCCGCGTGCGCGCCGCCACCGCCGCCACCGCGCTGGCCGAGCAGTTCCGCTCGGAGGGAAAGCGGGTCTTGCTCTTGATCGATTCGCTCTCTCGCGTTGCGATGGCGCAGCGCGAGGTGGGGCTCGCGGCCGGCGAGCCGCCGACCTCGAAGGGCTACCCGCCGTCGGTGTTCGCGCAGCTTCCCCGCCTGGTGGAGCGGGCGGGCAACGATGCGGGGCCGGGCAGCATCACCGCGCTGTACACCGTGCTGGCCGAGGGTGACGACCTCTCCGACCCGGTGGCCGACGCCGTGCGCGCCGCGCTCGACGGGCACCTCGTGCTCTCGCGGCAGTTGGCGGAGTCGGGCCACTTCCCGGCCATCGACGTGCTGCAGAGCGTGAGCCGCGTGATGACCGACGTGGTGGCGCCGCCGCACCTCCAGGCCGCCCGGCTGATGCGCGAGCTGATGGCGGCCCACCGGCAGGCCTCCGATCTGATCGACGTCGGCGCCTACAGCCCCGGCGCAAACCCGCGCGTGGACCGGGCCTTGAAGGTCCTGCCGGCGGTGCGCCGGTTCTTGCAACAGGGTCCGCTGGATCCTCGCGGCGAGCTGCCGGCCACCGTGGCCGCGCTCCGGGCCGCGCTGGAATTGAAGGAGGGTGACCGTGCTTGAACTCATGGCGATTGCGCTGCTGTCGGTGGGCTCGTTGCTGCCGCTGGAGCCACAGGCCAGGCAGAAGCCAGCGGAGGCCGTTCCTGCCGGCCAGGCGGCAGCTCCTGCCGTGAAGCCCGCCGAGCCGGCCAGGCAGGCGCCAGCGCCCGTGTCCGTGTCCGTGCCTGTCGATGCGCCGTCCGAGGCCGTGGCGCCCAAGAAGCCGGCTCCCAGGATTGAGAAGAGGGCCAAGAGGGCACTCAAGGCCAAGGGCGAGGCGGAGGTCAGGCATGATGTGAAGGCAGGCGAGGAGGAGAAGGAGCCCGTCACGCCCGCCGCGGAGGCGCCCACCGAGGACCAGCAGCACGCCGCGGCCCCCTCGCTCGCGCCCGGCGCGATCTGCGAGGAGCTTCGCCGCGCCGCCCGAGACCGTCGCGAGGACCGGTCCAAGCTGACGCAGGAGCGGGAGGCGCTCGCCAAGGAGCGGGCCCGCATCGAGGCGTTGGCCGAGGAGATCGCGCAGGCGCGGACCGCGCTCAAACAGGAGACGGCGCGGCTGCAGGCGATGATCGACAAGATCAATGACAAGGCCAAGGGCCCGGCAACGGGGAAGCCGACCGCTGCCGGCAGCGGTGGGAGCACCACGCTCGCCGATGCGGGGAGGAAGTAGCCGGTGGCCACCGCGCCGCTGCGCCCGTCGCCTGGGCTGGCCGCTCCCGCTGCGCCGCGAACGGCGAAGCAGGGCGCTGGCGCGGGGGGCCACGCGTTCGCCGCGGCGCTCGAAGGGCTCGGTGGGCTCGAAAGGTCCGGCGGAGCAGGGGCTCCGGCGTCACCACGGGCCGCAGCGCCGCACGCCGTCGCGCCCGCGGCCGGTGAGCCGGTCAGGGGTTGGCCCCCTCTGAAGAGCGCGGTCCGCGAGCACGCGGCCGGCGCCACCGCGAAGCGCTCCGCCGGAGAGGCCGAGCGCGAGGCCGCTGGAGATCTGCTGCACCTCGCGCAGGGCGCGCAGGGCGCGTCCGCGGTGCACACCGCCCCGGAGCCGCGGCGCTTGACCGCTCCCCGCGCAGCCAACGCAGGAGCCGCGCCGACGAAGCCGGTTTCGCAGCAGCAGGCGGCACCGCAGCGGACGGCGCCGCAGCCTGCGGCGCAGCAGGCCGCGACCGGCAAGGAGTTGGTGCGCCAGTCTGCGCCCAGCCTCGCCGCGCCCTCCGCACGGGCCGCCCAGCGCGCCGCGTTCGAGCGCAAGCATGGCGGCGCCGAGGACACCGGCCACGAGCAGGCCGCGGCCCCGCGCAAGCACGCCTCGCGGGTCCACGCCAGCGGTCACGAGCCGTCGTTGGTCCAGGCCGCTCCTCCTCCCGCGCAGCCCGCAGCGCAGAGCGCACCACCTACCCCGCAGCAGGCCGCCGCACCCCAGCACGCCGGAAGCGGAGCCGCCGCGCTGCCGCCGTCCCTCGCGGCCAGCGTCGAGGCCGATGATTCGCTCCGCCTCGTCGTGCTGCCCAACTCGGCGAACCTGCGAGTGACCACTCCCAATGGAGGCGATCTCTCGGTGCACCTGCGCGTGCGCGACGGCGTCACCAACGTCACGGTGTCGGGCGCGGGCAGCGAGGCGGCGATGGCCCACTCGTCTGACCTGCGCGCCGCGCTGGCCGGCCAGGGCTTGGCGCTCGGGCGGATCGAGCGCGCCACGGCGAGCGCTGCCGGCGCGGCCGAAGTTGCCGGGCCTCGCGCCAGGGTTCGCTCGGGCGAGCGCGGTGAAGGGCGGAGCGCCCGCCCCTCGCGCACCGACGAGAGCGTCAACCTGGTGGCGACCGCAGGGTTGGCGCGCCCGCTGCAATAGGTCTCCTCCGCAGGGAGCGCTCGGCTCCCGGGAGGCGGCAGTGACGACGACCACCAGCACTTCAGCCAGCAGCGCCGCGGCCGCCGCGAGCAGCATCGCCGACGCGACCCCCAAGTCCACGCTCGGCAAGGACGACTTCCTCAAGCTGATGATCGTGCAGCTGCAGAACCAGGACCCGCTCAACCCGATGGACAACCAGGCCTTCGTCGCCCAGCTAGCCCAGTTCTCCAACCTCGAGCAGCTGCAGCAGGTGAACAAGGGCATCGACTCGCTCTCGATCGGCCAGGCCGGCGCGAACCAGCAGGCGGCCGCGAACCTGGTCGGACGTGACGTCACCTTCAGGTCCGACCAGGTGGGCTGGAAGCAGGGCGACGCGAGCGCGGCGATCGGCGCGCAGCTGGGCGCCAACGCGGATTCGCTCACCGCCACCATCACCGACGCGAGCGGCCGCGTGGTCCGCACCCTGCGCTACGGGCCGCAGTCGTCCGGGACGTTCTCGGCCAGCTGGGACGGCGCCGACGACGCGGGGAACGTCCAGCCCACGGGCAACTACACCATCAAGTTCACCGCCGCCGATCCGCAGAAGAACCCGGTCACCGCCGTCGCGCAGGGCTCAGGCCACGTCGCCGGCGTCTCCTTCGCGAACGGCGTCGCCGAGCTGGTCCTCGGCAACGGCATCCACGTCGCGCTGCCGAACGTGATCGAGGTCCAGCAGCCGAAGCATTGAAGAACGAACCTCAGCGCCAACCCACCCCCGGCAAGAAAACCCTGGAGGACCCATGTCCCTGCTCTCGTCGCTCTACACCGGCACCACCGGACTCGAAGCCAACACGCAGGACCTGTCGATCATCGGCGACAACATCGCCAACGCAAACACCATCGGCTTCAAGGGGAGCCGCGCCGCGTTCGAAGACCAGCTCTCGCAGCAGCTGCTCGGCGCCGGCCAGGTCGGCCTGGGCGCCAGGCTGCAGATGAGCCAGCGCATCTTCACGCAGGGCTCGCTGACCTCGACCGGCATCTCCACCGACCTCGCGCTCGAGGGCGCCGGCCTCTTCGCGGTGAAGGGCACCCACAACGGCGTGACCGGCACCTTCTTTACGCGCGATGGCAAGTTCCAGCAGGACAAGGACGGCTTCCTCTCCAACCTCGGCGGCCTGCGCGTGCAGGGCTACCAGGCCGATGCGACGGGGACCATCACCGGTCAGCTCGGCGACCTCGCCATCGGCGGCCAGCAGTCCAACCCGAAGGCCAGCGACACCGTCACGCTCAAGGCCAACCTCCGCGCCGACGCGCCGGTGCTCGCCGCCGCCTGGGATCCGCTCACGCCGGGCCCCACCAGCAACTTCTCCACCGGCGTGACGGTGTACGACTCGCTCGGCGCGACGCACCAGATGAGCGTCTACTTCCGCAAGACCGCGGACGGCGCCTGGGACTGGCACGGCCTCGTCAACGGCGGCGAGGTCCAGGGAGGCACCAAGGGCGTCCAAAGCGAGGTCGCCTCGGGGACGCTCTCCTTCGACTCGGCGGGCGCGCTCTCCGCCTTCACCCAGACCTCGAGCTTCAACCCGAACGGCGCGGTCAACCCGCAGCCGCTGGCCTTCAACTTCGGCGACCCCACCAGCGTCGCGGGCGGCACGGGCCTCGCGGGCATCAGGCAGACGACGAGCGACTCGGCGGTGACCTTCACCAGCCAGAACGGCTACACCTCTGGCCAGCTCGCCGGCATGCGGATCGACGCCAGCGGCAACATCACCGGCGCCTTCACCAACGGCCAGACCCGCGTGCTGGGCCAGGTCGCGGTGGCGAGCTTCTCCGCGCCCGACCGGCTGGACCGCGCGGCCGGCAATCTCCTCGCGGAGACGGCGAACTCGGGCACCGCGTCGTTCGGCGCCGCGGGCACCGGCGGCCGCGGCTCGGTCTCGGGCGGCGCGCTCGAGCAGTCGAACGTCGACCTCGCCACGGAGTTCGTCCGGATGATCACGGCGCAGCGCGGGTTTCAGGCGAACTCGAAGACCATCAACACCGCCGACCAGCTGCTGCAGGAGCTGATCCAGCTCAAGCGGTAGCCTTCGCTGAGGAGCTGAACCACGCTGCCCCGGGGCCAGTTCGGTCCGGGGCAGCGCGCGCTCGTCGGTGCTGGAGGGGGCGTCGTCGCGGAGGTCGAGCATCGCCTGGCCGCCCGCGGCGGCGTCGAGAGAAGGCCGCGGGTTCCGCAGGGCCCGCGAGGGCTACGCTTCTTCCGCCCACCCGAGCAGGGCCGCGCCCCACCGCTCGCCGGCCACATAGAGCGGCACCGTCAACGCGCTCATCACCGCCCCGGTGTCCCGCGCGTAGGTCTGGACGAGATACTGCGCGCACGCCTCCGGCGTCTCGGCGAGGTCGCAGCCGGCCTCGCGGAACGCGCGCCGGTCCACCCGCTCGGGGAGCTCTTCGAGTGCCCGCGTGCCCAGGCCCACCCGCGCGCCGCGCACCAGCACCCGGTTGTCGGTGAAGAACCGCTTGACCCGGTTGCCGGCGACGTCCCGGGCCGCGTCGCCCGTCCACGCCTGCGTGGCCCTCTTGTTGTGCGACGGAGCGTAGCTGTTGAGGTCGAGCGCGAGGGCGAAGACCAGCCGCGGCTCCCTGCCCAGGACCTCGTCGAAGACCCTCTGCAGCGCCTCGTCCACCAGCCCGTCGTAGGCGGTGGCGAACTTGGCGGGCGCAAAGCCCGTGGGCGGCACGCGGCTCACGTCGAAGAGGCGGCGGAGGGCGGCGATCTCGCCGCCCTTGATCTCCCGGTAGTCGAGCGCGAGCACGTCCTCGCGGCGCACCCGATTCGCGGTGATCGGCTGCTCGAGGACCTCCCGCGTCCGCGCCGCCAGCTCGCGGCCGAGGCGCAGGGCGCGGTGGAAGAACGAGCCGGTGTCGAGCCGGCCGAGCGCGAAGTAGCCGGCCTCGGCGAGCCGCGACAGCCTGAACGACTCCGCCGAGAGTGAGACGGTGTCCCGGGTGAGGACCCGCAGCGACTCAGCGGAGCCATCGGCGGCGCCCGCCAGCTGCTCGACCGCGGCGCCTTGCGCGCCCATCACCGTGGCGATCTCCCCGACCTGCGCCGACGCATCACCCGCGAGGCGCGTGACCTCGGAGAGCCGCTCCCCGAGCGAGGTCGCCTGCCTGGAGGTGGTCTCGGCGAGCGCGCGGCCGCGCTCGAGCACCGCGCGGGCCGGCTGCAGCTCTCCGGAGATCGCGTGGACCAGCTCGTCGATCTCTCTCGCGCGGCTGGCGGCGCCCTGCGCCAGCTTGCGCACCTCGCCCGCGACCACCGCAAACCCGCGCCCCGCGTCGCCCGCGCGCGCCGCCTCGATGGTGGCGTTCAGCGAGAGGAGGTGGGTCTGGGCCGCGATCGTCTCGATCATCCGGGAGACCGCCGTCACCGACTGCATGCGCCCGAGCAGCGCCTCGATCAGCTCGGCCTGGCTGCGGACCTGCTCCTGCAGCTCGGCGGCCGTCCCGATCAGCTCCTGCACCGAGGCGCTGCCAGCGGTGCTCACCTCGCTCACCTGCAGCGAGATCTGTGCGGTGCGCGCGGCGCCCTGCGCGGCGGCGGAGATGCCTTCGGAGAGGTCGCGGCTGGCCCCGCGGACCTGCTCGGTGAGCCGCTCGAGCTGGCGGTGGCCCTCGGCCACCTCCTTGAGCCCGAGGCTGTTGCGGACGGCGCCCACCGCAGCCCGGGCCACTACGGGCTCGAGCAGCGCGAGCGCCTCGAGCGCAGGGTGCTTCTCCTCGCGCCTCGGCGAACCAAATAGTTGGAGCATGTCAGCGAGAGAAGTCATCAGCGCTCAATTCCAGGTTGGCTACTTCTTGGCCGCCGCGGTCGTCGGCTCGGGCTCCGCGCGCAGCACGGTCACCCGCATGCGGTGGCCGAGGCAGGCGTAGGTGAGCGTGTTGATCGGCGACGCCCGCGGGACGCGGAACGAGTAGGTGGTCCCCAGCATCACGGTGGGCAGGGAGATCACGGTGGGCTTGTTGACGAGCGCCTTGAGGTTGCCCGCCACCATGTTGCCGATCTCGGCCCAGGAGTCCTGCACCTCGGCGGCGCTCAGCCCGCCGGCGGCGCTCTGGAACATGCGGGCCGAGCACTCGGTCGCGAGCGGCACTGCGGCCGTCAGGGCCACCGACCCGCGGAACCCGCCCGTCAAGTGCACCACGGCGGTGCAGGTCGTGAGGTCCGGCTCATCGGGCGCCTCGTCCACCCGCGCCAGCGGCAGGTCGAGCGCCGTCTTCCAGATTTCCACCATCAGCTCGTGGAGCACGATGGCCCGGTCGTCCTCCCGCAGCAGGCTGGAGTAAGGGCACTCGGGATCGTAGGGGGGGCTGTGGGTGAACGCGTGGTTCATTGATGGTTCCTCGAGTCCAGGTGGCGCGTCCGCGATCTCGTGGCGACCCCCAGCGCCCAAGGAGTCATCGGCGGCCGGCCGCGAACCTTGAGGTGTGTCCTCGAGTCCCGCGAACGGGTCCGGAGCGCTCAAGTCGGGCATGAGGGCGACCGATTGGCTCTGGGTACCTGCCGGCCTCGCATCGGTGCGCCAAGCGCCGGGGCGCAGCTTGCACGCGGCCAGCGATATTCCCAGGAAGTGAGATCCTTCATGAAGCTCCGGACCCAGCTCCTCGCAACCTCCGTCGGCCCGATCGTGGTCGCCCTCGCGCTGCAGACGGGCTTCTCGCTCAACCGCGAGCGCCACGCGCTCGGCGACGGCCTGTCCGAGAAGGCGCGCTCGGTCAGCTCGGTGATGGTGGCGGTGGTCGGCCCGAACATCCTCTTCAAGGACGCCGGCGCCACCAAGGACGGCCTCAAGTCGGTCGAGGCCGACGGCGACTTCCGCGCCGCGATCGCGCTCGACGAGAGCGGCAACGCCCTGTCTTCGATCGGCGAGGCCGCGCTGGTCAGCGCCATCGGGAAGGTGACGCTCCCCAAGGAGACCGTGGTGGAGCACAGGGCCGGTGCCACCATGGCGATCACGCCGGTACGGTCGGGCGGCAAGACGGTGGGCGCGGTGCTGGTGGCGCTCTCGGAAGCCAAGGTGGACGCGGCCGAGCGCGAGGCGATGATCGCCGGCGCGGGCGTCACCCTGGTGATGGCGCTGCTCGCGTCGCTGCTCGCCGCCTACTTCGGCCGCAGGATCGTCGGCGCCATCGACGCCACCGCGGCCGTGCTCCGGGCGGTCGCCGAGGGAGATCTCACCCGCCGACTCGAGGACCTCTCCAACGACGAGATCGGCGCGATGGGCGCCTCGCTCAACAACACCATGGAGCGGCTCGGCGAGGCGCTGCGCAACGTCGCCACCAGCGTCGAGACGCTGGGCAGCTCCTCCACCACCCTGACGGCGCTCTCCTCGCGGCTCGGCGACACCGCCAGCAACACCTCGGCGCAGGCCTCCCGCGCGGTCACCGCCGCCGAGACGGTCAGCGCCAACGCCGGCGCGGTCGCCGCGGCCTCCGAACAGATGGGCGTCTCGGTGAAGGAGATCGCCCGCAACGCCGGCGAGGCCGCGCACGTCGCCAAGGAGGCGGTCACCTCCGCGGAGAGCACCAGCGAGAACATCCAGCGCCTCGACGCCTCCAGCCGCGAGATCGGCAACGTGGTGAAGCTGATCACCGCCATCGCCGAGCAGACGAACCTCCTCGCGCTCAACGCCACCATCGAGGCGGCCCGCGCCGGGGAGTCTGGCAAGGGCTTCGCTGTGGTCGCCACCGAGGTCAAGGAGCTGGCCAAGCAGACCTCGAAGGCCACCGAGGAGATCGCCACCAAGGTGACCCAGATCCAGTCCGACTCGCGCACCGCGGTCGAGGCGATCAAGCACATCCGCTCGGTGATCGGCCAGGTACACGACCACCAGACGGCGATCGCCGGCGCGGTGGAAGAGCAAGCCGCCACCACCAAGGAGATCGGCACCACCATCCAGGGCGCCGCCACGGCGAGCGCGGCCATCGTCTCCACCATCGCGCAAGTGGCCGCCTCCGCGCAGAGCACCAACACGGCCTCCGAGGAGTCGCGCGAGGCGGCCCGGAGCCTGGAGGTGCTCGCCTCCGAGCTCAAGCTGGTGCTCAGCCGCTTCCGCTTCACCGCGCAGGGCGGCGCCGCCCAGGCCCGCTCCGTCAACTCGTCGGCCGCGCCGCTGCCGGCCAACACCGACCGCGCCTATGCCCGCGCCTAACGTTTCCCAGACAGTCGCTTGGGGAGGACCCTGACCATGCTCGAGATCCCGTCGCCCCTGAAGATTGCCAGGCTGGTGTCGAACGTGACCGAGACGATGCTCGGCATCTCGTTCGAGCCAGTCGTTCCCCTCGAGCCCGCCCCCCACCTGATCTGGCGTACCGTGATGTTGCCGATCCCTGGCAAGTACCCGATCACCGTCGGGCTGTCGTCGGACGAGGCGGGCTGCGTCCGGCTGAGCTCGGCGATGTTCCAGGTGTCGAACGCCGAGGTCGACTCGACGATGATGAACGACTCGCTGCTCGAGCTCCTCAACATGACGGCGGGCCTCGTCAAGAGCACGCTCTCGCTCGACCAGTCGCTCGGGCTTCCGCGGGTCGTCCCCAACAACGACCCGATGGTGAAGGCCGCCCACGACGCCAACACGAGTCTGACACTTCTCAGGGCCAAGGAAGTCGGCCTGATGCTTTGGATCCTCCAGGGCGTGGTCTAAAGCCAGGAAGGGCAGAGGAGATAACCGCCATGCTTCGAGTCTTGACCGTTGATGACAGCCGCGCCGTCCGCTCGATCGTCCGCAAGCAGATCATCGAGATGGGGTTCGAGCCCGTAGAGGCCGAGGACGGAACCCAGGGCCTCGTGAAGCTCCAGGAGTCGACCATCGACCTGGTGCTCCTCGACGTCACCATGCCGGTGATGGACGGGCCCACCATGCTCGCGAAGATGCGCGAGATGGGCAACAAGACCCCGGTCATCATGCTCACCTCGGAGTCCAAGCGGTCGATCGTCGCCGGCGCGATGAAGCTCGGCATCGACGACTACATCTTGAAGCCGTTCAAGCCCGAGGAGCTGAAGGCCAAGATGCTCTCGGTGATCGGCGCCGCCGACGCCGACGAGGACGAGGACGCCGTGATGTCGAGCGGCGCGGGCCAGGCTCCTGGAGGCGCGTCGGCCCACGCGGGCTCCAGCGAGGGGGCGCGGCTGTTCGTCGACGTGATGGTGGTGGACGACATGGAGAACGTCGGCCGCAAGCTGCGCACCATGCTGCCGCCGCACATGACGATGGCGAGCTTCACCAGCGCGCAGGCGGCCCTGGCGGCCTGCCGCGAGAAGACCTGCCGCGTGATCATGGTCGACAGCGACCTGCCCGACGTGGCGAGCAACGTCTTCACCCGCCAGCTGCGCCTCTTGCAGCAGCACGCCGCGCTCCTGGCGATGCCGCTGCGCTCCACCAACGACGTCACCAAGGAGATGAAGGACAACGGCTTCGACGACCTCCTCTTCAAGCCGTTCAACCAGGACTCCATCGACGACTTCCTGCTCAAGTACTTCGACAACCAGGAGATCCTCATCTGCGAGGACAACCTGTTCAAGGTCGGCGGCTTCCACGGCAAGGAGGATAGGCTGGCGACATACTTCACCCGGCTCGAGGGCCTCTTCGGGGAGGCTTTGAAGAAGGCCGCCTCGGCGTGCTACGACGAGGTCATCATCGACCTCTCGCAGGCGCCGGCTCGCCAGGAGAAGCTGCCGCGCATGCTGCTCGAGTTCGCCGAGGCGTCCAAACAGACCGGCATCGAGATCAAGCTGGTCGGCAACGCCGAGGTGAAGAAGATCCTCTCCGCCTTCACCGAGACCCGCGCGCTCCCGCTGTTCCAGACCGTCCAGGAGGCCCGCGCAGGAGCCGCCGCATGAATCCGGAAGTCCTCGCCGAGGAGTCAGAGAAGGTCGCCTCCTGGGTCGAGAAGGTCATCCTCAAGCGGATCCACGAGGACAAGCTGGTGCTGCCCACCTTGCCCAACGCGGTGGTCAAGTGCCTCGAGTTCCTGCGGCAGACGGACTTCAGCTTCAAGGAGATCGCCGTCACGCTCGAGCGCGAGCCGGCGCTGGCGGCCAGGGTGCTGCGCCTCGCCGCGAGCGCGGCGATGGGCGGGTCGAGCCGGCTCAACCTCCCAGAGGCGATGACCCGCATCGGCGCGAAGAACCTCAAGACCCTGCTCATCGAGGCGGCGGCGCAGCGGGTCTTCATGTCGAAGGACCCCGAGGTGGCCGCGCTCGCGCGCAAGACCTGGGAGCACTCGGTGGTGGTCGCCGCGCTCGCGCGCGATCTCACCGCGCTCACCGGCAGCAAGCTGGGCGACGCGGCCTACCTGGGCGGCCTGCTCCACGACGTGGGCAAGCCGATCGTGGCGGCGATGCTGCTGGAGACCGAGCGGCAGATCGTCGAGATCCGCAACCAGAAGTTCATCGAGGGCGAGGTCTGGACCGAGGTGATGGGGCGGACGCACCGGAAGGTGGCGACGGCGCTGGCGGAGAAGTGGGAGCTGCCGCCCGAGGTCACCCGCTGCATCAAGGATTGCAATGAGTATGACAACGCGGACCGGGCCTCGATCGTCAACGCGGTCTGCTTGTCGAACGCAATCGCCAAGCAGAACGGGTTCGCGGCCGGGCCGGTGGACATCGACGACGTCAACGCCCTGGTGATGATCGGCCGGTCGCTCCTCAGCATCGGCGACGACATGGTCAAGAAGCTGAGCGCGGACCTGAAGCAGCGCGTGTCGGGAATGTTCGACTAGAAAAGAAAGCGGCGGGGTCCCGGACGATGGGAGCCCCGCCGCGAATGCCAGGCGCCGGTCTGGACTACTGCGCCTTCTTCAGCTCGACGACCTTGAACTCGACCCGGCGGTTCTCCTCCTGGCCCTTCTTGGTCTTGTTGTCGGCGAGCGGCTTCTCCTCGCCGTAGCCCTTGGGCGAGAGCGTCTCCGCCGCGACGCCCTTCTTCACCAGGTACGCGACCACCGCCTCGGAGCGCGCCTGCGAGAGCCTGAGGTTCTTGTCCCCGGCGCCGACGTTGTCGGTGTGGCCCTGGACCTCGAGCGCGATCTTCGGGTTCGACTTCATGACCGCCGCGACCTCGTCGAGGATCTTGAAGGAGATGTCACCCTTGATGACCGCCTTGTTGAACTCGAACTGAATCTGCTGCGTGATGCGGATTTCCTTCGCCGTCACGACGATGAGCGACGGGCAGCCCGGTTTGGGGCCACTGGGGGACCCGGGGACGTTGGGGCACTGGTCGTCCACGTCGGCGACCGTATCGCCATCGTTGTCCGGGTCGGGGCAGCCGTCGTCATCCTGGAAGCCGTCGACGTCCTCGGGCTTGTTCGGGCACTTGTCCGCGCCGTCGGCGATGCCATCGG
>JAYWAO010000202.1:0-5713 GCA_043782365.1 Deltaproteobacteria bacterium
GGGTGGGCTCAACTTCCAGGTCGAGCACCACCTCTTCCCGCGGGTCAGCCACCGCCACTACCCGGCGCTCTCGCGGATCGTCGAGGAGACCTGCCGCGCGCGGGGCGTGCGCTACCGGCTGCAGCCGACCTTCCGGGCCGCGCTGCTCGCCAACCTGCGCTGGATGCGGACGCTGGGCGCGGGGACCGAGGCGGAGTCGCTGCCGCGCGCGGTGCCCCTGGCCGCATGAAGTAAGACACTACTTCTCGTTGGCCGGGATCCGGCGCTCCAACATGTCCGCCCCGCGATGCCCTGGTGGTAGATGCGCGCGATCGCCGCGCTGTCAGCAGGGGTGGCGAGCCGGGTGGTCAACGTTGCCATGGTGCATCCGCATAGCTGAATCCCCCGGCGCGGGCCTTCATCAAAGCACCCATGGAACCAACCCAGGAAGCTGTGGTGCGGCCGCCGAAGACCCTCCGCGTCGACGTCTGGTCCGACCTCGCCTGCCCCTGGTGCTACGTCGGCAAGAAGCACCTCGAGCAGGCGCTGGCGCAGTTCCCGCACCGGGACGAGGTCGAGGTCACCTACCGCTCGTTCGAGCTGGATCCGGCCGCGCCGCGCACGCCGAAGGATCCCAGCGTCACCCATGCCGAGAGGCTCGCCCGCAAGTACCGCATGCCCGTGGCCGAGGCGCAGGGGCGGATTTTGTCGCTGACCGCCCTCGGAAAGACCGAGGGCATCGATTTCCAGTTCGACAAGGTCTCGCCTACCAACACCTTCGACGCCCACCGGCTGCTGCAGTTCGCCGGCGCCCATGGCAAGCGGCTGGAGCTGAAGGACCGCCTGCTGCGCGCCTACTTCTCCGAAGGCGCGGCGCTGGGCGACCACGAGGTGCTGGTGCGCCTCGGCGCCGAGGTCGGCCTCGACGCCGAGGCGGTGCGCGAGATGCTCGCCTCCGGGGCCTTTTCCGCGGAGGTCCGCGGCGACGAGGCGCAGGCGCAGGAGTACGGGATCAGCGGAGTGCCGTTCTTCGTGCTCGGGCGCTACGGCGTGTCCGGCGCGCAGCCCGCCGAGGTGCTGCTGAAGGCGCTGCAGACCGCCTGGAGCGAGCGGGAGCAGCGTTAGCGCGCCCGCGGATCGTGCGAACGGCTTCTCCGCCGCGGGGCGAGACCCTGGCGGTGGCGGGAAGACTCACGGCGCCTCAAGCGGTCTTCAGCGCGATCTCCGTCCACAGCGCGCGCGTCTCACCTGGGGCCGCCACCAGCAGCCCGAGGCCCGTGTTGAGCCCGTCGCCCGGGCCGGTCCAAGGCTCGAGGCAGACGAACTCCTTGCCCGCCAGCGTCCAGATCACCCAGCGCGAGAGCTCGGGCGAGCCGCTCACCTCGACGCGCGCGCCGCCCTCGAGCACCAGCGCGCAGTCGGCGCGGCCGTGGTCCTCGAGGTGGAGGTCGACCTCCTGCGCCGAGAGGTCGATGGCGCCGGTGAGCGCGACCTCCTGCTTGGTGACGTTGTCGAACGCGCGCGTCGCTTTGGTCTCGATGCGCGCGCCCGACTTCTCCTCCTGCGGGACGTGGAAGTAGGGGTGGAACCCGCAGCCGAACGGCAGCGGCAGCGGGCCCGGGTTGTGGACGCGCTGCTCGATCCGCAGCGCCGGGCCGGTCAAGGAAAAGCGGTAGTCGAGCTGGAACTCGAAGGGGTAATTCGCCCGCGTCGCCGCGGTGGGGAGGAGCCGCAGCGTCACCTCGGACGGACCCTGCGCCACCACCTCCCACGGCAGGTTGCGCGCGAACCCGTGCTGCCCGAGCGTGCCCGACCGGCCGTCGCGCGCCCACCGGTCCTGCTGCAGCCTCCCCGGCGAGGGGAACAGCACGGGCACGCCGCCGCGCACGTTCTTGCCCTCGTCGAGCAGCGTCGCCTCGTCGAGGAAGAGCACCTCTCGGCCCGCTGCCGAGAAGCGGGTCACCAGCGCCCCGCGGCCCGGCGCGAGCCACACGCGCGAGGGCCCGCCGGGAGCAGCGGGGTCCTCGAGGAGCACGGTCTCGAGCGGGGTCGGGGAGGTGGGCATGGGCGTGAGTGTAGATCGTCCCTCGAAGCGAGGTTGCGACCGCAGGCCCACCGCGCCGCGGCCGGCGAACCCGCCGCCTATTTCTTCTTCGCCGGGGCCGCGGCGCCCAGCACCGCCGCCAGATATCCCGCCGTCAGCTGGTATGCCCCGCGCAGCACCGCGCCCGCGGCGTCGTCCGCGACCTTGTCGTGGGCCCAGCAGTAGCCCGTGTACGTCGCGCCCAGCTGCCCGGTCATCGTGCAGATGGTCAGCCCGCCCGGCTTGAGCGCCTTGGCGAGCGCGGGCGCCTCCTTGTTGGCCGCCTTGGCGACGGCGTCGAAGGCCGCGTCGGGCGCGAGGCCCTTGCCCTTGCCGTCCCACTTGTCGCTGGGCTTGGCGGCGTAGCGCGCCTGGATGACGGGCACGTACTCCTCCCAGACCGCGTGCAGCGAGAGCGGGTTCTGCAGCGCCGAGAAGCTCGACGAGTGCATCGGGTTCGTCATGTCGGTGAGGTAGTGCAGCGCCAGCCCCAGCTCGTGGGCGGCGGTCTTGCCCGGGCCGGTCTTGCAGGTGGGGTCGCTCGCCAGCGCGGAGGCGGTGCTCTGCTCGCTTGCGCCGAGGTGCAGGTGCTGGTGCGCGTGGCTCTTCGCGTCGCCGTACTTGTGCTGCTCGCCGGCCACCGACGCCGAGTAGGTCACCACCTTGGTGGCCTTGCCGAAGAAGTCCTTCCCGGCGCCGTTGTAGAAGTGGGTGCCGCGCGCCGTCGAGTAGGTCTCGACGAGATGGCCGTTCGGGTCGTCGGCGTCCCACAGACCGGTCTCCCACTCGCCCATGCAGGCCGGCTCGTTCAGCAGGGTGGCGATCCGCTTGGCGTCAGCATCGGCGCTCCGGCCGAGCAGCGCCAGCGCCTGCCGCACCACGAAGAGGTGCGTGTTGCCGCGCCACTGCACGGTGTGCACGCAGGTGCTGATGGCGCTGCGCTTCGAGCCCGGCGGGCAGTCGTGCTTCAGGTAGTGGGGCCGGGTGTCGGGAAACGAGGTGACGCCGGTGCCGGCGCCTCCGGAGCAGGGGTCGTGCTTGCACTTCTCGGGGCCCGCGTCCCAGGCCTGCGCGGGCGCGGCGGCGAAGAGGAGGGCGAGGGCTCCGGCGAGCGCGAAGCGGACCAGCGACAGCGACGGAAGTACCAAGCGGGTGGGTTGATTCACGGCGGCGCTCCGGGGAGAGGATATCGGTGTATTCGGCGCGGGATAGTGCGACCGCGAACGGAGTATCGCCCGTCGGCTGGCATGCAGGTGTGAATTGAATCACAGCGGCCGAGCGATCGGCCGCCCGCCCCTGCGTGCTACCTTCAGCGCGGTGACCGACCAGCCCGAGCGCCGCCCCGTCCTCTTCGTCCACGGCATCTGGGACGAAGGCGACATCTTTGATGCGATGGTGGCCGGGCTGCGCGCCCGCGGCTTCACTCACCTGGAGGCGATCGACCTCGTGCCCAACGACGGCTCGGTCCCGCTCGCGGAGTCGGCGAAGCAGCTGGACGCGGCCGCCCGCGCGCTGCTGGCGCGGTCCGGCGCTGACAAGCTCGACCTGGTGGGCTTCAGCATGGGCTCTTTGGTGGCCCGCTGGTGGCTGGTGAAGCAGGGCGGGCGCGACCTGACGGGCCGCTTCATCTCCATCTCCGGCCCGCAGAGCGGCACGCTGACGGCGCACTTCAACCGCAAACCCGGTGTGGCCGAGATGCGGCCCGGCAGCGACTTCCTCAAGGCGCTCGAGAGCGACGAGCAGGGCTTCGGCAAGGTGGAGGTGCTCTCGATGTGGACGCCGCTGGATCTCATGATCGTTCCCGCGCGCAGCGGCGTGTTGAAGGACAGCGAGGTGCAGAAGTTCTGGGTGGCGCTGCACCCGCTGATGGCCTCGGACGGCAAGGTCATCGAGGCGGTGGCGTCCGCGCTGGCCCGCTAAGAGGCGCTGATACCTTCAGAACTCCAGGGGTCTCTTCTCCCACCTCCACCCCCTTGCGGCATCCCGCCGCATGCCTGTACGACCCTCACCTGCCGTGGGGGCTCGCCGCCTCGCGCCGGCGCTGGGGACCATCCAGCAGGAGCCGGTGTCGCTCAGCCCGGTGCTGACCTTCGAGGGCGCTCTCGGACAACGGCCGGCAGCACCACGGCGACCACCACTGCACGGTGATGATCGGCAAGGGGTTCAAGAGCTCGGTGATCGGCGGCGTGGAGCTGTACCGCGGCGACTACCGCGCGATGTCGCTCGATCCCGTCACCGGCAAGGGGGTGGCCTCCAACGCCGGCGCGATCGGCTTCGCCTCCACCTTCGCCGCGATGGGCAAGACGCTCGGCAAGGGGATGGGCGCCGACACCGCGCTGCTCGACAAGGCGATCATCCAGGGCGGCAAGCCGAACAACGGCAAGCTGCTCCCCGACGGCACGCCGGTGGCCGCGGCGCTGGTCTGATGGCCCGGACGGATGCGCCGCAGGAGTGACCTCGCAAGTTTCGGTAACCTGCAGCACCAACCCCGCCTTCTCCATCGGCGGCACGGTCACGGGCCTGCGGGGCAGCGGGCTCTTGCTGCAGGACAACCGCGGCGACGACCTCACGGTGGCTGCGGACGCGACGACGTTCACCTTCGCCACTCCGGTGCAGCAGGGCGCGCCCTACGCGGTCACGGTGGCCGCGCTGCCCAGGCACCCGGCGCAGACCTGCACGCTGCAGGGCGCGCGCGGCACGGTGGGGCAGGGCAACGTCGAGAGCGTGGCCATCACCTGCAGCGACCGGCTCTTCTCCCTCGGCGGCACGGTGAGCGGCCTCTCGGGCAGCGGGCTCCTGCTCCGCCTCGGCGCCGAAGACCTCGGACTCCCGGCGGACGGCGGCTTCACCTTCGCTACGGGCCTCCCCGGCCGCGCGCCCTACTCGGTGAGCGTCGCCCGCCAGCCCGTCTCGCCCTCGCAGACCTGCGCGTTGGTCGGCGGCGGCGACGGCGTGATGCCCGACGGCGACGTCACCTCGCTGGCCGTCGCCTGCGTCACCGATCCGTTCTACGCGATCTCGGGCGCCATCTCGGGTCTCTCCGGCTCCGGGCTCGTCCTGCAGGACGCGGGCGGCGACGACCTCGCGGTGGGCGCCTCGGCCACCTCGTTCACCTTCGCCGCCGGTGTGCAGGGCGGCCTGCAGTACGCGGTGACGGTGAAGCGGCAGCCCGCCGGCCCGACGCAGAGCTGCCGGGTCGTCAGCGGCAGCGGCACGGTGGGCGCGGGCGCGGTGGGCACCGTGCAGATCCTCTGCGCCGTCTCGGCCTTCGCGGTGGGCGGCACCGTCACCGGCCTGCTCACCGGAGCTAGTGTAACACTCGTCGACGACGGCTTCGACCAGCGCACCGTCGCGGGCAACGCTTCGGGCACGGTCGCGTTCACCTTCGGCACGGCCATCGCGAGCCAGCGCACCTACTCGGCGGCGGTGCTCTCTTCGACGGGGCCGGTCTCCTGCTCGATCACCAGCGGCGCCGCGGGCACCGTCACCACCGCGGCCATCAACCCCATCGCGGTGGCGTGCATCCCCGCCTTCACCATCGCCGGCACCGTCGCGGGAGACAACGGCACGGGCCTCCAGCTGGCGAACGCCGCCACCGGCGAGGTGCTCACCGTCGCCAAGGGGGCCACCAGCTTCGCGTTCACGAGGCCC
>JAYWAO010000203.1:0-5712 GCA_043782365.1 Deltaproteobacteria bacterium
CAGGCGACGCGCTATAGAGGAGGCTTCGGAGGCGTTCATGGCACGGCTGGACATGGTGAGAGAGATCGTCGATCGCGGCGTCTACGGCCGCACGGTGGCCCGGTTCCGCGAGCAGCAGATCACGCTGCCGACGTTTGCCGAGCTGGCCGAGCCGGCGAAGATCCACGCGGACGTGCTGGAGAAGCTCGCCGCGGTCGACCCCGACGCCGCCCACCCGCTCAACCTCTTCCGCGTGCACTGGTACAACGACGCCTCCCGCCGCGGGCAGGCGGCGACCCCGGGCTACCTCTCGCTGCCCTCCTCGCTCACCGGCGTGGACGCGCGCATCCTGGTGGCCTTCGGCGACCGCTTCCCGATGATCAACGCGCACAAAGTCCTCGCCGCCTACAGCTGCCTCGTGCCGCGCATCGTGACGGGGCAGTTCGACCCGACCACCCACCGCGCCGTCTGGCCCTCCACTGGCAACTACTGCCGCGGCGGGGTCGCCATCTCGCGCATCCTCGGCTGCCACGGCGTCGCGGTGCTGCCCGCCGGGATGAGCCGCGAGCGGTTCGCCTGGCTGGAGAAGTGGTGCCTCGACCCGGCGCACGACATCATCCGCACGCCCGGCACCGAGAGCAACGTGAAGGAGATCTACGACGAGTGCGCGCGGATCGACCAGGACCCGCAGAGCGTGATCTTCAACCAGTTCTCCGAGTTCGCGAACTACCTGGGCCACTTCACCGTCACGGGCCGCGCGCTCGAGGCGGTCTACGAGGCCGAGCGCGCGCACCACCCGCACCTCCGGCTGGCGGGCTACACCTCGGCCACGGGCTCGGCGGGCACGCTCGCGGCGGGCGACTGGCTCAAGGAGCGCCACGGCGCGAAGATCATCGCCGTCGAGGCGACCGAGTGTCCCACCCTGCTGCGCAACGGATACGGCGAGCACAACATCCAGGGTATCGGCGACAAGCACGTCCCCTATATCCACAACGTGATGAACACCGACCTCGTCGCGGGCGTCTCCGACCACGCCACCGACGGGCTCTATCTGCTCTTCGGCACCGAGGTGGGCCAGCGCTACCTGCGCGAGCGGCAGGGCGTGCCGCAGGAGACCATCGACCAGCTGGCGCACTTCGGCTTCTCGGGCATCGCCAACGTGCTGGCCGCCATCAAGACGGCGAAGCTGCTCAAGCTCACCAAGGACGACGCCATCGTCACCGTCGCCACCGACGGCGCGGCGCTCTACTCCACCGAGGCGCAGAAGATCACCACCCGCGACTTCCCCTACGGCTTTGACGAGGTGTCGGCCGGCGAGACCTTCGGGCGCTTCATGCTGGGCCAGGGCACCGGAGATCTGCTCGAGCTCGGCCGGCTCGAGCGCGAGCGGATCTTCAACCTCGGCTACTTCACCTGGGTGGAGCAGCAGGGCTACTCGCTCGCCGAGTTCGACGCGCGCAAGAGCCAGGGGTACTGGCGCGACCTGCGGGCGCAGGTGCCCGCGTGGGACGCGATGATCGGCGCGTTCAACGCGGCCGTGACGGGCTAGCCGGTGTCCGGGTTCCGCTGCCAGGGCTGCGGCCTCGAGGTGGCCGCCGACGCCCCCGCGCCGTGGCGCTGTCCGGCCGCGGGCGACGGCGGTGATCACGTCCTCGCCAGCACGCTGCCGACCGCTCCTGGCGCGGCCTTCCCATCCGAGAAGAACCCGTTCCTGCGCTACCGCGCCAGCGCCACGTCGCACGCGCTGGCGCGCTCGCGCGGGCTCTCCGACGACTCCTACGTCGACCTCGTCCGCGGGCTCGACGAGGCGATCGCCGCAGTCGATGGCGCCGGCTTTATCGAAACCCCCTTCGCCCGCAGCGACCTGCTCTCGGAGGCAGCGGGCCTCGCTGCCCCGGGCGGCGTCTTCGTCAAGGATGAGACCCACAACGTCTCGGGCTCGCACAAGGCGCGCCACCTGATGGGGCTGGCGCTCTTCGCCGAGGTGCAGCGGCGCACGGGCATCTCCAGCGGCCCGCCGGCGCGGCTCGCGATCGCCTCGTGCGGCAACGCCGCGCTCGCCGCAGCGGTGGTGGCGGCGGCGTGGAAGCGCGCGCTCGACGTCTTCATCCCCGCCGATGCGAATCCGCGCGTGGTGGCGAGGCTGCAGGCGCTGGGCGCGACCATCCACGTCTGCCTGCGCGCGGCGGGCGTGCCCGGCGACCCCTGCTACCACGCCTTCCGGCGCGCGGTGGACGCGGGCGCGCTGCCGTTCTGCTGCCAGGGCAGCGACAACGGGCTCACCATCGAGGGCGGCAAGACGCTCGCCTACGAGCTGGCGTCGGCGCTGCAGCGCGAGGGCCGGACGCTCGATCGCCTCTGCATCCAGGTCGGCGGCGGCGCGCTGGCGAGCGCGACCATCCAAGGCCTGCGCGAGGCGCTGCCAGCAAGTGTGTTACCCAAGCTCCACCCGGTGCAGACCCGCGGCGCGTTCCCGCTGCGGCGCGCCTGGGAGGCAGTGGCCGAGCGGATGGCGGAGGCGCTGCACCTCCCGCACGCGCCGCTCGCCAGCCCCCAGGACGACGCCGCGCTCGCCGCCGCGCTCCACGCCCGCCTCGCCGACGCCGCGGGCAAGGCCGCGCTCGAAGAGGCGCTCGCGTTCGCCGCCCGCAACCGCAAGCAGTTCATGTGGCCGTGGGAGGCCGAGCCCAGGAGCGTGGCCCACGGCATCCTCGACGACGAGACCTACGACTGGCTGGCGGTCGTGCGCGGCACGCTGGAGAGCGGCGGCTCTCCGGTGGTGGTGTCCGAGGAGCGCCTGGAAGAGGCCCACGCCCTCGGCGCGCAGGCGGGGTACTCGGCCGAGCACACGGGCACGGCGGGCCTCGCGGGGCTGCTCGCGCTCGGCGCCGAGGGGCTGGTCGGGAAGACCGAGTCGGCCGCGGTGCTCTTCTCTGGCGCCGAGAGGTAGCGAGGCCTCGCGCCGCCCGGGTCGTCGCCCGCGGCGCCGGCGCGGCGGGCCTGCCAGGCTAGCCGAAGCGGACCGAGCGCATCGACAGCGAGGCCGCGTCGAATCCGGTGATCGGGTACGCGAGCCGCTCGTCCACCGTGCTCGCTCCGGCCGCATAGAGGAGCGGCAGGTAGTGGTCGGGCGTCGGGTGCGAGAGGCGCCCCTCGGCGCCCAGCGGGGCCTCCGCGAGCCACTGGTGGTCGTGGGTCGCGAGCGCCTTCACCACGCCCTCGTCGAAGCTGCGGGCCCAGTCGGGCGTTACTGTATTACCCGACTGCATCGACCCGAACGCGTGGCGCAGGTTGTGGGTGACGTTGCCGCTCCCGAGGATCAAGACGCCCTCGTCGCGCAGCGGCGCCAGCGCCTTCCCGATCGCGAGGTGCTCGCCGTACGGCAGGCGCCCGTCGATCGAGAGCTGCACCACGGGCACGTCGGCCTTGGGCAAGAGGTGCACCAGCACGCTCCAGGTGCCGTGGTCGAGGCCCCAGTCGCTGCGGAGCGTCGCGCGGGCCCGGCCCTGGCCCGCCAGCGCGACCGCCCGCTGCGCCAGCCCCACGTCTCCGGGCGCGGGGTACTGCACCTGGAACAGCTCGTCGGGGAAGCCGCCGAAGTCGTGGATCGTCTCCGGGCGCTCGTTGCCCGTGACGAAGGTGCCCGCGGTGTACCAGTGCGCGGAGATGCAGAGGACGGCCTTGGGCCGCGGCAGCTCCTTGGCGTACCCGCGCAGCGCCCGGCTCCACTGGTTGTCCTCGATGGCGTTCATCGGCGAGCCGTGGCCGATGAAGAGCGCGGGCATCCGCCCACCCTGCTGGGGAGCGCTGCTTCGGGTGCTGCCTTGACTGCCGTTCTCGGAGGCCATCGTCGGCGTGCCTTTCTGTTGACTGCAGGCGCTGCCCGCCGCCAGCGCGGGGCTGGCGACCGCTCCCAGCGCGGTCTTCAGCAGCTCACGCCGGGGCAGCGTCACTTCACGCGCTTGCGCCGCGGGCGCTTCCTTGCCGCCGCCTCGGTCGCCAATTCGCTCCGAACCCGGCGAGCCGCGCGGTCCCCAGGTTCTCCTGCAGGATGGGGAACAACGTCCGCTCCTCGAAGGCCGCGTGCTCGGCCAGCCTGGCGGTGAACTCTAGCAGCAGCGCCGCCTGCTCGCTGGGCCACGCCGCCCGCAGGCTCGCGCACCATCCGGCGCAGCGCGACGTGGTCGCCCAGCGTGAAGACCAGCGCCGCGTCGCTCTCCGGCGGCCGCCGCGAGAGCTCCGGGAGGAGCACCTCCTCCTCGACCCTCAGGTGCGCGGGCTGGCGAAGCCGCTCCCTGCCGCGCCAGGCACGACCCGGCCGCTCGCCGAGGTGGAGCGCGAGCACGGGTGAGCGCGCTGGCGCGCTCGAGGGTGTCGGGCTGGCCTGCTAGGATGTTCAGTGCCGCTCCAGTCCCGGGGCGATCCGAGGTGTACCGTGGAGCTCCCGTTCAACCTGCTCGCACCCGAGACGCTGCAGCGCCTGCTGGAGGAGTTCGTCACCCGCGAGGGCACGGACAACGGCGACCTCGACCACTCGCTGGCAGACCGCGTCCGCGCCGTGCAGCGGCAGCTCGCGCAAGGTGCGGCCTCCATCGACTTCGACCCCGAGAGCGAGAGCTTCACCGTGGTGGCGACGTCAGCGGTGGGGCCGCGCCGGGTCCGCGCCGGCGCAGGACCTCCCGCCGGAGCGCAGACGCCACCGCCGGGCGCGTGAAGTCGGCTGCGGCGCGGCGACGACCGCGCAGGTTCCTTCGCCGCGCCTTCCGGGCAGGCAGCCAGGCCGCGCGCCACCAGCGAGCACTTCGCGGCGTCGAGCAGCACCCGCTCGACGTTGGCCTTGCCCAGACAGCCGCCCGCTCTACGGGTCGATCAACACCTCGCCTGTGCCGGGGAAGCCGCCGCCGCCCGAGGGGTCGCCGCCGGCGATGAAGAAGGCGAAGTTCGAGCTCCACAGCGCGGTGTTGAACGGGTTGAGGTTGACCGCGCCGGCCCCGTTCCGCTGCAGGCTGAGCGACGAAGCGCCGCCCCAGGCGCCGACCAGCACCGCCGAGGGGTTGCGGGCGTCGATCTGCTCGATGCTGCTGGTGCCGAGGTCCGCGTTCGCGTTGAAGCTGTTGGTGCCGCCGAACGCCACGTAGACGTCCGAGGTCCTGGTCCGCAGCACCGGGAAGAAGGCGCGCGCGTTGGTCATGGTGACGGGGTTCTGGGCTCCTTGGACCTGGGCGAACGATGAAGAGAGGTTGAGCGTCTGCACCGTGGGCACGAAGGTGCCGCTGCCGCCGATGCTGCTGATGCCGCCCACCAGGATGAGCGCGCTCCCGGTGGCGTTGAGGAACGCCTGGTGGCCCATGCGGGGCGTCACCGGGGGAATGGCCGGCCAGGGCCCTTGGCCGGGCGTGTTCACGGTGGTCGCATTGGGGTTGTTGAGATCGACGGTGTAGACCGAGTTCGACACCGCCCCGGTGCCGCTGATGCCGCCGGAAAAGAGGAGGTAGCGGCCCTGGAGGAGGATGGCCACGTGGTCGGCGAGCCCGCTGGCGATTTCGCCCAACCCGACGCCGTTGTAGATGCTGGAGGAGACCCCGGGGACGTAGTGCTCGACGCTGGAGACGGCGCCCCCGGTGGTGCTGCTGTACCCGCCCGCGACTGCCATCGAGTTGTCGGGGAGCAAGGTCACGCTCGGTGAGATGCGGGCGGTGGCCAAGAAGACCGGCGCAACCGAGAAGCTGTTCG
>JAYWAO010000204.1:0-15698 GCA_043782365.1 Deltaproteobacteria bacterium
CGGCGATGCAGGGTCACCAGGTGAATCGGTAGCCCGCGCCGGGGGTGGTACGGGGGCGGAGCCCCTGTACAGGTCTAGGGCCGAAGGCCCAGCCCCCAAGTCGTGAGCAACACCGATTCGGCGGCGTGCTCCACGCTGTCGGACAAGGCCCGCTTCCTCGCGGTGCGGCTCGAGCAGGCGCTGGAGATCACCGACGCGCCGGTGCTGGGCGAGCTGCCGGAGTAGCCGCTGCGGCAGCGAGCCCGCTTGACCTCACGCGCGCGCGGCCCGATCGTCCCGCGCCATGACCCTGAAAAAGAAGATCTTCCTCGCGCTCGGCGCCATCTTCGGCTCACTGGCGCTCTTCGTCGGCTACCAGCTCGCCACCACCAAGAACCACAGCCCGCAGGCGACAGTGACGCTGAAGACGCCCGCCGGCCTCGGCGCCACGGTCGTCTACTGCCGGCCCTACAAGAAGGGCCGCCTGATCTTCGGCGAAGCCAAGGCCGGCGCGCTGGTGCCGTTCGGGGAGTATTGGCGGCTCGGGGCCAACGCAGCGACCGAGATCACCTTCCCCGCCAGCACGCTCTTCGCGGGCAAGGCGGTGCCCGCGGGCACCTATCGGATGTATGCGGTGCCCGGCCCCGCCGCCTGGAAGGTGGTGCTCAACAGCGAGCTCGGCCAGTGGGGCGCGCGCGACGCCGACCACGGCAAGGACGTCCTCTCGGTGGAGGTGCCCGCGGGGAGCGGGCCAGCGAGCCTGGAGCAGTTCACCATCGACCTCGCGCCCGGCGCCGGGCCCGACGCCCTCGAGCTCTCCTTCGCCTGGGACGCCACGCTGGTGAAGGTGCCGCTCGGCGCTGCCAGGTAATACAGCTCTTGTCAGAGGGCGGCCGTCCGCCGCTTGACGGAACGACGGGACGCTCCCGCCGGGATACGAGGGCGCGCATGAAGAAGAAACTGTTCGTCGCCCTGGCCGGCAACATCGGCGCGGGCAAGACCACCGCGGCCAAGCTCATCTCGCAGCGCTTCGGCTTCGAGCTGTTCGACGAGCCGGTGATCGACAACCGCTTCCTGCGCGACTACTACGCCGACATGAAGCGGTGGAGCTTCACGCTGCAGCTCGAGTTCCTGATGAAGCGGGCGCAGCACCACGAGCTGATCCACACCGTGCCGAAGTCGTGCATCCAGGACCGGACGCTGCTGGAAGATCCGGAGATCTTCGCCAAGTACCTGCACGGCCTCGGCCACATGGACGACCGGGAGCTCGACCTCTACCGGGAGTACTTCCAGCGGCTCAACCGCGACCTCCACCAGCCCGACAAGGTCATCTTCCTCGAGTGCGTCGACACCTCGGTGCTGCTCAAGCGGATCAAGTCGCGCGGACGCAAGGAGGAGGCCGGCATCTCGGGCGACTTCCTGGCGGGGCTCGGCGCGTACTACCAGACCTTCCCGCAGGTGGCGCAGGGCAAGTACAAGCTCGACCTGCTGCGGCTCGACGTGGGCGCGCTCGACATCCGGACGCCAGAGGGCAAGGAGCAGTTCCTCGGGCAGGTGGAGTCGTTCTTCGCCAGGTAGGGCGGGTTCGCTGCTCCGCCGGAGCGCCCCCGTGCTAACGATCGGGCAATGGCCTCTCCCGAGCTCCACCTCGACCGGCACATCGACTACGTCGAGTTCTCCGCCCCCGACCTCGAGCTGGTGAAGACGTTCTACTCGGCGGTCTTCGGCTGGGTCTTCCAGGACTTTGGCCCCGACTACATCGACTTCAAGGGCGCGGGCCTCGCGGGCGGCTTCCGGCGCGAGGAGCCGCCGATGGCGGGTGGCACGCTCGTCATCGTCTACGCCACTTCGCTCTCCGAGACGCAGGCGCGCGTGGAGGCGGCCGGCGGGGCCATCAGCCGGCCCATCTTCGAGTTCCCCGGCGGGCGCAGGTTCCACTTCCTCGACCCCAGCGGGAACGAGCTCGGAGTGTGGTCGGACAAGTGAAACACACCAAGCGCGAGGCCGCGGGCCGGCCGGCGGAGAAGGCCCGCCCTGCTCGCGCTCGCAAGAAGGTCGCTCTCGCAGCGCCAGCCGCGCCTACGCTGACTCCTTTCCTCGCCGCGGTCCGCAAGGCCGTGCGCGCCATTCCCCGCGGCCAGACGCGCTCGTATGGCACGATCGCGGAGTTCGTCGGCAAGCCCGGAGCGGCGCGCGCGGTGGTGCGGGCGCTGCACGCGCTCGATGAGATCCCGTGGTGGAGGGTCTGCCGCGCAGGAGGGAAGTTCGCGCCGCAGGTGGCGGGGGAGCAGCAGGCGAGGCTGCGGCGGGAGGGGTGGAAGGCGGCGGTGAAAGGGAAGCCGGCGAAGCAGCCCAGCCGGCGGTCCGTATCTCCCTGCGTCCCACCCGCCGCTCCGGGTTAGACTGCCCTCATGCCTCTCTTCGTCTGCTCCGACCTGCACCTCGGCGAGGCCGGGAGCGCCCGCATGTTCCACGACCCCGTGCAGGGGCAGGCGCTGGCCGCACTCTGCGCCGAGGTGCGGCAGCGCGACGGGGAGCTGATCCTCGCGGGCGACATCTTCGACATCACCGCCGCCATGCCGCCGCTGCACGGCCTCACCCGCTTCGGGCGCGCGATGGGCGTGCACTCCATCGAAGACCGGCCGCGGCCCTCGCTCGCCGAGGTGCTGATCTCGATCCGCAAGAACAACCCGGCCGCGCTCGACGCCGTCGAGCAGCTCGCGCGCGAGCGGCCGGTGACGCTGGTCCCGGGCAACCACGACCGCCACCTGCTCGGCGACGACGCCAAGGCGGCGCTGGCAGCGGCCGGGCTCTCCGGCGTGAAGGTCGAAGCGCAGGCGGTGCGGCGGCTGGGAGAGAAGATCGCCTGCATCCAGCACGGGCACGCGTGGGACCCGAGCAACGCCACCGCCGAGGGCGGCGGCGAGGTGATGACCGGCGTATTACACAATGCCGTCATCCCCTTCCTGCGCAAGGTGGCGGTGCGCAAGAACGTCGTCATCGAGCCCGACCGGGTGGTGACGCTGCGGCCGGAGGAGCGGGTGGTGCCCGTGCTCGAGCGGTGGCTGCCGCAGGTGCAGTACGAGGACTTCCTCGACGCCTTCGTCGAGATCCTCGTCGAGAACGGCTACCTCTCGCGCGCCATCTCCTGGCTGGTGACCTCGGACCGCATCCGCGAGCGGCTCAAGGACGACGACGACCTCTGGGAGCGCGCCGGCCGCACCGCGCTCGAGGCGCTCGAGGGCCGCGCGCCCATCCCGGGGAACCCGCCGCCGCCCGACGTGCTGGTGCTCGGCCACACCCACGTGATCGACTGGGCGGTGCAGGAGGGCGCGCCGGCCTACAGCCCCTTCACGGGGACGGCGGGAGACCCGGTGCAGCGGCTCTACGTCAACCTCGGCACCTGGTCGGCCCGCGCCTCCGACGCGGCGGGCCCGCTCGACCCCGTGCTGCCCGTGCTCGAGATCGAGCAGGAGCCTGGCCGCCTGCTGGCGCTGCTGCGCGACCGCTCGGGCGACGGGCGCGTCCTGCAGCAGTTCGAGGTGCACCGGTGACCGACTCCCCGCAGCCCGATCAGCCAGATCACAAGACGCCGCGCGGCTCCGAGTGCGTGATGACCGAGCTGGTGCTGCCGAGCGACTCCAACGCGCTCGGCACCGCGTTCGGCGGACGGATCATGCAGTGGCTCGACCTCGCCGCCGCGGTGGCCTGCCAGCGCCACTGCCGCTCGCGGGTGGTGACCGCGCAGGTGGACGACGTCGCGTTCGTCGCGCCGATCAAGCTGGGGATGTGCGTCGAGCTGCGCGCGCGGGTGAACGCGGTCTTCCGCACCTCGATGGAGGCGGGCGTCCGCGTCGAGAGCGAGGACCCGCTCACCGGCGAGCGCAGGCACGTCTGCTCGGCGTACCTCACCTTCGTCGCGCAGGACCAGGCGGGCCGGCCCATCCCGGTGCCGCCGCTCTTGCTGGAGACCGCCGAGGACCGCCGCCGCGAGGAGGACGCGAGGCACCGCCGCGCCATCCGGCTCGAGAAGGCCCGGCTCAAGCGGGAGCGTCACGGGAGGGAGCCCGGATGAGGTTGGCCGCGGCACAGCCCTGGGCCTGCGCTGCGCTGGTCGCGCTCGTCTGCGCGGGCGGCGTGGAGGCCAAGGGCAAGAAGGCGCGCGCCCCGGGGCAGGCGCGGGTGCGGCCGGAGTTCGACCCGAAGCTGCCGGGCCACGCCAAGGAGTTCTCGCGGGTAAGAGTGTTACTCGAGGAGCCCGCCGACCTCTCGGAGATCGCGCTCGCGCCCGACGCCATCAAGGTGGTGGTGCACCTCGAGGGCTACGCGCTCGGGCCTGCGCAGGTCCTCGACGAGCCAGCGCCCTTCGCCCTGCTCCTGGTGGACGACGAGGCCGCGCTGCGGATCGACGACGCCACCGGGCCGCTCCTCCTCCGCGGCGTGCGGCCCGGTCCGCACCTCCTGCGCGTGGTGCTCTCGCGGCCGTGGGGCGAGGTGGTGAAGGCGCCGGGCGCGCTCGCGCTCTCGCGGATCTGGGTGGGGCCACGCCTCGCTGGCCCGGCGGGCAAGGCGGCCGAGGGCGCGGTGTGGCCCGATCCGAAGAAGCCGCTGCTCACCTGCGTGTTCCCGCTGCCCGCGCTCAGCGAGGGAGGGCCGACCCTGGAGGCGTACCCGGCAAGTGTAGTCGCGGCGGAGGGAGAGGGGACCGGGGCGACGGCTGAAGAGACTCGCGATGCGGGCTCGGGACTGGGAGCGGGAGCGGCTTCGGCGCCCCGCTCGCCGCAGCGGCCCGTGCTCGACTTCTTCCTCTCCGGCGCGACGCTCAGGCCCCGCGGCCGCGGTGACAAGCTCCGCTTGGTGGTGGACAAGAAGGAGCTCCCGCTGGTGCGTGAGTGGAAGCCGGTTCCACTCAAGGTGAAGGCCGGGAGCCACCGGCTGACGGTGGACCTGCTCGACCGCCGGGGCACCAAGGTGCGCAACGCGGTGAACCGGACGGATCGCTCGTTCACGCTCCGCGAGTGACTCCCACGGCTCGCACCGATAGGTCTTCCCGTGGTACCTTCTCCTGACCTACCGGAGGAGCGCTGCATGGCGAGCCAGACCGTGTCCTACGTCAAAGCCCACCTGGCCGAGGTGCTCGAATCGGTGCGCTCGTCGCGAGAGCCCCTGGTGATCACCCAGAACGGCGAGGGGGCAGCGGTCCTGCAGGACCTGGAGAGCTTCCAGCGGAGCCGGCGCGCGCTCGCCATGCTGAAGGTGGTGGCGATGGGCGAAGCCGACGTCTCAAGCGGCCGCGTGAAGAGCCAGCGCGAGGTCTTCGCCAGGATGAAGGCCAGGCTGCCCCGGGCCGGCAAGCCGGGCCGCACGAAGTGAAGCGGTACGGTGTCGTCTGGGCCGAGGTGGCAGAGGGCGATCTCGCGCGCATCCTCGACTTCCTGGTGGAGGAGGCGCCGGGGAACGCGCGTGGCGCGCTGGAGCGCATCGAGGCCGCCGCTTTCGCGCTCGAGACCTTGCCGCGGCGCGGGCGCGTCGTCCCCGAGCTGAAGTGGTACGGCATCGACCGCTACCGCGAAGTGCAGTCGCCGCCCTGGCGGCTCGTCTACCGGGTCGAGGAGGAGCAGGTGGTGGTGGTCGCGGTGCTCGATTCACGCCGCAGCTTGGAGGACGCGCTGCTCGACCGCTTCCTCGAGCTCTAGCCTGGTTGTCAGCCTGGCCGCTCCGGCGACGAGGAGCCGCGCCGCGGCGCTTGACGGACCGGTGGTTCCTTGATTCATCCACTCGTCCTGCGCAACTCCCAGTCGCGCCGGACGTCGCACGCAATGTCAGCGCGGATGTGCGCTACCTGCTCTGGATCCTCGACGAGGTCGAGCACGCGCCGGCGCTGGTGGCTGAGCTGACTGCAGCGGTGAAGTAGCCGCCGGTTGCACGCAACCAGAGCAGGCCCACAGCACCTGGAGCAGCCAGTGTCCGATCTGCAGCCGGTCTCCCCCACCAGCGCGCTGCCCCCGCCGGACGACGACGCGCTGACCGCCCACGACCTCCGCGGCGCGTGGAACGTCCTCTCCCGCTCCGACCGCATGCAGGCCCTGCGCGCGCTCCAGCGCGACCACGGTGAGGACGTCTTCTTCGAGCTGACGGCGCGGGACAAGGCCTGGTTCCTCCTCGACCTGCCGGCGCCGGAGCGGCGCTCGTGGATCCGCCTGCTCGAGCCGCGCTACGTGGCCGACCTGGTCGCAATGCCGCTCTCCACATGGCGCTGACCGGGCAGCAGGTCTTCGGGGCGCCGCCCGCGCTGCCGAATTAGCTGGAGTCGCTGCGGTTGGTGTGTACTATTACAGCTCATCTCCGGGTGCGCCTACCGGCCCGGCGCCGTTCCCAGGAGTCGGATGCGCCCTGCTCGACGGCTCTTCCCCGCAGCGCTCTGGCTGCTCGCCGCGCTCTGCTGCACGGCGCCCGCCTCCGCGAAGTCCTCCTCGAAGTCCGACGCGAGCTGGGGCGTCTTCCCGGCGCTCCGCTGGGGCCTGACCTTCCCCGGCAGCGAGGGCACCCGCGGCTGGCTGCTCGAAGGGGCCGCCGAGGGGCTCTATCTCTTCCCCGGTGACCGGCTCGGGGTCGCTCTCGGGCTCGGCTACGTGCTCAACCAGGTGGGCCCGGTCGCCGGCGCACGGACCGGCACCGGCGTCGAGCTCGACGGCTGGACCGTCACGCCCAAGGTGGTCTTTGGCCTCGCCCCATCGCTCTGGGTGGAGGGCTTCGCCGGCCTCTTGCTGGGCGACCTCGGCTCGGTGGGCGAGCTGGCGCCGGTCTCGGCCACGGGCTGGCGCGCCGGCGGCGGCCTCGTCTGGAACATGGTGCACCTGGGCAGCAGCGACGTCGCCCTGCACCTCGAGCTGATGCACACCCGGGCCTCGGCCGCGACCATGCCCGACTACGCAGCCACCAGCGTCTCGCTCTGCTTCACCTTCTCGTTCTTCTCCGAGCTCTCCGACTAGCCCGGAACTGGCGGACCGATGCGACCCTCCTCTGGACTTCTCCTGCTCGCGCTCTGCGCCGCGGCCCTTGGCTGCGGCCACATCGGGCCGGGCCTCGGCCCGCGCGAATACGGCTCCGCGGGCTCCTCGGGCTCGAGCGGCAGCGCGACCCCGAGCTCGCCGGGCGGCAACCAGGGCTGGGTCAGCCCCTATGACGAAAAGGGGTGCCTCAAGGGGACGACCGGCGACGCCTGCCGCAAGAAGTAGCCTGACGATACCCCCCCAGTAGAGAGAGGATAACATAAGCGACTCGCGCCGGCATGACCGCTGCCCGAGGCCGTAGCGCCCGCGCGAGGGGCGGCCGACGACGCGCCCGCCCGCCGGCGCCGCGCGGTGATAGGGTGCGCCGCCATGCCGCGACCGGCTGAACTCGAGCTCGATGCTGTCCCGTCGGCTGGCCCACCGGCCGGCGCCGTGTCCTCGCGCCGGCTGCTCACGGTGCTCTTCATCGGCGTCTTCATGTCGGCGCTCGACACCTCGGTGATCGGACCCGCCATTCCGGTGCTCCGCCGGGCGTTCGACGTCGACAACCGGATGGCCGGCCTGGTGATGACCGCCTTCGTCCTCTTCTCGATGACGAGCACCGCGCTCTTGTCGAACCTGAGCGACCGGCACGGCCGCCGGCCCGTCTTCCTCGCCGGCGTGGCGCTCTTCGCCCTGGGCTCGCTGGTGATCGCGCTCTCGCCGCGCTTCTGGGTGCTGGTCCTCGGCCGGATCATCCAGGGCTCGGGCGCAGGCGGCATCCTGCCCACCGCGAGCGCGGTCATCGCCGACAGCTTCAAGGGCGAGCAGCGCGGCCGCGCGCTCGGGCTGATCGGCGCCACCTATGGGATGGCCTTCGTGGTCGGGCCACCCTTGGCGGCGCTCTTGATGGTCACGCTCAGCTGGAACTGGATCTTCCTCCTCAACCTGCCGATCGCCGCCGCGGTGATCTGGCTGGGCCGGCGCGACCTGCCGCGGCAAACGGCCCCGCCAATGGACTCTCCGCTCGACATCCTTGGCATCGTTCTCCTCTTCGCGACGCTCTCCTCTCTGGTGTTCGGCATCAGCCGCTTCCTCGACGGGGCGACGGGCCTGCACCTCTGGCCCTGGTTCCTGCTGGCTGCGGCGGTGCTGCTGGCCGCGCTGGTGCTGGTCGAGCGGCGCGCCGCGCGCCCGATGATCCCGCTGGCGCTCTTCGGCAACCGCCAGCTCGCGACCGGGTATCTGCTGACGTTCGGCGCGGGCTTCGGCATGGGCGGGGTGATCTTCCTCACCTCGATCGCCACGCTCGCCCACGGCGTCGCCGCCAAGAGCGCGGGCTTCGTCCTCTTGCCGCTGGTGGTCGCCTCGATGGCCGGCGCGATGGGCTCGGGCCGGCTGCTCGGCCGCCTCGGTGCGCGGGCGGTGATCCTGCTCGGGTTCGTGGCGCTCGCGGTGGGCTATGCGGGCTCGGCCATCACCAGCGCGGGCCTGTGGGGATTTCTCGCCGCCTCGGTGCCCGTGGGCCTGGGCATCGGCATCGTGGTGGGCGGCGCGCTGCGCACCATCGCCATCGACGAGGCGCCCTTGGAGGTGCGGGGCGCCGCCCAGGGGCTGATCAACATCTGCACCGGCATCGGCACCCTGCTCGCGGCCACCAGCATCGGCGCGCTGGCCGACTTCAGCGGCGGCGGCGCGGCGGGGTTCGGGATCGCCTACCGCGTGGTGGCGGCGCTGATGGCTGCGATGCTCCTGATCACGTTGACGCTGCGGGGGCGCGCTTCCGGCTAGAGCACGCGGCGGCGAATCACGCGTCCTTCTCCATCTTGATGTGCTCGATGCCGGCATCCAGGAAGACCTCGCCCACCTCTTGGTAACCGAGCTTTTGGTAGAACCCGCGCGCGGTCAGCTGCGCGCCTAGCGTGAAGCGCTTCGCGCCCGCCTCGCGCGCCTCCCGCTCCAGGAACTGCAGCAGCGCCGCGCCCACGCCCTTGCCGCGGGCGTCGTCGATCACCGCCATCCGCTGCACCTTGGCGAGCCCGTCGCCGAGCCAGGTGATGCGCCCCGCTCCCGCGGGCACCGGCAGGCTCTTCCACGGGCTGGGGAGCTCGGCGAGCGCGTGGATCGGCTCGTGCGCCGCGGCGGGAGCAGCGACGCGGTCATGGCCGTCTCGCTCGAGCGAAGGTGGCACGCCCTGCTCCTCGATGAAGACGGTCCAGCGCAGGCGCAGGCAGGTGGCCAGCTCCTCGGCGGTGGTGACGCGGCGGACGTTGATGGTCACTGCAGGCTCGCTCATCGCTGCGGCCTCCTTGGTGGCAGAGGTTACTCCAACGGCCGGCGGTGCTGCGCCCCGGCTTGCGCCAGGGACGTCCAATGATACATTCTTTGATATCCGGGGGGCCGGTTCGACGTGGGCCCCAAGACCCACTTCTCCAACCGAGGCCCACCATGGTCCGTCCGCACCTCCACCGCAGGATGATGCTGCTGCTCGCGCTGGCCGGTGTCGCGCTCCCCGCCGCCGCCGCCCCCGCGCCGTCCTTCCCCGCCGAGGCGACGCTCACCGAGGGGCTGGGCTTCCGCACCAAGCCCGGCCTCGACGCCCCGTTCGTGCTGCACGACCGGAACTACCTGCCGAAGGGGACGCAGCTCAAGCTGCTCGGCGCCAAGCCTGCGTTCGGCACCACGGGCTCGTTCTGCACCGCCGAGGTGGCGGGCAAGAAGGGCTACTTCCGCTGCGACAAGCCGCAAGTCTTCCACTTCAAGGCCGCCGGCCACGCGGCGGAGGCGGGCCACGCGGCGGAGGCAGCCCATCCGGCAGAGTCGGGCCATGCGTCCGGCGCGGCGCAGGCCACCCACTCCAGCGGCGGCGGGAAGCTCGGCCAGTACTGCCACGACGTCGCCTCTTGCAAGACCTTCTGCAAGGCCAACTGCTCGCTCGACCTCTCCAAGTGGGGCAAGGGGGTCTCCTCGACGTGCAAGTTCCCGGCGATCAGCGGGAGCATCGCGCCCGGCTCCTCGCAGCTGCTCAAGCTGCCCGCGCTCAAGCACGTCAAGGGCGTAAGCGACCTCCGGCTCACCCAGGAGGTGAGCGCAGGCCTGCAGCGCGCCGACGAGTTCATCGCTGCATCCGGCGAGTGGCCCAAGGGCCACACCCTCTTCGTGCGCAACTGCTGGCGCGCCGACACCGCCGACTCGACCAACGAGTGCGACTACATCCTCAAGGGCTGGCACCTGAAGGAGAAGTTCGCCTCCAAGGCGCCCGCCAACAAGGCCGAGCAGGAGCAGAAGGCGCTCGGCGACAGGCTGATCGACCCGCCCAAGAACCTGGGCCTGATGTGGCCGGGCGCCACCCCGCACAGCGCGGGGATCGGGTGCGACATCGTCGTCCGCGACGCTGGCGGCAAGGAGGTCACCTCGTGCAAGGCCCCCCGCGGCGACAGCAAGGCCAAGGCGCTGTCGAAGTCGCTGGTCGACGTGCTCACCAGCAGCAAGGTCGGCGCCCTCAGGCTGAACTACGAGGCCTGGCACTTCGAGTGGGGCGCGGCGTACACCGGCTGCCGCTGCAAGGGAGCCGACTGCAACGACAAGCACTGGCCGGTCGCCTGCGACGGTCCGCAGCACTGCAGCAACCCCGGCTAGCGAAGGCTCGCCAGGGTGTGGGGGAGCGGCGCTCCTCGTCGGGCTGGTCGCCGCGTCGTCCTCCCTGGCTCCCGTGGTCCTGCCCTCGCGGAAGAGCAGGCAAAAAAACAGCGTGGCTGCAAGAGCCCACACTTGCCCCGAGGGTGCCCCGGTGGCGTAGGATGCGCGGGTGTTCCACATCAAGCTGATCGCGCGTCCCGACGCGCGGATGGTCGAGGTCCCGCTCGAGGTCGAGGCGGAGCTTCCCCGCGAGTTCGACGGGGCAGCCCTGCTCGCCTCCAGCGGCCTGCCGCGCAAGGTGAAGATCAAGGCCCAGCGCGACACGCTCAAGCTCTCCACGGCCTACCGGGCCGATCAGCTGGTCGGCGACGTCGTGCGCGCCGCGCTCAAGGGCACTCCGCAGGACGTCACCCGCGTCACCGAGGCGGCGGCCGCGTTCGTGCGCAAGGTGCGCGAGCGGCGGCCCGATGGCGCCTCGCTCCTCGTGCAGTCGAACGGGCGCGGCAAGATCGAGGTGGTCGAGAGCATCCCGCAGCCGCCGGGCAGGGCCGCGGCGCCGGGCGCGGCGCAGTCCCTGGCGCAGGCGCAGAGCGCGGCGGCGGTGCAGACCGCGAGCGGCACCCTCGCCGACCGGCTCAACCTCGTGGAGCGCAGGCTGACGCAGGTGGAGGCGCGCGCGGAGGCTGGCAGCGCGGGCGGCGCCGGCGCCGACGGCTTGCAGTGGGTGCGCGCGCACGCGGAGGCGACCGAGGCGCGGCTTTTGCAGCGGCTGGAGAAGCTGGAGGAGCGGCTGGCGGCGGCCCTGACGCAGCTCGCGCAGGCGCCGCGCGAGGCGCAGCTGCTCTCGGCGTCGGCGCAGGTCGCCTCGCTGCCCACGCCTGGCTCGGCCCGCGCGCCGATGCGCAGGGCTACCGCGGTGGAGGCGTTCGCGGAGGGCCTCCGCAGCGAGCTGAGAGGCCGCGCGGTCGCGCTCACCGAGGCGGCGGACAAGCGCTCTACGCTCCTCGACAAGGCCGGCCTGCTCGCGCTGGAGGCGGAGCAGTCGCTCGGCGGCGCCGCCGGCGTGGCCGAGGAGCTCCAGCAGCAAGCGCAGGGGGCCGCGGCGCGCGCCCAGGGTCTGCGCCGCGTGGCCGACGAGGCAGACCTCTATGCGCCCGGCGAGCTCTCGGTGGCCGGCGCGCTGCTCGACCGCCTCGGTGCCGCCGGGGACGACGTGGGCCCGAGCCGGCTGCGCGCCCTCGCCGAGCCGCTCTTCTCCCGCTCTGCGGAGCCCGCGGTGGCAGCTTGGCTCGCGCGCGCGGCGCCGCTCTGCAGGTGGACGCTGATCGCGCCCTCGCCCGGCGCGCCAGCCGATGCGGCGCTCCACGAGATCGACGGCGACGAGCAGATGGTGAGCCGCCTGCTGGCGCCGGGCCTGCTGGCGGCCGATGGGACGGTGCTGCGACGCGCGCGGGTCGAGGCACGTCCGGCTGCGCCCGAGCAGCTGCCGGAGCTGGAGCCCGAGCCCTCGACGGACTCGGTGCCGCCACCGCACGCCGCTGCTCCGGCAGCGCCCGCTGCTCCCGCGGTAGAGGTCGCGCCGGAGGCTCCGGCGCCCGCCGAGGTCGAGCCCGAAGACGTGCCCGAAGACGTGCCCGAGGCCGCGGTGCTCGAAGAGCCGGAGCTCCTCTCGGCGGCAGAGGTGCTGCCCGAGGCCGACGTCGAGCCGGAGCCCCCGGAAGCGCCGCTGGCAGGGCCCCCGGCGGGACCTCGAGAGGGGCCGATCGCCGAGGCGGTCCACGAGCCCGAGCCGGAGCCGGAGCCATCTCCCGCGGCAGAGCCTCCTGGCGGACCCGGGCCGGTCGAGGTCACGCCGGTGCTGGCCTCGCCTGATGAGACCGCACCGCGCACCGCGTCCGCGGCCATCGCTGAGCAGCACGCGCCCGTGCCGGCAACGGCAGAAGCCAGCCCACCAGCGGCGCCGCCCGCGGCCGGAGCCTCGGAGTCCGAGCACGCCGCCTCCCTCGAGACGACACCGCTCTACTTCGCGCTGCTCGACGGACCCGAAGCGACTCCGGCCGCCGCAGGGCCGCCGAAGGGAAACCAGCCTGGGTCCGGCGAGGCCGCCGGCGAGCTCCCCGAGCTGCTCCCGGAAGCAGAGCTGGAGCCGGTCGAAGCCGAGCCGGAACGCGCCGAGGCGCCAGTCTCGGGCGCATCGCCACCGCGCCCTTTTGAGGCGGCTCTCCCTCCGCTCCCGGGGGATGAGGGCGAGCCGCACACCCCCGCTGCGGCTGCTGCTCCGGAGAGCGCGGCGGCCGTGGCGGTCGTCGCCACCGTCGAGCCCGCCGCTGTCGCGGAGGCCACGCCCGCCGCCGCGCCGCCGGAGTCCTCGGCGTTCGACGCAGCCTCCGTTCCTCACGCTGCGACCGCGGAAGAGACTGAGCTCGCGCTCGCGGTGGCGGTCGCCGCCGCCGTCGAGACCGAGACCTCCGGCGACGACGAATGGGCCCGCATCGCCCGCGGCCCCGAGGCGTTCGAGTCGTCCGTGGAGCCGGTGGTTGCGCTGAGCGTCGACGGCCCTGGAACCGCGCCGGCAGCGCCTTCGCCGACAGTTGCAGCGCCCGCGCAGGAAGCTGCGGAAGAGGCCGCAGCCGCTGCTCAGATCGCGCCTGTGCCCGCTGCGGAGGCCGCGCCTGCGCCCGCTGCGGAGGCCGCGCCTGTGCCTGCTGCGGAGATCGCGGCCGCACCGGCCGAGGAGTCTTACGACCTCAGCGACCAGGACGTCCTGGTGGAAGAGGTCTTCGAGGCGACCCCGGAAGACCTCGTCGCAGCGAGCGAGGCCGAGGTGCCCGCGATGGGGCTCCCGCCTCCGCCGCCGCCCCCGGACGACCAGGAGAGCGACCTGCAGCCTGCCGCAGCGCCGGCCCAGGCCGCCGCGGAGGAGCCCAGCGCACCAGCGCCCGCGGCGCCCACCGTGGCGCCCACCGTGGCCCCTGGGGAGCCAGCCGCGGTCAGCGGCGAGCCGTCACCGCAGCCGTGAGCGACCTTCAAGGCCGGCGCGCGCGGATCCAGTGCACGTCGTAGAGGCTGGCCGCGCGTGAGTCGCGGCGAAGCGTCCAGGGCAGGTGCAGGTCCTCGTCTTCGATCGACCACCCGAGGTCGCCCGCCTCCTTGCGGAGCGCAGCGGCGGGGTCCGCGGTGTCGAGCCGCTCGTCGTCCTGCGTGAGGCCGCTGCGGAACGCATACGGCGCGCAGAGCAGCAGCTCGCCGGCGGGAGCGCAGAGCTGGTGGGCCTGGTGCAGCAGCGCCTTGGGGCTGCGCACCACGTCGAGCACGTTGAGCGCGGCCACGCGGTCGAACTGGCCGGGCGCGAGCGGCGGGTCGAGCACGTCGCCGCAGACGAGGTGCACCTCGGGCGCTGCCAGTCCCTCGAACCGCGCGGGCAGGTAGCTGCGGCCGATCTGGCGGCGCGGGTAGTCGACGTGCTCTCCGCGCAGCAGCCTGCGGGCGAGGCGCAGCGCGGCCGGGTTGCGATCGAGGCCGACCACCAGCCTGGCCCCGCCCGCGAGCGCGTGCAGCCCGCGGCCGACGCTGCAGCCCAGCTCCAGCGCGCGCGCGACCCCATGGCCGGCGCGCGCGGCGAGCTTCTCCAGGAGCTTTGCGGCCCCGAGCACGCCGCCCGGTCCGTCGGCGAGCGGGGTCGCGCGATCGCCCCAGGAGGCGTCGAGGTAGGCGCCGAGCGTCTCCAGTTGGTGCGGCACCGGCGTGTCATCGGGCCCCGGCGCGGCGAGCGCTGCCAGCACCTCGGGCGAGAGCGCCGCCGAGGTGAGCCCGAACAGCTCGGTGGAGAGCAAGGCGCCGAGGTCGCGCAGCACCACCGGGATGCCGTCGATCACGGGGTACCGCCGCCCGCAGCCCTGGCAGCGCAGAACGCCTTCGAGCAGCTCGTCGGGCCCCTCGGCGCCCTGCGGACCTTTCTCGACGCGCGCCCGCACCTCGACCTCGAGCGAGTGCAGCTCGATGCCCCGGCCTGTGTGCTGCCGGCACGCGGGGCAGACCAGCGGCAGGAGCTCGGGCAGGTCGGCGCGGATGGCCGCTACCCGATCTCGTCGGCGAGCGCCTTCGCGCCGGGGTAGTTCGGGAAGATGAGCAGGGCGTCGCCGACGAGGCGCTTGGCCTCGCGCTGCGAGCCGCGGTCCTGCTCGCCCTTCCAGCGGTCCCAGTTCTCGCGGGCCTGGCCGAGCAGGTCTTCCACCTCGGCGCGCAGCTCGCCGGTGCGGTTCGGGTTGACGAACGGGGCCACCGGCTTGCCGCTCTCGGCGGCGTCGCCGATCTTGAACGGGTGCGGCGCGCGGCTGCCGTCCTTGGCGCGGGTGAGCACCAGGTACCAGCCGCGGGCCTCGCGGGGCGTGATGTTGTCGATCACCGCCGTCACCGAGGGGGCCACCGCCACGGCGGAGGTGAAGTCGGCCCTGCCCGCGAGCGCTTCAGGGAGCTCGTCGCCGAAGATCTGGTGGTCGCTGACGATCACCTCGTACGCCGCCACCGGCCCGCCGGCGCGCTCCCAGTGGATGCGCAGGCCGTCCCAGGTCTGGGTGCCGCCCGACATGCGCGCATCGAAGGTCTCCTCGAGCGGCACCGTGCCCGGCTGCGGGGGAGGCTCCGCCGAGGCGGGCGCATCTCCACCGCCGCCGCCGTCGCGCGCGGCCCGGGCTGCGGCCTGCTGGCGCTTGCGGGCTTCCATCGGGTCTTCTTCGGCGGGCGCGGCGGGCGCCTCTTCACGCGCGGCCTCGCGCGCAGGCGGGGCGGCCTCGTGCGCGGGGGCTTCAGCCTCGGCAGGCGCACCTCCAGACGCAGCGGCGCGCTCGGCCTCCATGCGGGCGCGGGCCTCGCGCTGGGCGCGCTTGCGGGCTTCGAGCGGGTCTTCCTCGGCGGCCGGCGCAGCAGCGGGGCGCGGCGCCGGAGCCTGGGCGGGCGCTGCGACCGGACGGGCAGCAGGCGCGGCAGGAGCACCGGAGATCGACGCAGGGCGCGCCGCGGGCGCAGCAGGAGCGCCCGAGATCGACGAGGGCCGCGCCGCGGGCGCTGCGGCCGCAGCAGCAGGCCGGA
>JAYWAO010000205.1:0-5699 GCA_043782365.1 Deltaproteobacteria bacterium
GACGTCACCTGCTACGGCGTCGACGTGGCCCGGTATCTCTTCGGCGCCGAGCCGCTCGGCTGCGTGGGACGCGCCGCGTGGGTCAACCCGCGCACCACCCCACCGGTCGACACCTCGAGCGCCGCCGCGCTCGACTTCCCGGGCGGCCGCATCGCCACCGTCAGCGGCTCCTTGCTCTGCACCACCGAGCAGTACCTGGTGGTCATGGGCACCCTCGGCCGGCTCGAGGTGGAGCGGCCCTTCATCCCGGAGTGGAACCCGACCCGCGTCTGGGTCGACCGCGACGGCCACCGCACCGAGCACGTGGTGGGCGGCGCGAACCAGTTCCTCCACCAGGTCGAGCACTTCGCCAACCTGGTGCTCGAACCGGAGCGAGACGCCTACCCGGCCGAGGACGGCG
Source organism: Deltaproteobacteria bacterium (assembly GCA_043782365.1). Classification (GTDB taxonomy): domain Bacteria; phylum Myxococcota; class Myxococcia; order Myxococcales; family 40CM-4-68-19; genus CAIWCD01. The sequence goes on from JAYWAO010000205.1 coordinate 401, forward strand.
TGGGCAACGCGCGCGTGCTGGAGCTGGTGGGGCGCAGCGCTGGCTAGTCTAGTCCAGGGCGCCGAGCGGATTGGCGACCGGAGTCGACCGTTCAGCGCACCAGGTCGGCCGCGGCTACTGCTGCTGCTCCACGCGTCCGACCGTCTGCATCACGCACTTCCCGGCCTCGCACGCGAGGCGCTGCAGGAACCGCGGCGGCTGGCAGAACGGCTGGGCGCACCTCACCAGCGTGTTGCACTGGACCTTCATCGCCTCCTTCACCGCCTTCTTGGTGGTCGCGCGCGGGCTGCAGAGCATCGCGCAGCAGGCGCCGTCCTCGAAGCGGGTGGTGGTGCAGTCGTCCACGGTCGCGCACTCGGCGTCGGCGGGCGCGGCGGCGTCGCGGGTGGGCGGCGTGGTCTGGCGCGGCGAGCACGCCAGGAGCGCTCCGGAAGAGAGCGTGAGGAGCAGGGCGCCGAGGAGGGCGGCGGTCAGGGGGCGCTGGGCGGCGGGGGTGGTCGTCATGGTGTCCACTCTAACGCCTGGGGAGCGCAGAGGATCTACCCGCGTGCACCCACGGCGCCCCACCGGCATCAGTCCCCTCATGAGCCTCCTAGCCCCCGCCCTCGCCCGCCGCTCGCCGCTCGCCCACCTTGCGCTGGCGGTGCTCTTCGGGCCCGCGCTCGGCTGCGCCGCCCTCGCCTCGGGCCACAAGATCCAGGTCGGTGAAGAGGCGCCCACGGTCATGCTCGACGCCACCACCGGCAGCAAGGTCAACCTCGCCGACTACCGCGGCAAGCAGACCGTGGTGCTGGCGTTCTTCCCCAAGGCTTTTACCGGCGGCTGCACCAAGGAGATGACCAACTGGGGCCAGGTCTTCGACAAGCTGGGCGCGGCCGACGCGAAGATCTTCGGCGTCTCCACCGACGACCTCGAGACGCAGAAGAAGTTCGCTGCCAGCCTCTCGCTGCCGTTCCCCCTGCTGGCCGACCCCGACGGCATCGCCGCCAAGGCCTACGGCATCCTCGCAGTGGGCTACGCGGTGCGGACCACCTTCGTGATCGGCGCCGACGGCAAGGTGATCCAGGTGGTCGACGGCAAGGACGCCATCGACCCTTCGCCCGCCCTCGAGGCCTGCGCGCGCAAGAAGATCTAGCGGCCGCTCCCCGGCACTTTCTTGGTCCCGCGCGGCGGCGTCAGGTCGGGGTTGACGGGCCGCATGCCGCGGGCCGGGGTTGTGTCGGGCGGCATCCGCTCGCGGTTGCCGCCGGTGGCGATGCCGAGCGGCTCGCCTTCGCGGTTCCACTCGCCGGTGCGTCCGCCCGACTTGTGCACCAAGCGCAGCGAGATCAGCTCCATCGTCTTGTCGTGCCGCTTCATCATGTCGTAGACGGTCAGCGCGGCCGCGCAGGCTGCGGTGAGCGCCTCCATCTCGACGCCGGTGCGGTCGACCGCGTGCACCCGCGCCTCGATCCGCACCAGGCCCGCGGGCTCGTCGCAGGCCACGTCGACGTCGGCCCCGTGGATGGTGATCGGGTGGCAGAGCGGCAGGAGCGAGGGCGTCTGCTTGGCCGCCATGATGCCTGCCAGCCGCGCGGCTGCCAGGGCGTCGCCCTTCTCCAGGCGGCCCTCGTTGAGCAGCTTGAGCGCGTCGCGATCGCAGCGCAGCTCCGCGCGTGCCACCGCGGTGCGGGCGGTGCGCTCCTTGTCCGAGACGTCGATCATCTTCACGTAGTTGCCTCCATTCCTGGACCGCCGGTCGCTCGCTTCAGAGACCGCGATCGCGCAGCTGCTCGTCGTCTTCGCCGTTGAGGTGCCCGACCTCGTGCAGCAGGGTGTCGCGGACCTCGCGCCGCAGCTCCTCCTCCGAGCGGGCGGCCCGGGCGAGGTTGCGACGATAGAGGATGATCGCAGGTTTCTGGCCGCGCGGGGATCCGTCGGGTGGCGGGCGGAACAGGCCGAGGATCCCGGGCGAGAGCGGCGGGTCGGTGGCGACCAGATCCGCCACCTCCGGCAGGTCCTGGACCTGGACCTCCGTCTGAGAGAGGCCGCGCAGGACCTCGGGCGGCAGGTGCACCGACTCCTCGCGGACCATCTGCGCGAACAGCTCGGCCTTGGGGGCCGCCACGGGCTTGAACGCCTCGGGGTCGAGGGCCTGCGCGCGGGTGAAGTGCAGCAGTGCGCCGGCGTCGTCGTGGGCCCGCTCGGCGATCAGGCCCAGGTACTGCTCGGCCCAGGCGTCGGGCTCCTCGGCGGCGAGCGCGGCCAGCTCGGCGCGGGCCTGGTCGAACCGGGCCAGCTCGAAGAGGGCCACGCCGCGCTCCCGGCGGGCCTCGCGGTCCTTGGGGTCGAGCTCGACCGCGCGCCCAGACTCCACCAGCGCCGCCTGCGGACGGCCCAAGTCGTCGAGGGCCATCGAGGCGAGCAGGTGCAGCTCCTTCAAGAGCAGCTTGTCCCGGCCCTTCTGGGCGCGGGGCAGCGCGCGGTGCACGTAGGCCAGCGCCAGCTCCAGGTCGTCGCGGCCGCCGAGCCTGCGCACGTAGAGGTCGGCCGCCGAGCGGAGCACCTCGGGGTCGTCGGGGTCGAGCGCGAGCGCGCGGGCGTAGGCCGTCCGGGCCTCGTCGTACTGGCCAAGCTCGGCGAGCGCGGCGCCGCGGAAGTGGTGCGCGGCCACGCTGCCCTGCTCGATGCGGCCCGCCTGCCGGGCGCACTCGAGCGCGTCGGCCCAGCGGCCCTTCTCGAACTGCAGCGCCGCCTGCTCGAGCAGCTCGGAGAGCTGCGGATCGGTCGCGCCCCCCAGGCAGGGGGCTGCCGGCGGCAGGGCCAGCCGCTTGCGATCGCGGGCGGGCCCGCCGGGCTCGGGCGGCCTGAGCGACAGCGCCGCAGGGTCGGGCGCGGGGACAGGCGCGAGGGGCTGCTGTGCTGGCGCGGCGGGGGCTGGGGCAGGCGGGCTTCGCTTGCACGCCGGGCAAGCGAGCAGCGCCGCGGCGCAGGCCACGGAGCCGAGCGAGCCGAGCGAGAGCGGCCTTGGAGCGTTCATCGGAGAGGCTGACGCTAGCACAAGCGGCGCGCGCAGGAGCGCTGCCGAAAAGGGGCACGCCGCGGCCGCCACCGCGCTACCGTCCCGCGATGGAGACCGCGCAGCCCTTCGTCGAGCTGCACCTGCACGCCGAGGGCATCCGCGACGCCGACCTCGCGACGCTGGCGTTCTTCGGGCTGCGCGCCGCCGTCACCTGCGCGCGCGACGCGCCCGCCTCGCGCCCCGAGGACCTGCGCCGCCACTGGGACGAGCTGGTCGGCCTGCAGGCGGCCCGGCTCAAGGCGGCGGGCATCCGCCCCCTGATCGCGCTCGGCGTGCACCCGGCCCGCATCCCGCCGCAGGGCCTGGGCGCGCTGCTGCAGGCGCTGCCGCGCTACTTCGACGACCCGCGGGTGGTCGCCCTCGGCGAGCTGGGCCTGCAGACGGGCTCGCTGCAAGAGGAGGAGCTGCTGCAAGCACAGCTGGAGCTGGCGCTGCGCCTGCGCCGGCCGGTGATCATCCACACCCCGGAGCAGGAGAAGCTCGCGCGCACCAAGCGGGTGCTCTCGCTCCTGCGCGAGTCGCGGCTCTCGCCGGCGCGGGCGCTGGTCGACCACGTCACGCTCGAGACCTTCCCGCTGGTGCGCGCGCTCGGCTGCTGGGCGGGGCTGACGCTGCAGCCAGGCGGGCTGGGGGCGGAGACCGCCGCCGCCATCGTCTCGCGCCACGGGGCCGAGGGCGTGGTGCTGACCTCCGACATCGGCGACGGGCCGAGCGACCTGCTGGCGCTGCCGAAGGCCGCCGAGGCGCTGCGGGCGGCCGGGCTCTCACGGGAGCTGTGCCAGCGGCTCCTCCACGACGGGCCGCTCTCGTTCCTCGGGCTCGCCGAGTAGCAGCCGGTTCTTCGGCGTGATTTCGACGGGTATCGCCTGCGTATGCACCCGATATCCCGCCGCGCGCAGGCGGGCAGCCCGGGTCACGTCCATCGCCAGGGCCGGATCGAGCCAGCCGCCCACGCCCCCTTGGTCGCCCGTGGCGGTCGCGTGGCAGCAGGGCAGCACCGCCACCCGGGCGCGGGCGACCAGCGCGCGCGAGAGCACCGTGTCGGTGAGCGGCCCGCAGGCGTGGGCCGAGACCACCAGGTCGCCCGCCTCGAGCGGGACCGACTCCAAGTCCCCTTCGACGAGCTGCACCCTGCCCGCGAGGCGCGGCCAGGTGCGCACCAGGACCTCGGCGAGCCGGTGCGCGCTCTTGGGCAGCGTGCGGTCGACCGCCAGCGCCGAGGGAGAAGTATCGTCGAGGATGAGCATGAGGTGCGCGATCAACCCGTGGCCGCAGGCGAGGTCCACCACCCGGCCGCCGCGCATCTTCCGCCGCGCGCGCCGCGCCACCTCCCAGGCCTCGAACAGCTCCTTGCGGGGGAGGCAGCTCGCCTCGCAGACCACGCGGGCCACGCGGTGGAACAGCGTGTCCTCGGGGAAGCGGGGCAGGTCCTGCACCTTGAGGCGGGAGCGGCTCGAGAGGTCGTAGGACATGCGGGTCCGGACCATCCCGCTAGATCTTGATCCGCTTCATGTCGGGATCGTAGAGCGGCCGCAGCGAGGGCTGGCACGGGTAGAGCGCGCCCGCGATCTCCACCTCCCACTTGCCGGAGTTGAGCCACGCCGCGTCGGCCGGGCCCTCGCCGGGCGCCACCATGGCGAGCCCCACCGCGCCCCCGAGCGTGTGGCCGTAGGAAGCGGCCCTGACGTAGCCCACCTCCCGGCCATCGCGCCGCACCACCTCGGCGTGGAAGAGCAGCGGCTCCGGGTCCTTCACCAGCACCTGCACCAGGCGCCGCGCGAGCGGGCCCTTCGCCTTGGCGGCGAGCACGGCGTCCCTGCCGAGGAACCCGCCGGGCTTCTTCAGATCGACCGCGAAGCCCAGGCCCACCTCCAGCACGCCGTCGGTGTTGTCGAGGTCGTGGCCGTAGTCGCGGTACGCCTTCTCCATGCGGAGGCTGGCGAGCGCCTTGAGGCCCGCGTGCAGCATCCCGAGCGGCTTGCCGGCCTCGACGATGCGCTGGTAGACGTGGACCGCCTGCTCGGTGGGGATATACAGCTCATATCCCAGCTCGCCGAGGTAGGTGATGCGCACGCAGAGAGCGCGGGCATAGCCGATATCGACTTCGCGCGCCGCGCGGAACGGGAACGCCTCGTTCGACAGATCGGCCGTGGTGATCGCCTGCAGCAGCTCGCGCGACCTCGGGCCCTGCACGTTGAGCTGGCAATACGCCGAGGTCACGTCGGTGACGAACGCGTG
>JAYWAO010000206.1:0-15603 GCA_043782365.1 Deltaproteobacteria bacterium
GGGCCGAAGGCCCAGCCCCCAAATCGGGAGCGAATCGATTTGGCGGTTTTGGCCACTCGGACAGGGTCGTGGCTGCCTGAGTTTGAGGACAGGCCCTAGTTCGCGTCGCCCGCGTAGGTCATCACCAGGTACATCACCGCCTCGACGCCGCCGTCGTTGCGGTAGACGTGCGGGGCGCCCGCGTCGAAGACGATGGCGTCGCCCGTGCGCAGCAGCTCCTTGCGGCCGGCCACCTCGATCTCGACGGTGCCAGCGGTCACCACCAAATTCTCCACCGTGCCGGGCGCGTGCGCGTCGGCGCGCTCCTCCGAGCCGGCGGCGAGGCGCAGCTCGTAGAACTCCACGCGGCGCGGCTCGCCAAAGGGAAAGAGGGCCCGCGAGCGGAACTTGCCGTCGTGGCTCGAGAGGACCTTGACCTGCTCGCTGCGCAGCACGGTGGGGCCCGGGTGCTCCTCCGCGCCGATCAGCGCCGAGAAGGGGACGCCGAGCGCGGTGGCGGTCTTCCAGAGCACGTTGATGGTCGGCGCGCTCTGGCCGAGCTCCATCTGGCCGAGCATCGCGCGCGAGACGCCGGAGGCCTGCGCCAGCTTCTCCAGCGAGAGCCCTCGCTTGCCGCGCAGCTTGCGCAGGTTGCGGCCCACCACCGGTGCGAGGTCGGCGCTGGGGGCGGTCTCGGCGGCCTCGGGCGGGGCCGCGAGCGGCCGCGCCTTCTGGGCGGGCCGGGCGCTCGCCTTGGAGCCCTGCTTGCTGCGCTTGCGGGAGGGTTCGCGATCCATCGGGCACGCTTATCCGCCGCAGCAGATCTGCGTCAAGGCCCGGTGCCCGGAGAGCAGGCCTCCGTTGGAGCGGATGGAGCTAGCCCGCGACCTGGCGGACGATCGCGCCGGCCGGATCGACCTCGAAGGCCAGCGGCACCACCGAGACGCCGTACTTGCGCGCCAGGTCGGGCCGCTTCGAGATGTCCACCAGCACGGGGGGGCGGCCCTCGCGGGTGAGCTTGCGCGCGAGCTCGGCGCAGCCCGAGCAGAGCGGGTGGGTGAACTGGACCACCGCGCCGCTGCCGGCGGCCACGCCGAGCTCAGCGAGATCGAGCGAGGAGAGGCGCAGCGCCTTGACGCCCTTGAGCCGGGCGCCCAAGCGGTAGAGCGAACAACCGACGCAGAGCCCGGTGGCCGCCGCCAGGAGCGCCAGCACCGCGACCACGCCGCCGAGCGCCAGGGCGGCGCGCGTCAGGCCCGCGAGGCCCGCCAGGGTCGCCGCCCAGAGGAAGACGGCGCCGACCTGGTTCGCGAAGCGCACCGGCCGGCTGTCCTCGAGCGGGCCCTCGCCGAAGCGGGGCTGCACCACCTCGAAGTAGAAGACGCAGGGCAGGCACCAGCGCCGCCCGAACGCCAGCCCGAGCGAGAGCTGCGCGGCCAGCAGCGCGAAGAGCGGCCAGGCGCCGCTGGCGACCGCCAGGGCAGCCAGCGCCCCGATGGTGGCCTGGTTGAAGCGCGGGGCCCGCTCGTCGATCACCGCCAGATCGCGGTACGGATCTGCGCTCCGCTGTAGCGGATGTCGCTGCAGCGCAGCGCTGCCTTGCTGGACGGGGATCGCTGGGGCTGCCTCTGCCGGGTGCGTCATGTGATCCACCATAACGGATGAGGCGTCCGTTTGCCAAGAGCCCCCCTTCTGGCTGGTGATCCAGGGGCTCTACAGCCCCTTGAGCCGGTAGGTCGCGACCCCGCCCGCGGCCCGGCCGAGCGCGAGCACGCCCTCCTTCTCCAGCTCCTCGAGCAGCGCGGCGGCGTGGTAGCGGTCCACGCCCAGCTCCGGCGCGGTCGACTCGGCGGTCAGGCTGAGCTTGGCGCGCATGAGGCGGATGATCTGCTCCTTCTGCCCGGCCCGTTTGCGCAGCTCGTCCTGCTGGCTGAGCGTCCCACGGCGCACCGCGAGCAGCACCAGCGCGAGGATGACGATGCCGATCAGCGGGAAGACGTACTCGCCGTTGTCCTCGATCCAGTGCCAGAGGTGGTGGGCCTCGTCGTCGTCGGGACGCGCGGACTTCTTCTTCGGCGCGGCCAGCGCGAGCGAGCGCGAGCCCTGCACCGCCAGCGCGAAGAGCCCTGTGCGCAGCCGTGAGAGGGCGTGGCGCCTGCGCGCCGGCACCTAGGAGAGGCTCGCGACGGCGCGGCGCAGCCCGTCGATCAACACGTCGACCTCGGCGTCGTTGATCACCAGCGGCGGCGCGATGCGCAGCGTGTTGCGGCCCGAAGGCCCGACGATCACCCCGGCGGCTCGCGCGGCGACCACCAGCTTCTGCGGCGCCTCGTCGAGCTGCACGCCGAGGAGCAGGCCCCTGCCGCGGAGCTCGCTCTTGGGGAAGACGGTGCGGAGTCCGGCCAGCAGCCGCTCGCCGCGGGCCCGCACCGACTCGAGGAAGCCGGGCTTCTCCACCTCCCGCACCACCGCGAGGCCAGCGGCGCAGGCGAGGAGATTGCCGCCGAACGTCGTGCCGTGCAGGCCCGGCTTGAGCAGCGCCGCGACCTCCGGACGCGCCAGCACCGCGCCGATCGGCACGCCGCCGCCGAGGCCCTTGGCCATCGTCATCACGTCGGGCGTGGCCCCCTCATTTTGGTAACCGAAGAACCGGCCCGTGCGGCCGAAGCCCGTCTGGATCTCGTCGGCGACGAAGAGCGCGCCATGCTGGTCGCAGAGGTCGCGTACTGCCTTGAAGAAGCCCGGCGGCGGCACGTTGACGCCGCCCTCGCCCTGGATGGGCTCGAGGAAGACGCCGGCGACATCGGGGCCCATCGCCTTTTCGAGGGCGGCGAAGTCGCCGAGCGGGAGGAACTCGCAGGGCGGCAGCGGCGCGAACGGCTCGCGGTAGGCCTTGCTGGCGGTGATCGAGAGCGCGCCCAGCGTGCGGCCGTGGAAGCCGTTCTCGAAGGCGAGCACCCGCGTCTTCTTCCCGCCGTGGGCGACGTTTCCCCAGAGCCGCACCAGCTTGAGCGCGGCCTCGTTGGCCTCGGTGCCCGAGTTGCAGAAGAGCACCTGCCCGGGGAACGACGCCTTCACGAGGTGGCCGGCCAGCTCCTCCTGCCCGGCGACATAGTAGTGGTTCGAGACATGGAGCAGCGTCGCCGCCTGGTGCTGGATGGCCTTCACCAGCGCCGGGTGCCCGTGCCCGAGCACGCCCACCGCCACTCCGGCGAAGGCGTCGAGGTAGCGGTTGCCCTGGTCGTCGAAGAGCCAGCAGCCCTCGCCGCGAACGAAGGTGATCTCCTGCCGGGCGTAGTTCTGGATCAGGTTCGCAGTGGCGGGTGCCGTCATGGACGCGTCTTATAGCGCCGGATTGCGCGCAAGGCACTTGCTGGCTCCCCCGAAGGCCAAAGGCGCGCAGGGGCGAAAGGCGGATCTCTGAGTCTGAATCTGAGGAAACCAGGAGATTGGTTGCCGGAGTCAGTGCCGACTTCTTGCGCAGCCCCTCGCGCTCTTGGCTTCCTGGTTTCCTGGCCTCGCCGCCTCAGACCTGCTTCTTGAGGAACGGCCCCTCCTCCGCGCCCGGGGCCTGCACCACGCCCTCGCGCCAGAGCAGCTTCTCGCAGCGCTCGAGCAGCGCTTCGAAGCCCGTGTGCTTGAGCGCCGAGAGGGCCACCCCGCCCTCTTCGTGCGCCAGCGCGGCGCCGCCGTCGGGGAGGCGATCGCACTTGTTGAAGACCAGCAGGCGCGGCGTCTCCTTGAGGTCGAGCGTGGCGAGGATGCGCTCGACCGCCTGCGCCTGGTGCGCGTGGCGCGGGTCGGAGGCGTCGATCACGTGGAGCAGGAGATCTGCGTCCTCCAGCTCTTCCAAGGTGGCGCGGAAGGCGGCGACGAGGTCCTTCGGCAGGTCGCGGATGAAGCCCACCGTGTCGGTGAGCACCACCTCGCGGTCGCGGGGGAAGCGCAGCCGGCGCGAGGTCGGGTCGAGGGTGGCGAAGAGCTTGTCCTCGGTGAGGACCTCGGACTTCGTCAGCGCGTTGAGCAGCGTGCTCTTGCCCGCGTTGGTGTAGCCGACGATGGAGATGATCGGCACGCCGGCCTTGCCGCGCTGGCGGCGGCGCACCTGCCGGTCCATCGAGAGCCGCTCGATCTTCTCCTCGAGCTGGTGGATGCGGTCGCGCGCGCGGCGGCGGTCGATCTCCAGCTTGGTCTCGCCCGGACCGCGGCCGCCGATGCCGCCCGCGAGCCGCGAGAGCGCCTCCGACGAACCCACCAGGCGGGGCAACCGGTATTTCATTTGCGCCAGCTCCACCTGCAGCTTGCCGTCGGCGCTCTGGGCTCTACGGGCGAAGATGTCGAGGATCAGCTGGCTGCGGTCGATCACCCGGAGGTCGGTCTCGTCGGCGATGAACTTCGCCTGCGAGGGCGAGAGGTCCCGGTCGAAGACCACCAGGTCCGCGCCCAGCCCCATCGAGCGCACCAGGATGTCCTGCAGCTTGCCCATCCCGACCACCGTCTTCGGGTCGGGCTCGCGGCGCGCCTGCACGATCACCTCGGCCACCTCGACGCCCGCGGTCCGGCACAGCTCGCGCAGCTCCATCACCGAGGCGTCGGCCTCCTCGCGCCCGCGCGGGCCGTAGATGGCCACCAGGATGGCGCGGCCCTCGATGGCGGCCGAGCGGATCGGCGCCTTGCGCGCCATCTCGTTCTCCAGCTCGAGCGTCTCGTCCTCGATGTCGAGGTCGACGTCGTGGATCGAATCGAACTCCCGCAGGCGCGAGAGCTCGGCGCCCGGGTTCTTCGCGTCGAACGGCAGGAGCTGCCCCAGGTAGACCTTGCCGGGCATCCCCTCCGCGTCGGCGACGATGGCGGCGATGGCGTCGAGCCGCAGCAGGACCAGGTCGGTGAGGTCGTCGCGGGTGAGCGGCTCGTCGCGCAGGTGCGAGTGGACGAGGCGCAGGCCGCGGAGGCGCGCGTGGCCGGCGCGGGCGCGGCCGATGTCGGGCAGGAAGAGCTGCCGGGCGTCGCCGACGATCACCATCTCGATGGCGCCGCGGCGGTCGATGAGGACGCCCACCTGCCGGCCGCACTCGCGGGAGACCTCGGTGAGGTGGCGCGCCAGCTCGGCCGAGCAGAGCTCGTTCGGGTGCACCCGGCGGCGGTAGGTCGCGAGCAGGCGCTTGCTCTGGCTCTGCTTCAGATCTGCGGTGTTTCCAAACAGCTCTTCCTTCAAGCGGAACCTCTTGGGAGACGCGCCTGTGGTGACGGACCGCGCGCGCCGCCTGCGGGAGTAGCACGGTTGGGTCTGCGCCGCGGGCTGCAGCTTGCTATACAGGGCGGCTCGCCATGTCCAGTCCCCGTCAAGAGCTTGCGCGCTGCAAGCGCCCCATCATCAAGATCGGCTCCGCGGTGCTCGCGGGCAGCGGCCCTTCGCGCGCCTCCGGCGACAAGGGTGACGGCCACTCCGCCACCATCGCGTTCCTCTGCGACGACGTGGCGGCGCTCTGCAACCTGCGCGGCCCGGGCTCAGGTGACGCCCAGCGCCGCTTCCCCACGCTGGTGACCAGCGGCGCGGTCGCGCTCGGCATGCAGCGGCTCGGGCTCACCAAGCGGCCCAAGGAGATGGCGCTCAAGCAGGCCGCCGCCGCGGCTGGCCAGAGCCGGCTGATGCGGCTCTACGACGACGCCTTCGAGGAGCGCGGCCTCACCTGCGCGCAGGTGCTCCTCACCCACGCCGACATCGCGCACCGCGGCCGGTACCTCAACGCCCGCCGCGCGCTCGGAGAGCTGCTCGAGCGCGCCGTCGTCCCGGTGATCAACGAGAACGACACGGTGTCGGTCGAGGAGATCAAGTTCGGCGACAACGACGCGCTCGCCGCCATGGTGGTCGATCTCGTCGAGGCGGACCTCTTGGTCATCCTCACCGACGCGGGCGGCGTCTTCACCGAAGACCCGCGCAAGAACCCGCGCGCCGAGCGCCTCTCGATCATCGGAAAAGTGACCCCGGCCATCGAGGCGCTCGCTGGCGACGGCGGCTCGGGCGTGGGCACGGGCGGGATGCTCTCCAAGCTGAAGGCCGCGCGGCGCGCCACCGAGGCCGGGGTGGCCTGCGCGATCCTCCCCGGCGAGCCCGGCATGCTCGGCAGGCTCCTGCGCGGTGACGACGTCGGCACGCTGGTGCTCCCGCAGGGCGAGCGCAAGCGGCTGCGGCAGCGCTGGATGCTCGATCTGAAGGCCCGCGGTGAGATCCGCGTCGACGACGGCGCGCGCGCTGCGGTGCTGGAGCGCAAGAAGAGCCTGCTCCCCTCGGGGGTGCGCGAGGTGGTGGGCAACTTCTCGGCGGGCGACCCGATCGAGCTCGCCTCCGAGAGCGGCGTGCCGTTCGCGCGCGGACTCTCGGTCTACGGCGCGGACGAGGTGCGGCGCATCCGCGGGCTGCCCTCGGCGCAGATCGAGGCGACGCTGGGCTATCGCCTGCTCGACTGCGTGGTCCACCGCGACGACCTGGTGGTGACGGGATGAGCGCAGCCGCCGTTTCAGAGCAGGTCTCCGAGTTGGTCGCGCAGGCGCGCGGGCTCGCCGAGCGGGCGCGGGCCGCTTCCAGGCTGCTCGCGCGCGCTCCGGCGCAGCAGCGCACCGAGGCCATCGTGGCGATGGCGGCGCTGCTCGAGACGCAGGGCCTCAAGGCGAGAATCGCTGCGGCCAACGACGCCGACGTGGCGGCTGCGCGCGCCACCGGCCAGACCCCGGCGCTGCTCGACCGCCTGCTGCTGGGCGAGCAGCGGCTCGCTTCGCTCGCGAGCACGCTGCGCGAGGTGGCGGCGCAGCCCGATCCGCTCGGCGAGGTGGTCGAGAAGTCCACCCGGCCCAACGGCATCACGGTGGAGCGGCTGCGCGCGCCGCTCGGCTCGGTGCTGATGATCTACGAGGCGCGGCCCAACGTGACCGCCGACGCGGCGGCGCTCTGCCTGCGCTCGGGCAACGCGGCGCTGCTGCGCGGTGGCAGCGAAGCGCTGCGGTCCAATACTGTATTACTCGAGGTGGCCCGCGCCGCGCTCGCCCAGGTGGGCCTGCCGGAAGATGGCGTCGTGCTGGTGCCGCCCGACCGCGCGCTGCTCGACGCGCTCCTGCAGTTGGAGGAGCTGATCGACCTCTGCATCCCGCGCGGCGGCCCCGGGTTGATCAGGCTGATCGCCGAGCGGTCGCGGATCCCGGTGATCAAGCACTACCAAGGGGTCTGCCACCTCTACGTGGATGGCGCTGCCGATCTCTCTCTCGCAGAGCGGCTGGCGGTCAACGGCAAGGCGCAGCGCCCGGGCGTCTGCAACGCGCTCGAGTGCCTGTTGGTCGATGCGAAGGTCGCCGCGGAGGCGCTCCCCAGGCTCGCCCGCGCGCTGGTGGCGAGCGGCGTCGAGCTCCGCTGCGACCCGCGCGCCCTGCCGCTCTGCCAGGCGGCGGCCAACGCCACCAGCGCCGATGAGGGAATGGCCGCGCTGCTGGCTTCTTGCGGTGTGCCCCTGGGACACGCGCCCGGCGCCGTGCTCGCGGCGACGCCGTCCGACTTCGGCCAGGAGTTCCTCGAGCTGAAGATGGCGGTGGCGGTGGTCGACGGGCTCGACGGCGCGCTCGACCACATCGCCCGCTACGGCAGCCGCCACACCGAGTGCATCGTGACCTCTGATCAGGCCCGCGCCGACCGCTTCGTCCGCGAGGTCGACGCCTCTTGCACCGCGGTGAACGCATCGAGCCGCTTCAACGACGGCGGCGAGCTGGGGCTGGGCGCGGAGATCGGCATCTCCACCAGCAAGCTCCACGCGTACGGCCCGATGGGCGCGCGCGAGCTGACCTGCACCCGATTCGTGGTGCACGGGGCCGGGCAGGTGCGGACTTGATGCCGCTCCCGCCTTGCGTCCCAGCCCGCTTTCGGCTCTACAGGGCGGTTCGTTGCAGCACTTTCGCTTCACCCAGGTAAACCAGATGCCCAAGTCACCTCCGCAGATCGGCCTCACCCCCAAGGCGTCCAAGTCGAAGGCCCGCGAGCCCAAGGCCGCAGATCCCGAGCGCGCCGCAGCCCGCGCCAAGAGCCGCGCCGCCGAAGGCACGGCCTACAAGATGGCGCACCTCGCCGCCGAAGCCGCCCTCGACAAGAAGGCCGACGAGGTCGTCATCATCGACCTCACCGAGAAGAGCAGCTACGCCGACTACCTGGTGGTCTGCTCGGGCCAAAGCGACCGGCAGCTCTCGGCGGTCGCCGACTCGGTCGAGAAGGCGCTCAAGGACGCGGGCCAGAAGCCGGTCGGCTCCGAGGGCCACGGCGCCGGCCGCTGGGTGCTGCTCGACTTCGGCGATGTGGTCATCCACGTCTTCCACTCCGAGGAGCGCCCCGCCTACGACCTCGAAGGCCTCTGGGCCGACGCGCCGCAGACGCACGTGGAGCCGAAGCCCGCCCTGGCCAACCATCCGAAGCCGGAGTAATACTCTTGGCCGGGATGCGCCTGCGCGTCTTGTCGGTGGGCCGCGACAAGGAGCACACCGCCGCGGGCGTCGAGGAGTACCGCAGCCGCCTCGCCAAGGTCTGCGCCATCGAGCTGGTCGAGCTGCGGGCCGAGTCAGGCCCGGCGGCCGCCGAGCGGGAAGGGGCGCTGATCCTGGAGGCGGCCGCGCGCGGCAAGGGCGCGAGCGAGCTCTGGTCGCTCGAGCTGAGCGGCCAGCAGCTCTCCAGCGCGGAGCTGGCGGCGAGGGTGGGCCGCGCCCGCGACAGCTCGCTCGGGCTGACCCTGGCGATCGGCGGCGACGAGGGGCTCTCGCCCAAGGTGCTGGAGGCGAGCCGGTTCAAGTGGTGCCTCGGCAGGCTCACCCTGCCCCACCGCCTGGCGCGGCTGGTGGTGCTCGAGCAGCTCTACCGCTCGTTCGAGATCCTCCGCGGCAGCCCGTATCACAAGTAATACACCTGCTCTGCGCCAGCACAGCGCCAGCTAGCTGGCCAGCGCGGGGGGCTCGCTCGCCTGGGGGAGCGGCGCCGGCTCGGCCCGCTCGAGCAGGAGCGCGATGGTGCTGCCCTGGCCGTGCTCCTCCAGGTGCACCTCCACGCCCAGCGTGCGCAGGAGGCCCAGCGAGGCCGCGAGGCCGATCGAGGCCCCCTCGGTCGCTTCGGCGTCGCCGCTGGTGGCGCCGAGGAAGGTCTCGGCCAGCTGCTCGCGAACCGCGCTCCCGAGGCCGCGGTAGTTGGTGCGGACCTCGAGCCGGATCCGCGCCGCCTCGCGCCGCGCGTCCAGCGTGATGCGCGACGGGTGGTGCTCCGGCGCCGAGAGCGAGAGCTGCTCGAGGAGCGCCTGCAGCGCCTGCTCCAGGAGCTGGCCGCGTCCGCTGGAGCGGAGGCCCTCGGGGATGGCGTCCTCGTAGGCGACCGGCGGGAGCACGTGGAGCGCGCCGCGCATGCCGATGGCCGCCCGGGCCGCGCGCAGCGCCTGGCCCGCCACCAGCTTGAGATCGAAGCTGTGGCCCTCGCTCTCGGCGATGGCGGTGCGCGAGAGCAGGAGCAGCTGCCGCACGGCCCCCGAGATGCGGCGGGCCGAGTGGAGCGAATCGCCCACCGCCTCGCGCGCGTCGGCGGGCAGCAGGTCGCTGCGGGAGAGCGCCAGCTCGAGGTACTCGAGGTTGGCGATCAGCGCCGCGCCCGGGTTGTTGATCTGGTGCGCGAGCCCGCCCGCCAGGCGGCCCACCGTGGCCAGCTTCTCGCTCCGACCGAGCGCGGCGAGCGCGGCGCTCAGGTCCTTGGTGCGCTGGACCACCTGCCGCTCGAGCGACTGCGACATCGCGTCGTGCTGCTCGACGTCCTGGCGCCAGCGCTGCGCGAGCACGAAGACGATCGGCAGCGAGCCCAGCGCGGCGCCGTACGGCGTGAGCAGCGGAATCGCCCAGAGGTGGTCCACCGTGCCCACGTCCACCACCGCGAAGCCGAGGAACACGCCCAGCGCCGCTGCATGCGCCCAGGCCAGCGGCCGGCCACCAATGGCGGCGGCGAGGTAGCGCTGGAAGACGAGGCCGAGCAGGCAGGTGAGGTAGACGAGCGTAGCCTGGCACCAGGGCGTGGCCACCGAGATGCGGTAGGTCGCGCCCCAGATGGTCTGGGGGTAGGTATAGATCTCGCCGGTGAGCGCGAGGCGGGGAAACGCCACCAGCAAGGCGCCCAGCGCGAGCGGCGACCACACCAGCGCGCGCTGGGCCTTCGCGTAGAGCGGACCGAGGTCGAGGCCCAGGTAGGCGACCCACGCCGAGACGTGCAGCGCCGCGCAGAAGATCTGCAGGAGAGAGAGGTCCTGCTTGAGCCAGTGCGGGATGGGCGCGGTGGAGCCGAGATCGGCGGCGGCAAAGAGGCCTGCCGAGACCGTGACGAGCGCGAAGAAGCGGTGCTGCCGCCAGCGTCCCACTGGGAGGAAAGCCAACAGCAGCGCTCCGGCAGCCAAGGCGAAGAGCCCGGCCGCGAGCGCGAAGACTGAAACGACGGGGAACTGCCAGTGGGACACGGAGGACCATCGTACGGAGGTGCCGAACTCTTGAGGCAATATGCCATACCCAAGGGCCTACCCGCGCACCACAAAGCGCACCCGCGCGTCGGGCTCCGCGGCCCCGCGCCGGTAGAGCAGCAGCTCGTGCCGTCCTGGCGAGGCCGGCACCCGCGTGGAGTAGGGCGGGGCCAGCTCCTGCCTGGGCCCGTCGTCGAGCTGCAGCTCGAGCAGGCCGCCGCCCTCTGGCGCCAGCGCCCGCACGGGGATGGTCTGGAACGGGTCGGGCAGGTCGCGGTCGCGCAGGTACTCGTCGCCCTCACCCGGGAAGAGGAGCGCCGCGCGCGGGCCGCCGCCACGCGCGGTGTTCAGCGTGGCGAGCCCCTCGTGCGCGGCCCAGTCGTAGAAGCGCGGTCCCAGGTCGAGGCCGTCAGGGCCGTGCATCTTGCAGTGCAGCTTGGGGGCGCTTCCCGGGACGAACCGCTCGGCCACCGTCGCCGGACAGTCAGGACCGGGCAGCGCGCCGCTCAGCGCGCAGACCTCGTGCGCCTCGAGCAGCGCCTCGTCAAAGAGCGGCGCTGGGCGGTCGACTCCGGCCATCGCCAGCGTCATCGCGCGGTGGAAGAGCGGGCCCGCGCCGGTGATTCCGCTCGCCCCCCGCATGGTCGCGCCGCTCATGTTGCCCACCCAGACGGC
This sequence comes from Deltaproteobacteria bacterium, assembly GCA_043782365.1. Lineage (GTDB taxonomy): Bacteria > Myxococcota > Myxococcia > Myxococcales > 40CM-4-68-19 > CAIWCD01. The sequence continues at coordinate 11,163 of JAYWAO010000206.1, forward strand.
CACCGTGCGCTCATGGGTGAACCCCGCGACCCAGTTGTCGGTGTAGGCGCGCGAGGTGCCCGTCTTGGCGGCCACCGCGAAGGGGAGCCGCAAGACGTTGTCGAGACCGAACGCGGGCGCGCGCGCCGCCGGGTCGGAGAGGATGTCGGCCACCAGCGCCGCCGTGGAGGCTCGGAGGAACCGCTGCCCGCGGAGGGTGGCGCCGGACACCGACGCGGCCGGCAGCAGCGCGCCGTCCGCTCCACGCCCCTCCCGCACCAGCTGCAGCGCCGGCAGCGCGACGCCCCCACGCGCGAGCCCCGCATAGCCGCGCGCCAGCTCCTCGAGCATCACCTCGCCGTTGCCGAGCACCAGCCCGAGGCCGTAGTGGTCGGCCTCCTCGCGCAGGGAGGAAAAGCCCGCGTCGTGGAGGACCGCGAGCAGCTCGCCCGCGCCCAGCTTCTCGGCCACCTTGACCGCGGGCACGTTGTACGAGGAGCCGAGCGCAACCCGCAGCCGCACCGGCCCGTGGGCGCGGCGGTCGTAGTTGCGGGGCAGGTAGTCGCCGGTGGGCGTCGAGAAGTGGCTCTCGACGTCGCCGAGCAGCGTGGCCGCGGTGAGCCCGCGCCGCTCGAGCGCGAGTCCGTAGGCGAACGGCTTGAGGGTCGAGCCGGGCTGCCGCAGCGTGCGCACGGCGTCGATGCGGCCGCTGGCCCCCTCATCGAACCAGTCGGGCGAGCCCACCCACGCGAGCGCCTCACCGGTCTGGTTGTCGAGGATGACCACCGCCGCCGAGGTGGCCCGCTTGTCCGCGAGCGCGGCCACCTCCTCGCGCACGGCCGCCTCCAGCTTGCGCTGCAGCGCGAGGTCGAGCGTGGTGGTCACCGAGACCGCTGCCGGCGGGGCCGCGCTGCGCGCGACGCGATCGACGAAGTGCGGCGCCTCGAACGCCCGCGCCAGCTTCTCGCTCGCGAGATCGGGTGGGGCCGACAGCGCCGACGCGAGCTGCGCCGGGCTCAAGAACCCACGCGCCGCCATCCGCGCGAGCAGCCGCGCCACCGCCCCGCGCGAGCGCTCGGGGTGCCGCAGCGGATCGAACGCGCCCGGAGAGCGCGGCAGCACCGCGAGCAGCGCAGCCTGCGCCACCGAGAGCGAGGCCGCGGGCCGATCGAAGTAGAGCCGCGCCGCCGCCTCGACCCCGCGCACGTCGTTGCCGAGCGGGATCCGCGAGAGGTATGATTCCAAGAGCGCCTCCTTCGAGAGCGTGCGCGTCAGCCGCAGCGCCAGCCAAGCCTCGCCCAGCTTGCCCGCGAGCGTGCGCGGCCGCGGCTCGAGCAGGCGCGCCAGCTGCTGCGGGATGGTGGACCCGCCCTGCGCCAGCCGCCCGCGCCGCAGATCGACCGCCGCCGCCCGCACCAGCGCCAGCGGATCGAGCCCCGGGTGGTGGAAGTAGCGCGCGTCCTCGGCGGCGACGAACGCCTGCCAGACGTGCGGCGGCAACTCTTTGAGGTGCGCAGGCGCGGCGTGGCCGTCGCCGTCGCGGGCGACGAACTCGCGCAGGAGCGTGCCGTCGCGCGCCGCCACGCGCAGCGACGAGGCGCGGGCGAGCGCGAGGCGCTCTTGGGGAACGGGGGAGAGGACGAGCGCGACCAGGCCCAGCAAGGGCAGGAGCACCACTCCGAGGAGGATGCGCCCGGCGACCGGCCTGTCCTGCCTTCGGGTCATTGCGCCTGTCCGCCGTCGTGCGGTCGCTACTTCGCCGGCCCGGGCTCCGCCATCGTCACCGGCTTCTGCGCCGAGACCGAGAGCGTGCCCCCCTCGCTGCGGCCGAAGACCTCGGGCGTGTACATCTCCTCGGCCTTGGCGGGCAGCAGGAGGAACTTGCCCGGCGTGGTCGCGCGCGCCACGAAGCTCACCACGTGCACGCCCGGCGGCAGGTCGTCGGCGAACCAGGTGACGCGGTCGTCGCGCTTCTCGCTGTAGCCGAAGGGGCTCCAGAAGCCACCCATCCCGCGGTCGTCATAGCCCTCTTCCCCGGCCGACTCCGGCGTCTCCTCTCCTTCACCGCCCTCGCCGCCGCCTTCAGCGCGTCCCCCTCCCGGGCCCCGCGTGAGCGGCTGCTGCGCAGTGGTGGCGAGCCCGAGGTCGACCGCCTCCAGCCCCGACGGCAGCGGCACCGAGAGGGCGACGAAGTGGCGCTCCATCCGCGTCGCCACCCGCACGCGCACCCGCACCAGCTCTCCGGCGGTGAACTCGCCCATCGCCTTGCCGGGCTCGCCGTAGGGCTCGAACCAGCGCTGCACGAAGAGCCCCTCGTCGAGCGCCTTCTCGGGCAGCTTGGAGGGCGCATACCGCAGCACCGCGCCGTAGGTGAGCAGGCCGGTGCCGTCGAAGCCGATGGTCAGCTTCGCCTTCGGCTCGCCGCCGACCGCCGCCTTCAGCTCGCTGAGCGGAATGGTCTTGGTAAAGATCGATAGCGAGCGCCCCTGGAACTTCTCGCTGAGCAGCTCCTTGCCAGCCAGCGCCACCCTGGCGGTGAAGTCGGGCGGCGTCCGCTCGCGCACGCGGACCACCTCGGTGAGGCCCATCAGCGCGTAGGCCGCCTCCTGGGTGTTGCGGAACGAGCCCGTGCCGCGCGCCCGCTTGAAGTAGCGGACGATCTTGCCGACGTACGGATGGCTCGGGTCGAAGTCGACCAGCGTCTGCAGCACCATGCCCGTGGTCCGCGCGTCGGACGAGAACTGCGGCGCGTAGGTGGCTTGGTCCGGCTCGGCGAAGTGCGCCTCCCCCGGCGTCTCCTGCCCCCGGTCGAGCACCTCTTGGAGTAACACTTCCGCCTGCGCCCGCTTCCCGCCGCCGAGGAGGATGGCGTCGGCGAGCAGCGCCTTGCCGAAGAGGGGCAGCTTGTCCTTGAGCAGATACAGCTCGTCGTAGAAGGCCGGCCGCGGGTCGCCCATCCGGGCGAGCACCTGGAGCGCGAAGGCGCGCGTCTCGGGGCCGACCACCTCGAAGCTGCAGCCCGGCTGCCCCTCGGCCTTGCGGGCGACGAAGCGCCTGGCGGCCGCGAGCGCGCCCTTGTCCACCTGGAAGCCGGCCTCGTTCGCGCGGTGGAGGGCGAGCGTCGCGTAGATCGACGGCCACGCGTAGGTGCAGCTCTCGCCTGGCCAGTAGCGGAACCCGCCCGAGGGGGCCTGCAGTTGCTCGATGCGCGCCACCGTGGCGCGGACCACCTCGTCGGGGTCGAGGCTGGGCGCGCCGGGCTGGGTCCCCATCACCTGCGCGAAGAAGCGGTCGCGCTCGGCCGAGCGCCTGGCCGCCTCCTCGTTGACCAGGGCCTTCGGCGGGACGCCCTTCGCGGGCTGCGCCTCGTCCTCGAGGAACATCTTCTGCACCTCGCGCAGCGCCACGAAGGGGATCAGCCGCGACGAGAGCTGCTCCAGGCAGCCATACGGGTAGTCGATCAGCTGCTTCATCCCCTCGCCGAGACCGCCGAGCGAGCTCGACGAGAGCGAGACCGTCAGCCCGCCCACCCCCTCCTGCGCGTCCTTGGGCGGCGCGACGCCCTCGGTGACCTGGTCGACGGTCTCGCCGTAAGTGGCCACCGTCTCCAGCTCGACCGGCCGCTGCACGGGCAGCCGCTGCTCCACCGCGTCGGTGAACGGGCCACCCTTCCCTGGCTCCCCCTGCGCGGTGGCGCGGAAGACCAGCTTCGCCGCGCCGCTCCCGGTCGCCACCAGCTTGAAGCGCACCTCGCGCGCCACGCCCTCCACCGCGGTCACCGTCTGCTCGGCGGGCTGTCCCGGCGCGAGCGCCACCGGCCCGTCGAGGACCGCGCTCACCTTGACCTCGCTCTGCTCCGCCGCGAGGCCCTTCGCGTTCAGCACTACGCCGGCCTCGAAGGCATCGCCCGCGCGCGCGAAGCGCGGCAGCGCCGGCAGCACCAAGAGCGGGAGCGAGACGCGCACGGCGGTCTCGCCCGAGCCGAAGCGGTCCTCGCTGGTGAGCGCCACCGCCATGATGCGGAAGGTGGTCAGGTTGTCGGGCAGCTCCAGCTCGGCGGTGGCGGTGCCGTCGGAGACGGTCTCCAGCCGGGTCCAGAGCGGGGTGGTGACGAACTTGCTGCGGATGTCGTTCCCGCCGCCGCGACCGCCGCCGCCGCCGGGTTGCAGCTCGCCCTTCTCGCCGAACCTCTGCCGCCGCACCAGCGTCAGCAGGGGCTCGCCGAGCGCCACGCCGAGGCCGCGCTTGGGGAACATCTCGTCCACCGGGTCGGGCACCTTGTAGTCGGTGAGCCGCAGGACGGCTTCATCGACCGCGTAGAGCGTCACCTCGGCCTTGCGCGGCAGACCCGTCGAGTCCTTCACCGCGACCTGGATCTGGACCTTCTCGCGCGGCCGCCACTCCGCCTTGGCGACCGTCACCGCCACCGAGAGCCGCTTCACCGAGCGGCCCACCGAGAGCT
>JAYWAO010000207.1:0-5666 GCA_043782365.1 Deltaproteobacteria bacterium
ACCTGGTCCTGGTTCTCCAGCATCACCCGGTCGCCCGCGTGCAGCTTGAGCACGCGCGCCATCTCGGCGTTGATCCACAGCTCGTTCTCCGGAAAGATCTCCGAGAGCTGCGGGTTGTTGGTGGTGCGGGTGAAGGTGTGCACCGGCGAGCGGCCGAAGAGCAGCCGGAAGTACCCGGCGGGCGGCTCCTCGGGCGGCTCGTACTTGGGCAAGGGATCAAAGCCCGCGTCCGCGAGCGTCTTGCTGAACAGCTCGATCTTCTTGCTGGGCGTCTTGAAGGTCATCACCGGCGAGTCGTCGTAGATGGCCGCCGGCGGCCTGGTGATGACGCCGTCCTTCTTCAATTGCTGGTAGTCGAGCCCCGACTTGGTGAGCACCTGCTGGAGATAGTCCTCGGCGTCCTTCCACGGATAGTAGTGGCCGAGGCCCATCTTGGTGGCGAGCGTCTTGGCGATCCACCAGCCCGGCTTGGTGTCATACAGCGACGCCACCGCGGGCTGCCGCAGGGCCACGAAGGGCGTGCGGTAGGGCGGCGCGTGCAGGTCGTCGAACCGCTCGAGGTAGGTGTTCTCGGGCAGCACCACATCGGCCCAGGAGGTGATCTCCGCCGGCATGGTGTCGATCGCCACCACCAGCTCCAGCTCCTGCATCCGCTTCACCACGTTGTCGGTATCCGGCAGCGTCAGCGGGACGTTGCAGCCATAGGCGAGCCACGCCTTGATGGTGGCCGGCGAGCCGGGCTGCGCTCCGGACGAATCGCAGACGTCGTACGCGCAGGGCGAGCTGGCGAGCGGGAACGAGCGGCGCGGCTTGTACGCCTCCTTGTGGGGGAACTCGGGCAGGGCCAGGTCGGCCAGCTTGATCGCTTCGGGCAGGTAGAAGCCGCCCTTCTTCGCCCAGTTGCCGAGCAAGGCATTGACGATGGCGATCGCCCGCGTGCGCTGCGTGTCGTTGCCGTACCAGACGACGTGCCGGCCCGGGTGCACCAAGGCGGCCGGCGCGCTGCGGGCCAGCTCCCGCGCGGTCTCGCGGATGACGCGGGGCTCGATGCCGGTCTCGATGAAGGCCCACTCGGGGGTCTTGTCCGCGACGTGTGCCTTGAGCTCGTCGAAGCCGACCGCGTTGTCGGCGATGAACTGCTTCTGGAACCGGCCCTCGGTGATGAGCACGTGCGCCCACGCCAAGAGGAGCGCGGTGTCGGTGCCCGGCTTGATGGGGAGCCAATACTTCGACTTGCTGGCGATGATCGAATACCGCGGGTCCACCGTGATGAAGGTCGCGCCCGCCGCGTTGGCCGCCGACATCTCCTGCACGGTGGTGTTGTGCATGTTCTCGCCGAGGTGGGTGCCGATGAAGGCCACCGCGCGCGAGTTGGCGAGGTCGATGGTCTCGATCGCGCCCGGGTCCATCCCAAACGTCAGCTCCATGCCCGCCATCCGCGGTCCGCGGCACTGGTCGTAGGACGGCGCCACCGTGTTGGCGCTGCCGAGCGCCTTCATCAGGGTCTTGAAGAACGCGCCGCCGTGCCCGTGCGAGAAGAGCGCGATCGAGGCCGGACCGAACTTCGTCTTGATCTCGTTGAGCCGCCTGGCGGTGAAGTCGAGCGCCTCGTCCCAGCTGACGGCGCGCCACTTGTCCTCGCCGTTGACCTTGGTGCGCAGGAGCGGCTGCCGCAGGCGGTCGGGGTCGTAGAGCGCGCCCACCGCGCCCGTGCCGCGCGGGCAGAGGCGGCCATTGGAGAGCGGGTGCTTGGGGTGCCCCTCGATCTTGTAGACCTTCTCGTCCTTCACATAGGCGAGCACGCCGCACTTCCAGAAGCAGAGCTCGCAGAAGCTGGGCACCACGCGGTCGGGCACCACGCTGGCGGCGCTGCTGGTGCCCGCTGCGTGGGACGGCGTCGCGAGCGTGGCCAGCCCCGCCGACAGCGCCGCGCCGCCCACCACCGTGCCCGAGGCGATCTGGAGGAAGCTCCTGCGGCTCACACCGGCGCTGCTGCCCTCGTCGCTCATCGCGGCTCCTCTCGAACCAAACCCCAGTGTTCCGGAGCTAGTGCAAGGAGAGCGCCCAGGCAGCCGCGGCGGGCGGTCGCAGCCCGCGTGCTCCCGGCCAGCGGGAATGGCCTGGAAGATCGCGAGGCCCGCCTCCCGGAGGGGCGGGGGCTACGCCCAGGCGTTGCACCACCGTGTTGCAACGCTCCGTTCCAGCGCGCCCTCCAGGAGCGTCCCCACGCTGCGCGGCGAGTGCGGCCCGCCGAATGCACTGCGCGCACCCCGAACCTCGACAACCGGGAGTCCCCATGGTCGCGCGCTATCGGATGGTCCTCGTCGCAAGCCTCGCCCTCGCCGGGCCGGCTGCGGCAACCAATGGAATGCGGATGCCAGGCTTCGGCGCGGTGCAGGGCTCGATGGGCGGCGCCGGCGCCGCCGCCCCGCTCGACGGCTGCACGCTGATGACCAACCCGGCGGGTCTCAGCGAGCTGGGCGCGCGCATCGATGTCTCGGGCAGCTACTTCAAGCCGACCGTGGACTACACGGCGTCCGAATCGCAGCTGCCTCCGGGCTTCACCGGCGCGGTGGTCGCGCAGCCCGGCGTGCAGCTCGACTCCAAGCGCGGCGCGTCGCCCATCCCATCGCTCGCGGGAGTCTTTCCGCTCGGCGGCGGCTTCACGTTTGGCGTCGGCGCGTTCGCGGTCGCCGGCATGGGCGTGGACTACGCGCAGAACCTCTACGGCGGCACGACGACCACTTCCTACCTGCAGGCGCGCGTCGTCCCGGCCCTCGCCTGGAAGCCCGGCGGCGACTTCTCCGCGGGCGTCGGCCTGAATCTGATGGTCGCGCAGATGAGCTGGGACGTGGCGAAGGGCTTCGGCCAGATGCCGCACGACACCGCCACCTCGTTGGGGGTGGGCGCGACGGTGGGGCTCCGCTACGCGCCGATGAAGCTCCTCGCCATCGGGCTCGCCTATGAGACGCCGTCGAAGTTCCAGGACTTCAGCTTCGACATCGCCGCCCACCAGGGCGTCAACCCGGCCACCTTCCAGCCCGTGCAGTTCTTGGCCGGCACCGACAAGCTCACCTTCAACCAGCCGATGAACGCGACGCTCGGCCTCGCCGTCACCCCCATCGAGCAGGTGCTCCTGGCCGTCGATGCCCAGTGGATCAACTGGTCCGACTCCAATGGCGTCAACAAGCCCGCTTTCTCTTCTGACGCGAACGCCACTGGCGCGATGCCGTGGAACCTCGCCTGGAAGGACCAGTGGGTCTTCAAGGTCGGCGCGCAGTTCACCGTCACGCCGGCGCTCAAGCTGCGCGCGGGCTACAACTACGGCCGCATGCCGCTGCAGGCCTCGCGCGCCTTCGAGAACCTCGCCTTCCCAGCGCTCTCCGAGCACCACCTCTCGCTCGGCGCGGGCTACGACCTCGGCCAGTTCACCGTCAACCTCGGCGGCACGTACTCGCCGCGGTCCGCGCTCTCGGGCTCGAACGCGACCTATCCCGCGCAGGGAGGGCAGGCGATCGCGTCCTATACGACGGGCATGTCGCAGCTGACGCTCGACCTCGGCCTGGCCTATCGGCTGTAATCCGGTCTAATCGACCATCCGCAGCTCGCGCATGCGCCGCCACAGGGTGGTGCGCGAGACGAAGAGCGCGCGGGCGGCGGCGGTGCGGTTCCAGTGGTGCTGGTCGAGGGCGCCGCGGATCACGTCCTCCTCCAGCTCGCGGAGCTCCTGCTTGGGAGGCCGGTCGGGGGCCTGCGCGTGCACGCTCGGCGGCAGGTCCTCGGGGAAGATGACGTGCCGCGTGCAGACGGCGGTGGCGTACTCGAGCGCGTTCTCCAGCTCGCGCACGTTGCCGGGCCACGAATGGGCGAGGAGCACCCGCATCGCCTCCGGCGAGAGCTTGAGCACGCGGCCGCTCCGCTCCGCCGAGCGCGCCAGCAGGTGCACCGCCAGCGGCTCGACGTCCTCGAGGCGCTCGCGCAGCGGCGGCAGCGCGATCGGCACCACCCGCAGCCGGTAGAAGAGGTCCTCGCGGAACCGGCCCTGCTGCACGGCGCGCGGGAGGTCGCGGTTGGTCGCGGCGACGATCCGCGCGTCGGTGTGCCGCGAGGCGCTCTCGCCCACCCGCTCGTAGGTGTGCTCCTGCAGCACGCGCAGCAGCTTGACTTGGAGGGGCTGCGGCAGCTCGCCGATCTCGTCGAGGAAGAGCGTGCCCCGCTCGGCCGCCTCGAAGCGCCCCACGCGGTCCCGGGTGGCGCCGGTGAAGGCCCCGCGCACGTGGCCGAACAGCTCGCTCTCGAGCAGCTCCGCCGGGATGGCGCCGCAGTTCACCGGGACGAACGGGCCGTCGCGCCGCGGAGAGTGGCGGTGGATGGCGCGCGCGACGACCTCCTTGCCCGTGCCGGAGTCGCCGGTGAGCAGCACGGTGGCCTCGCTGTGCTCGAGCTGCTCCACGAGGCGCATCACCGAGGTCATCCCGTGCGAGCGGGCGACGACGCCGCTGAAGGCGGTGGGCCCCGCGGCCGAGGCCTCTTCGTCGGCGCGGCGGAGCACCACCAGATAGGAGACGAGCGGGTCGCAGACGCCGCCCGCGTCGTGGCGCAGGGGCGCGACGCTCACCGACACCAGCCGCGAGCCCGCGGGCTCCACCCGCAGGGAGGCGCGCCAGCCCTCGCGCCGCTCGCCCGCCAGCAGCGCGCGCCGCAGCACGCCGCCAGGACCGAACAGCTCGCCGCCGAAGACCTCCTCGACCGGCAGGCCCGTCAAGCGCGCCGCTGCGCCAGGTCCGAGCAGGGCGTCGGCGGAGCTGGAGACGTGCCGGACCTGGAAGTCGCTCCCCAGCGTGATGAAGACGCGGCCGAGCGAGCCGAAGGCGGTGCTCACCGCGGCCCAGCCGGCCTCGCGGGCGCTCATCCCTGGCTCGTTGTCCTTGTTGCAGGCCGGAAGGTCCACCGCGGCCCCCTCTCGGTCCCGGGTGTAGGAGTCCGGGTCCGCAGCAGTTGAGCCACGGATCGGCGCGCGCGGTTCGCCAGCAGCCTGCGGCGGGTGGCCGCAGGCAGGCGCGCTCCAAGTCACTTCGCCGCAGGCACGGGCGCCGGCAGCACCAGCGGCGGCTCGGTCTTGCGCAGCTCCTCGCCCACCTTCTCCATCGTTCGCAGCGCGCGCAGGTGGTTGCGGCCGGCGATCTTGAGGACGTCCTCGTCCGAGTACCCGCGTCGCAGCAGCTCCGCGAAGAGGTACGGGTACCGGCTGCAGTTGCCGAGCCCCTCGACCATGTCCTTCGGGTCGGGGTCCGCGTAGTCCGCGCCGATGCCGATCGAGTCGATGCCGGCCACCTTGCGGATGTGGTCGATGTGGTCGGCCACCATCGAGATGGTGGTGACCGGATACGGGTTCTGCTTCTCCCACTCGGTGAGAGCCTTCGCCAGCGCCTCGTCGCTGTCCACCGTGGCGCGCAGCGCGCGCATGGCGGCCTTCTTCTTCGCCGCGTACGCGGTCTCCTCGGCGGAGATGAACGGCTTCAGGAAGTTGACGTGGATGACGCCGCCGTTGGCCGCCAGCAGCTTGAGCACGTCGTCGGGCGCGTTGCGCACGTGCGGCCCGATGGCGAGCGCGTTGGAGTGGGAGAAGATCACCGGCGCGCGCGTCACCCGCAGCACGTCGCGCA
>JAYWAO010000208.1:0-15523 GCA_043782365.1 Deltaproteobacteria bacterium
CCAAGGTGTCGCTGCAGTGAATCCCTCGTCACCCGTAGCCCGCGCCGGGGGTGGTACGGGGGCGGAGCCCCTGTACTAGCAGGGCCGCAGGCCCGCGTCCCAGATCACTGCTCGAACGGTGGGTGCCCGTCCGATCCGAATGTGCACCTTGATCACGGCCACCCGACTCGCGGGATCTGCTCCCCTCGAGCGAGGGGCGGCTAGTCCAGCTCCAGCGGCAGGTACTTGCCCTTCTCGTCGAGCACCGTGCCCCAGACCTTGTGCGACGCCTGGTGCTGCGCGAGCCCGAACGAGAACGCCACGCCGAAGCCCAGGTCGAGGTCCTTGAGCTTCTCGAGCGCGTCGATGATCTGCTCGGTGGTGGCGTCCTTGCCCGCGCGCCGCACGCCCTCGGCGAGGAGGCTCCCGGCGATGTACCCCTCGAGCGAGACGAAGTCGGGCTTCTCGCCGAGCGCGCTCTTGGCCAGCAGCTCGCGGTACTTCATCACCGCGGTGGCGGCCGCGTCCGGCGGCGGCACCACCTGCGTCACCACCACGCCGCTGGCGAACCTGGGCCCCAGCTGCGCCAGCTCCTCGGCGAGCGCGGTGCTGCCCACGAAGCTGACGTTGGTGACGAGCTGGTCGCCGCCCTTCTCGCGCAGCTTCTCGATGAACTTGGCGGCCGCGCGGTAGGTGGCCACCATCACGACGGCGCGGACCGCCGGGCGCTGCGCGAGGATCTCCTCGACGGCGGGCATCACCTCGGCGGTGTTCCGCTCGTAGCCCACGCGCAGGATCTTCGCGGTCTCGCGCTGGTACGCCTGCCGGAGCGTGCGGGCTACGCCTTCGAAGCCCGCGTCGCCGTAGCTGTCCTTCTGCGCGAAGACGGCGATCTGCTCGGGCTTCACCCGGCGCAGCTCCACCAGGTACTTCACCGTGGCCGCGGTCTCCTCTGCGTAGCTCGCCCGGTAGTTGAACACGTAGCGGTCGGGCGGGTCGTTGCGCAGCAGCGGCGCGCCCGTGAAGGCGCCGAAGAAGAGCAGCTTCTGCTCGAGCGCGTAGGGCACCGCCACCGCCGCGGTCGGCGTGCCGACGTTGCCGATGAAGCCCAGCACGTGGTGCTTCTCCACCAGCTCCTTCATGGCCGGGAGCGTGCGGCCCGGCTCGTAGCCGTCGTCGAGGGCGAGCAGCTTGAGCTTGCGCCCGCCGACGCCGCCGGCCTCGTTGGCGCCGTTGAACGCGACCTCGATGCCCGTGCGCATCTGCCGTCCCAGCTCCTTGGCCGGACCGGAGAGCGGGCCCACCATGCCGAAGAGGATGGGCGGCAGCTCGGCCGGCACCACGGGCGCGGCCTTGGCCAGGCTGGCGCGCGCGACCGCCGCTGCCGCCTGCTCCTCGGCCTGCTGCCGCTGCTGGTTGAAGTGGAAGGCGAGCGCGGCGGCGCCCAGGGCGAGCAGCGCGACCAGCGCCACCGCGATGCGCAGTCCAGTAGAAGACGAGCGCGGCGGAGGCGGCAGCGTCGGGTCGAGCGGGGGCGGCACGGTGGGCACGGTCAACAGGGACTCCTGCGAGGGCGGTGGCAAGTCCGGACCCGGAGGGAGCGCGGGGCGGGTCGGCGGCGTGTGGCCTGTCGGGACCTCCTTGAAGAAGACGGGCCCGCGGTCGTCGTGCGCGTCCGCGGCGGGCGCCTCCGGAGCCTCGGTGGCGGCCTCCTGCAAGGCGTCGATGAGGATCTTCTTGAGCGGCTCGTTGACGGTGCGCCGCTCGGGGCGGGCGCCGCGGACCACGTTGAAGCTGCCCTGCCGCATCCTCAGCGCGCGCTTGACCGCCAGCACGCCGACGAAGTCGCCCACCTGCGCGTGCACGATCTCGCCCGCGTCGAGGTAGAGGACGCCCTTCGACTCCTTGCCGAGCGGCGACTCGACGCGGATCGCCACCGCCTCGCCGCGCTTGGCGTAGAGCTGGATGATGTCCGCGAGGCGGGTGAGCGCGAGATCTCCGGAGACGGCCATGCCACCCTCGAGACGGAGTGCGAGACTGGCACCGACCCTACTCTCGCCCAAGGAGCTTGGAAACTTTAACGCCGGTGGAGGAACAAGGCGGACCCTGGGAACGGGTGGTCCGGCGCGGGTCGATCGGCCGCCCTCCCGGCCGTGACTCACGGCGAGCTGGTCCTTGGCCGATCTGCTCGCCCATTCGTGAGTAGACTCACCGGCGCGAAATGTGCCGCACCAGCGTCGCGCTGCGCCGCCCTACCGATAGAAGTGGCAGGTATACCCGCCCGGATTCTTCACCAGATACGCCTGGTGATACTCCTCCGCGCGCCACCAGCGGCCCGCCGCGGCGATCTCCGTCACCACCGGACGCTTCCACTTGCCCGAAGCGCCCACCCGCGCCTTCACCGCCTCGGCCACCGTCTTCTGCTCGGGCGTCAGGTAGAAGATCGCCGAGCGGTACTGCGTGCCCGTGTCGTTGCCCTGCCGGTTGAGCGTGGTGGGGTCGTGCATCTTGAAGAAGTGGTCCTCGAGGATGGTCTGGAGGGAGACGACCTTGGGGTCGTAGACGATCTTCACCGCCTCGGCGTGGCCCGACTTGCTGTCGTGCGTGTCGTCGTAGCGCGGGTTCTCCAGGTGGCCGCCGGTGTAGCCGGCCTCGGTGGAGAAGACGCCGGGGATCTGGCGGAGCAGGTCTTCCATGCCCCAGAAGCATCCGCCCGCGAGGAAGATGGTCTCGGTGGTCATGGCGGGAGAGGTGTTCGGCACGGTGTCCTTCTTTCCGGTGGAGGCGGCTGCGCCTGGATTTGGGTTCGGCTTGGTGTTGCCAGCGAGCGCCGCGAGCGCGGCGACGACGGCTAGCGTGCAGGCTGCCAGCAGGGCGTTGGATCTCATGGGCTGTTGGATAGGCGGTGGACGCGATCGTTACAAGCGAGCTGCGCGCGCGCCCGGCGGCGCGGGGCTACTTGCGCTCCTCCACCTGCCGCATCAGCCCCTCCTGTACGACGCTCGCCACCAGCCTGCCGGCGCGGTCGTGGATCAGCCCGCGGGCGAGCCCGCGCGCGCCCTGGGCGCTGGGGGAATCCATGGTGTAGAGCAGCCACTCGTCGATGCGGCCCTCGCGGTGGAACCAGATGGCGTGGTCGAGGCTCGCCACCATCATGGTGGGCCGGTACCAGCTCTCCCCGTGGGGCAGCAGCGCGGTGCCGATCAGCGCGAAGTCGGAGGCGTAGGCGAGCAGGCAGCGGTGGAGCATCGGCGTGTCGGCGAGGCGCTCGCGGGAGCGGAACCAGAACTGCTGCGCCGGCGGACGCGCGTCGGGCCGCAGCGGGTTGCGCGGGGCGATCGGCCGGAACTCGATCGCCCAGGGGCGGCTGAGCGCTTCGCGCACTCTCGGGTGCACCTCGCCGGCCTCGGCGAGCCAGCGGGCCTGCAGCTCGTCGATGGGGGTGAGCTGCTCTGGCGGCGGCACCGTTGGCGCGCTCGCCTGGTGCTCGAGGCCGGGCTCGGGCACCTGGAAGGAGGCGATCATCGAGAGGATCGGCCGCCCGTGCTGGATCGCCTGCACGCGCCGGGTGGTGAAGCTCTTGCCGTCGCGGATGGCGTCCACCTGGTAGACGATCGGCCGCGTCATGTCGCCCGGCAGCAGGAAGTAGGCGTGGAGCGAGTGGGGCTCGCGGGCTTGCACCGTGCGTCCCGCCGCCACCAGCGCCTGCCCGATCACCTGCCCGCCGAACACCGAGCGGCCGCCGAGGTCGGCGCTCTGCCCGCGGAAGAGGTTGACCTCGAGCTGCTCCAGGTCCAGCTGCCGGACGAGCTGCTGCAGGGTCTCGCTCATGCGGAGATGTTGCACCCGGGACGCCCGCGCGGCAACGCGAGATGCGCCCGCCCGATTGCCGGAGTTCCCTGCTCGCGGTCCTTGCTCTCGACCGGCGTCGTCCGCGGCGCTCTTCGCGCCGCCCGCCTGGGAGGAGTCCCGATGCGCGCATTGGCCATGCTGGCGGCTCTCGGGTTGGGCGCGTGCGGTCCTGGCGCGGTGGGCCCCGTCGAGGTCGCGCTCACCTCGACCGGCGCGAGCCCGGCGGACGTCAACGCGCCCTCGAGCGGGGCGGTCCACTTCACCAACCGGGACACGGTCGATCACCAGATCGCCTCGACCGACTGCCCGAGCCTCGCCTCGCCGAAGCTCTCGCCCGGCGGCGACTTCACGGGTGCGCTCCCCGCCGGCCCCAAGCTCTGCACCTGGAGCGATTCGCTCAACCCATCGGATGCGAGGTTCAAGGGCCAGATCAACGTCGTCGCCTCCTCCGGCAACGGCGGGAGCGGCTACTAGTGCTGCGGCCAGGCCTGGGGCGCGCGGCGGCGCTGGCCGCGGCCCTCCTCGCAGGCTGCTCGGCGAGCACCGCGCCGCTCACGCCGCTCGACTGGGTCAAGGTGCCCGGCCCGGCGGCCGGCGGCGCGCTGCTGGGGCCGGGCAGCGCCGGCGCGTTCGACGAGCGGGCCAACTTCACCGTCAGCGCCTTCCGCGACGGCAGCAAGATACGGCTCTATTATGGCGGCGCCGATACCAGCGGAACCTGCGCAGGCATCAACAGCGCCCGCTGGCGCATCGGCCTCGCCGAGTCGGCCGATGGGGTGGCGTTCACCCGCGTGCCCGGCGCCGAGACGGGGGGCGCGGTGCTCGACCTCGGCGCGGTGGGCCGGTTCGACGACTACCTGACCTATCGTCCGCACGTGCTGAAGGACGGCGCGACGTATCGCATGTGGTATAACGGCAGCGCCAAGCCGTTCAATTGCCCGACGGGGACCCTGGCCGACGGCCGGCGCATCGGCTACGCGGAGTCGAGCGATGGGCTGCACTGGACCCGCTCCTACGACGGCCCCGGTCCCGGCGGCAGCGTGCTCCCGCTCGGTCCCGCCGGCGCCATCGACGCGCAGCAGGTCGGCTACGTCTGGGTGCTCAAGGACGACGGCGAGTACAAGCTGTACTACTCGGCCAACGACTCCGGAAACTACTGGCGCGTCGCGCTGGCCACCTCGACCGACGCACGCACCTGGACCAAGCAGCCCGGCAAGCTGATCGGGGGCGCCATCCTCGACCTCGGTCCCGCGGGCGCGTTCGACGTGGCCTGCGCGTACCAGCCCTCGGTGGTGAAGGAGGGTCCGCAACTCTATCGGATGTGGTACCGCGGCTGCCAGGCGCCGGGGCCCTTCGGCGGGCCGAGCAAGGGCGTGCTCGGCTACGCCGAATCGAACGACGGCAGGACCTGGATCAAGATCCCCCAGCCCGGTCCCCTCGGCGCGGCGCTCTCGGTGGGCGCGGCGGGCACGTTCGACTCGGGCGGGCTGACCACGCCGAGCGTCTTCCTCGATGGCGCGACCTGGAATCTGTATTACGCCGGGTTCGACACCACCGGCCAATACTCCGCCGGCCTCGCGCGGGCCGCGCTCCGGTGAGACCCGCCGCCCTGCTCGCCTTCGCGGTGGCGCTGGGCGCGGGGACGGCTGCGCGGGCGCAGACCCTGCTCGACCAGGAGCAGCGGCTGATCGAGGTGCACGCGCTGCTCCTCTCCCTGGCGCCGCTCGCGCCACCTGGCGCGTGGGCCGCCCTCGAGGCGGAGGCCGGGCTGGAGTTGATCACCGTCCCGACCATCGACGGCACCACGGGCGGCAAGCGGCAGTTGACCGCGTCCGACCGCACGCCGGTGTTTCCGCGCCCGCGGCTGGTCTTGGGGCTGCCGGCGCCCGAAGGCTTTCGCGCCTTCGTCGGCGCGTCCTATCTGCCGCCGGTGGCGCTGGGCGGCGTCAGCTCGCACCTGGGCGCGCTGGAGGCCGGGCTCGCCTGGGCGCCGGCGCCGGGCCCGCTCGCGGTGGGCCTGCGCGCGCATCTGGTGCGCGCCCGCTCGCGGAGCCCCGTCACCGACCCGAACACCCGCGACACGCTCGACAGCCTCGAATACGGGGCCGACTTGTCGATCGGTTGTCGAATCGACACCGGCTTGGGCGCCTTCACGCCCTACGCGAGCGCGGGCCTGCTGCGCGTGGCAGGCGACTTCCACGTCGAGAGCGACGGGTACCTCCTCACCAGCCGCAGCAGCGAGCTGGCGCTGGCTGGGGGCCTGCGGTTTGCGTCCGCGCGCCACTTCACCGCCGCGGCGGGACTGATCGCCTTCCCGGGCCGCCTGGTGCACCCGGCCTTCCTGCTGGCCTGGGGCTGGTAGCGCGCAACACACCTGCACGGCGGCTCCTCGGCTGTTACTGTCGGCCGCTCGCAGGGCACGACCCGACAGGAGCCTCCACATGAACGTCGCCTTCCTCGGTCTCGGCGTGATGGGCGCGCCGATGGCCGGACACCTCCAGAAGAAGGGCCACCCCGTCACCGTCTACAACCGCACCGCCGCCAAGGCGCAGGCCTGGGCGCAGCAGCACGGGGGCGCGTTCAAGGCCACCATCGCTGAGGCGGTGGCGGGCGCGGAGCTGGTGATGATGTGCGTCGGCGACGACCGCGACGTCCTCGAGGTGGGCCACGCGGCGCTCGCGGCGATGGGTGCGGGTGCGACGCTCGTCGATCACACCACCGCCTCCGCCGGGAGCGCGCGGGCGCTGGATGCCGCCGCCCGCGCGAGGGGCCTCTCGTTCCTCGACGCGCCGGTCTCGGGCGGGCAGGCAGGCGCGGAGAAGGGCCAGCTGACCATCATGTGCGGCGGCGCCCCGGAGGTCTTCGCGCAGGTGAAGCCCGCGCTCGACTGCTACGCGAAGGCGGCAACGCTCCTGGGCCCGGCGGGCGCGGGCCAGCTCACCAAGATGGTCAACCAGATCTGCATCGCGGGCGTGGTGCAGGGCCTCGCCGAGGCGCTCGCCTTTGCCGAGAAGGCCGGCCTCGACGGCGGGCTGGTGCTCGAGGTCATCTCCAAGGGGGCGGCGCAGTCGTGGCAGATGGAGAACCGCGGGCGCACCATGCTGGAGCGCAAGTTCAACTTCGGCTTCGCGGTGAACTGGATGCGCAAGGACCTCGCCATCTGCCTCGAGGAGGCGCGCCGCAACGGGGCCAGCCTGCCGCTCGCCGCGCTGGTGGACCAGTTCTACGGCGACGTCCAGAAGGCCGGCGGCAGCAGGTATGACACTTCCTCGCTGATCACCCGCCTATAGGCGGGGGGGCCGCCCGGTGAGCGCACCCAGGCCCGCGCCGCTGATCGAAGCGTCGAGGATCTCGATCGGGTGGGCCGCCGGGAGGTGCGCCCCGAGGTCGCGCAGGTGCCGCTGGATCTGCAGCGTGCAGCCCGGGTTTCCGCTCGACAAGAGCTGGGCGCCCGCCGCCAGCACGTTGCCGGCCTTGCGCGCGCCCACCTCGGCCGCGCTGCCGGGCTGCACCAGGTTGTAGATGCCGGCGCTGCCGCAGCACTGCTCGCCGCCCTCGATCTCGCGCAGCGAGAGGCCGGGGATGCCCGCCAGGAGCGCCCGCGGCTGCGCGCGGATCTTCTGCGCGTGCGAGAGGTGGCAGGCGTCGTGGACCGCCACGGTGAGCGGCAGCGGGTGGCGGACGGCGCGCGGCGGAAGCGCGGCGAGCCATTCGCTGATGTCGCGCACCTTGGCGGAGAAGGCCCGCGCGCGCCCTGCCCAGACGGGGTCTTTGGCGAAGAGGCGGCCATACTCCTTGGTATGCGACCCGCAGCCGGCGGCGTTGACCAGGATCGCGTCGACGGGCTGCGCCTCGAACCGCGCGATCAGCGCCTGCGCGAACTCCAGCGACTCGTGCTCGCGCCCCGCGTGCATCGAGAGCGCCCCGCAGCAGCCCTGGCCCGCCGGCACCAGGACCTCGATCCCCTCGGCCGAGAGCACCCGCAGCGTGGCCGCGTTGACGCCCGGGAAGAAGACCCGCTGCACGCAGCCCGCGAGCAGCGCCACCGTGGCGCGGCGCTCTCCCTGCGCGGGCGTCCTCGCGGGGAGGCCGCTCGCGAGAGCGCGCAGCGGCAGATCGGGCTGCAGCTCCTCCATCGCCTGCAGCCCGCGCGGCAAGAGCCGCAGGAGGCCGCTCTTGCGCAAGAGCCAGCGCAGCCCCGTGCGGGCGTAGAGCCAGGAGACGAGCGCCGCCACCCGCAGCCGCGCGGGGTAGGGGAAGAGCTGGAAGACGAGCGCGCGCTGGAAGCGGTCGAGGAGGCCGCGCCGGTGCTCGCGCTCGATGCGCGCGCGGGTCTCCTCGATCAGCTGGTCGTACTTCACGCCCGAGGGGCAGGCGGTGACGCAGGCCATGCAGCCCAGGCAGGCGTCGAAGTGCTGGACCACCTGCGGCGTCAGGGTGGTCGCGCCGTCCCGCAGCGAGCGCATCAGGTCGATGCGGCCGCGGGGCGAATCCATCTCCTCGCTCCACGACTGCCAGGTGGGGCAGTGGGGCAGGCAGAAGCCGCAGTGGACGCAGTCGTCGAGGAGCGCCCGCTCGGGCGCGCCGGGCGCGGGCGTGGAGGAGGAAAGGGCGACGACGGGCAGGTCCACGGTTTAGACTCCTCCCACGAAGCGGCCCGGGGCCAGCCTGCCCTCGGGGTCGAAGCGGTCCTTGAGCGCGCGGTGCAGCGCCAGCGACGGGGGGGCCGGGCCCCACGGGTCGAGCAGCGGCCGCAACGCCAGGGGCGCGGCCTCGAGCAAGAGCCTCGCCACGGGCGCGAGCGCCTCGCGGGCAGCGGCGAGGGCGCGCCCGAGGCCATCCGGGTCCGTCGCGCCCGCCGCGCAGAGGAACCCGACGCCCGCGCTCGGGTAGACCGAGAGCCCGGCGCCCGCGAGCCTTGCCAGCAGAGGCTCGAGCGCGCGCTCCAAGAGCGGCAGCGCCGTGGGCTTGAAGGCCAGCTTGAAGCGGAGCGTGGCCTCCTCGCGCGCGCGCAGGTGGACGTCGAAGGCGGCAGGTTCGAAACTTGCCGAATCGACCTTCCCCAGCGCCGCGAACCGGGCCGCCTGCTGCTTCACTCCGGCCTCGAACCCTTCGAACCTCGCGCTCAAGTCCCAGCCAGCGGCCCCGCGCGTGGCGAGCAGGGCCGCAGGCTCCAGCTGGGCGGCGCGCACCCGGGCGAGCAGCTCCAGCAGGGCCCCCGCCGAGGACAGCCCGCGCACCGCCTGCACCGAGCTGGTCTCGGGCGCCGGGTGCACGCGCAGCGTCACCTGGGCCACGAGCCCGAGCGTGCCCAGCGAGCCGCAGAGCAGCTTCGGCAGGTCGAACCCGGCCACGTTCTTCACCACCTTGCCGCCGCCCCGCGCCACCACCCCGTCGGCCCGCACCAGGGTGACGCCCAGCACCAGATCGCGGATGGCGCCGTGCCGGGCCCGCAGCGGGCCAAAAGTATTACACGCGAGGATGCCTCCCAGCGTGCTGCGGGCCGCGAAGGGCGGGTCGAGCGAGAGCCGCTGCCGCTCCTTGGCGAGCGTCTGCTGCAGCGCCGCAAGTGTAACACCCGCTTCGGCGGAGACCACCTGGTCGGCCGCCGCGTGGTCGAGCACCCGGGCGAGCCTGCCCGTGCGGACGAGCGCGTCGAGGCGCCTCGGCGGCGCGCCCAGGCCCTGCTGGGTGCCGCCTCCCTGGAAGCAGACCGCCTTCTGCGCGCCCGCGAGCCGCGTGAGCAGGTCGGCCGCCTCGGCGAGCGAGCCGGGCTCGTGCACCTCGAGCGGCCGCACGCCCTGCACCACGTCGTCCGCGCCGGCCGCGCGCATCAGACGGGCTCCGCGCCGAGCGCTTCCGCCGCGTGGACCCGCCGCGGTCCGGGCTGGTCGCCGCAGAGGCGCGGCGTCGGGAAGACCTTGCCCGGGTTCATCCGGCCCTCGGGGTCGAAGGCGCAGCGGATGCGCGACATGGTGTCGAGGTCGGGCTCGGCGAACATCTCGGCGAGGAACGGCGCCTTGTCGTGGCCGACCCCGTGCTCTCCGGTGATCGACCCGCCGTGGCGCAGGCAGATGCGGAGGATCTCGCCCGACATCTCCTCGGCGCGCAGCGTCTCGCCGGGCACGCGCGCGTCGAAGAGGACCAGCGGGTGGAGGTTGCCGTCGCCCGCGTGGAAGACGTTGGCCACCCGCAGGCCCGCCTTCGCCGAGAGCGCCGCGATCTCCTCGAGCACGGTGGCGATCGACGAGCGCGGGATGACGCCGTCCTGCACCAGGTAGTCGCGGCTGATCCGGCCCACCGCTGCGAAGGCGCTCTTGCGGCCCTTCCACATCAGCTCCCGCTCGGCGGCGTCCCTGGGCACGCGGATCTCCAGGCTGCCCGCCTTCCTGGCGAGCTCGATCGCGTTCGCCGAGGTGTGCTCGCACTCGGCGGCGGGGCCGTCCACGTCCATCAAGAGCGCCGCGCCCACGTCGGGCCAGTCGAGGCCGGTCGCCGCCTTCGCCGCGACGATGGCGAGCCGGTCCATCATCTCGATCGCGGCCGGCACGATGCCCGAGGCGATGATCGCCGAGACCGCATGGCCGGCCTCGGTGGTCGAGGGGAAGGTGGCGAAGAACGTCTTCGTCGCCTCCGGCTTGCGCAAGAGGCGCACGGTCACCTCGGTGACCACACCGACGAGGCCCTCGCTGCCGACGATGGCGCCGAGCAGATCGTAGCCGGGCTCGTCGGGGATGGCGGAGCCGATCGGGACCACTTCGCCCGAGGCCAGCGCCAGCCGCACCCCGAGCACGTGGTTGGCGGTGAACCCATACTTCAGGCAGTGCGCCCCGCCGGAGTTCTCGGCGACGTTGCCGCCGATCGAGCAGACGCCCTGCGACGAGGGGTCGGGCGCGTAGTACCAGCCCTGGCCCGCGACGGCCTTGGTGATGTCGAGGTTGATCACGCCGGGCTCGACGCGCGCGAAGCCGTTCTCGAGGTCGAGCTCGAGGATGCGCTTCATCCGTGAGAGCACCAAGAGCACGCAGCCCGGCACCGGCAGCGCCCCGCCCGAGAGGCCCGTGCCCGAGCCGCGCGCGACCACTGGGAGCCCCTCCTCGGCAGCGACGCGGAGCACCGCTGCCACCTCGGACCCGCTGCCAGGCAGCACCACCACGCCCGGCGTGACGCGGTAGCTGGCGAGCCCGTCGGCCTCGTAGGTGCGCAGCCGCTCGGGCGCGGAGATGCAAGACGCCGCGCCGACCAGGCGCGCGAAGCGCGCGACCAGCGCTTTCGACAGCGGCTCCTGCCTGACCGAGGTCATGGTTGGCTCCTCCGCCGGCGCCGGGTCCGGCCTCCCCAGCGTTGTAGCGCGCCGCGCCCGGATAGGTGAGTCGGAAAACCCGATCGTTGGCGCCGTCCCGAAATACAGCGCGCTGCGTTGCGAGACGCGCCAGCCCGTCGCACGAACACCATCGCCTGCCTGCGGCACTGCGTCGCGCATTTCCTGCGCTCAAACGCCGCAGCCCGTCAATTGACAAGTCAATGGCCGGTTCGATAACTCCATTTCCCACAATCCACCCCAAACAGCAGGAGGCCCTCAGTGACGTGGACCCAGGTCTATGCGCCGTTGATGGGAAATCTGTTCTTGTCCGCGGCGGTCGCGGCCATTCCAGTGGTCGTGCTACTCGGTGCTCTCGCCTTCTTCCACGTCAAGGCCCACTGGGCAGCCCTGCTGGGCCTCGGCGCGGCGCTGCTGGTGGCGATCTTCGCCTACAGCATGCCTGTCGGCCTCGCCCTGTCGTCCGCCGCCAACGGCGCGGCGTTCGGCCTCTTCCCGATCGGCTGGATCGTCCTCAACGCCATCTTCGTCTACGACATCTCCGTCGCCACCGGGCAGTTCGAGGTGGTCAAGCACACCATCGCCGGCCTCGCCTCCGACCGGCGCATCCAAGTACTCTTGATCGGCTTCTCCTTCGGGGCCTTCATCGAAGGCGCGGCCGGGTTCGGCACCCCGGTCGCCATCTGCGCCGCGATGCTGATCGGCCTCGGCTTCAAGCCGCTCGCTGCCGCAGGCCTCTCGCTGATCGGCAACACCGCGCCGGTGGCCTTCGGCGCGCTCGGCACGCCGGTGATCACGCTCGCCAAGGTGACCGGCCTCGACGAGGGCCTGCTCTCGGCGATGGTCGGCCGCCAGCTGCCCTTCTTCTCCCTGCTCATCCCCTTCTGGCTGATCTGGGCGATGGCAGGCTTCGCCGGGATGATCGAGGTCTGGCCGGCCTGCCTGGTGGCCGGGCTCTTCTTCGCCATCCCGCAGTTCGTCGTCAGCAACTACTTCGGCCCCTCGCTGGTGGACATCGTCTCGGCGATCGTCTCCATCGCCGCCGTCTACGCGCTGCTCAAGGTGTGGCAGCCCAAGAAGGAGTTCCGCTTCGAGGGCGAGGCCTCGGGCAAGGACGACCTGGTCAAGCCGACCAGCGCCGAGGCGTTCAAGGCCTGGATGCCGTGGCTGGTGCTCTCGGTGCTGGTCTTCGTCTGGGGCCTGCCGGCGATGAAGGGCGCGCTCAACAAGGTCTTCGCGCCCGCGTTCCCCTGGCCTGCGCTGCACAATCTAGTGCTCAAGGCGCCGCCGCTCGCCGTCAAGCCCACGCCCGAGGGCGCGATGTACACCTTCAACCTGCTCTCGGCCACCGGCACCGCGCTGCTCCTGACCGGCGTCATCTCCGGCCTGCTGCTCGGGGTCAAGTTCGGGAAGCTGGCCTCCATCTACCTCCACACCCTCAAGCGGGTGCGCTACTCGCTGCTCACCATCGCGGCGATGCTCGCGCTCGGCTACACCACGCGCTACTCCGGCAGCGACTCGAGCATGGGCCTCTCCTTCGCCAGCGCGGGCCACCTGTTCCCCTTCTTCTCCGCGATGCTCGGCTGGCTGGGCGTGGCGCTCACCGGCAGCGACACCTCCTCCAACGTGCTCTTCGGTAACTTGCAGAAGGTCACCGCGCAGCAGCTGGGCCTCAACCCGATCCTCACCGCCGCGGCCAACAGCTCGGGCGGCGTGATGGGCAAGATGATCGACGCGCAGAGCATCGTGGTGGCCGCGGTCGCCACCGGCGAGGAGGGCAAGGAGGGCGAGATCCTGCGCTACGTCTTCTTCCACAGCCTCGCGCTCGCCGTGCTGGTGGGCGTCCTCGTCTACCTGCAGGCGTACGTCTTCCCGGGCATGATCCCCACGATGCCGATCAAGTAGCGCTCGACGGCGGGCGCGTCGTCGATGACGGCCATCGGGGCGACCCGGTGGCCGCTTTTTTGCGCGCCCCCGGGCCGGAGGCCCCCGCAGTTCAGGCCAGCTCGACCGTCTCCAGCGAGGCCGACGCGCGCAGCGACTCCAGCGACGGCGCGCCCAGTTCGTCCGCGAGCGCGGCGAGCTTCGCCTGAAGCTCTCGCGCGGTCGGCCTCGCCGCCGGGCTCTTCTCCAGACAGCGAGCGATGAGGAGCGCGAGCTCCCCGGGCACGCTGCTGGCCAGCCCGCGAACGTCGGGAGCCACCTCGAACAAGTGCCGCTGCAGCGTCTCGCGCGGGGTAGACCCCTCGAACGGGACCGCGCCGGTGAGCAGTCGGAAGAGTAATACGCCCGTGGCGTAGAGGTCTGCCGGGGCTCCTGCGTGCTCCCGCCCGTCGGCCTGCTCGGGCGCCATGTACGCCGGGGTGCCGAGCACGCGGCCCACGCTCTTGGTGTCGTCGCCCAAGGCCGCGGCCTCGAACAGCCGGGCGATGCCGAAGTCGAGCAGCTTCAGCCCCGGCGCGCGCTCTACCAGCATGAGGTTCTGCGGCTTGACGTCGAGGTGGGCGATGCCCTGCTCGTGGGCCGCCGCCAGCGCGTCGCAGAGCGCCGCCGCGAGCCGCGCAGCATCTCCCGCTGGCCACGGCCGCTGCATCCGCTGCGAGAGCGTCTCTCCCTCGATCAGCTCCTGCACCTGGAAGACCAGCCCCTCGCCCGAGACGTCGAGGTGGAGCATCCGCACCACCGCCGGATGAGTGACGCTGGCCGCTGCGCCGGCCTCGCGTAGGAAGCGGCGCAGCGCGTCCTGGCCGCGCGATACGCCGGCCTGGATCACCTTGATGGCGACCAGCTGGTTGGTCACCTGGTCGTGCCCGCGGTAGACGACGCCCATCCCGCCCGCGCCGAGCGGGCCCTCGATGACGAAGCGGTCGCCCAGCACGGTGCCCGCCGCGAGCGTGTCGTCGATGGCGGTCGCCCGCGCGAGCCGCGAGAGCGCCAGCGAGAGCTCGGCCGAGCGGGACCTCACCTGCGCCTGGAGCTGCGCGTTGGCCCGCTGCAGCTCCGCGTTGAGCCGGTCCGCGTCCTGCGAGTGGGCGAGGATCTCGGCGACCTGCTCGCGCACCCGCTGCTCGAGCCCGCTGTTGAGCGCGGCCAGCTGCTCGCGCTGGAATTCGATGACGCGGCGCTGCCCGAACTCGCGCCGGCGCGCGCCCTCCAAGAGCCAGGAGAGGGCGACACCGACTACCGTGATGGTGAGATACGGCGGCAGGTTCGACGCGAGCGCTTCGGGGCGCGTCTGCAAGAAGAGCAGCCCTGCCAGCATGGTCGCGGCCGCCGCCGCATAGGCCCCGAGCGTAGCGCGCCGCCCGAGATAGTAGATCACCGGGATACCAAGGCAATATCCCTGGTATGCGGTGAGATTGGCGACGACGAGCTGATCGAGGCTGGCGCAGACCGCGCCGTGCACCAGCCACAGCCCTGCCGCCGCGGGCGCCACCCAGCGCAGGAGGGCCTCGCTCGTGCTGCGCCAGACGATCCAGGCGCCGAAGAGCGCGAGCGGAACCATCGCCGCGTGGGCGGCTACCAGGCCGTCTCGCCAGAGCAGCGTGGTCGGGCCCAGGGCGGCCCGCTCCGCGCCGAGGGCTGCGAAGTGGACCACGTGCGCCGCGTGCACCACCGCCATCAGCGGCGCGAAGACCCGCAGGCGGCGCTGGTTCACCGAGACCATCTCGGCCGCGAAGGCAGGGTCCCGTTCTGCGCCCAGCGTCGAGCTGAAGACCGCGCGCAGCCAGGGCAGGGGCACTAACCCACCAAGAGGACGGTCGAAGAGCGCGCGCCGTGGGCGCCGATCACCAGCGCCTGCTCGATGTCGGCCGTCTTCGAGGGGCCGGAGAGCCAGACGCCGAAGCCCGGGTTGGGGATCGAGATCTTTCGATAACCGGCGTGCAGGTCGGCCACCAGCGCGTCTCCCCAAAGCACGATCGCGAGGTGCTGGGTGAGGAACGTGGCCGCGCGTCCGCGCCCGCCGTGGCGCACCACCCAGACGGCGCCGTTCTCGGCGACGCCCACCTCTCCCGGGAGCACCAGGAAGTCGAGGTCGGCGAGCGAGTGCGGGTCGGTGGCGCCCTCCGCATCGACGTTGGCCTTGCCCACTCCCGGCACCAGCGCGGCGACCTTCTTGGCGGCCGCGTATTCGGGGATGGCCAGCAGCGCGGGCTCGAGCGGCGCGCCCGCCGGGAGCCGCATGCAGCGCCCGCCCACCTCGACCACTGCCTGCGCGAACCGCTCGCGCAGGTCGGGGAACGTGGCGCCGAGCTTCGACAGATCGGGCAGCGACACCTCGGCCGGCGCGCCCGCACGCAGCGCTGCCAGGATCTCCTCGCGCGCGCCGCTCATGGCCGCTTCTCCTGCTTCGCCGGCGACGGCAGAGCG
>JAYWAO010000209.1:0-15504 GCA_043782365.1 Deltaproteobacteria bacterium
GGTACGGGGGCGGAGCCCCTGTACAGGCGAGGGCCGAAAGGCCCAGCCCCCAGATCTGGATCAGACCCGATTTGGCGGTCTCGGCCCCGCTGCCACTCCGTTTCCGCGCTGCGGCCCAGCTACACGTGCCCTGGACCCGACCGGCGGGAACTGCACCCTCGCGCGAGGCGGGGTCTTTACACAGCCCCGCCCTCTGCGAGACAAAGCGGCCCCTCCGCCGTTCGAGTGCCTCGCGGGGGCCCAGGAGTCCCCGCCTTGCTGCTCCTCCTCGCCGTCCTCGGCGCCGCGCTTCCGCAGACCGCTCCGCTCCAGCTCCGGCTCGACGAGAGCGCGCTCCGCCAGGTGCAGTCGCAGCCGCGCATGATCGACCTGAGCCGCGCCAACACCCTCGGCGGGCAGCAGCAGATCGAGATCATCTCCACCGACGGCTTCCCGGTGCCCCTGCGCAGCCGCTGCTGGACGGTGGCCGGCGGCTACGGGCTCTCCACGGTCTTCGCCTCGATGAGCGGCATCCTCACCGAGGCGTTCACCCGCACCGCCAGCCAGAACGCGACCAAGCGGAGCACGGGCGCGAGCGCGGTGGCGATGAGCGTCGGCGCGCTGGTGGGCCTCCTCCCGGGCGCGCTCTTGGGCAACGAATCGCGCAAGGAAGAGGCGAGCATCAACCGGGGCGTGGTGACGCTGCTCGACGTGGCCGGCACGGTCGCGCTCGGCTTCGCGATGAACCAGATCTTCAGCACCAAGCCGATCTTCTAGAGGCGTCGAGGGGGGCGCCTAGAACCCGCGCTCCTGCAGCGTCCGGGTCATCACGATCGCGTCCTCGCCCTCCTCCGAGTAATACTTCTTCCGCACGCCCACCCGCTCGTAGCCGAGGCCCCCATAGAGCGCCTGGGCGGCCACGTTCGAGCGGCGCACCTCCAGCGTGAGCACCGCGCTGCCAGCCCGCCGGGCCCGCGCCTCGGTCTCCTCGAGCAGCTGCCGCGCGATCCCCTGCCGGCGATGGGCGGGCGCGCAGGCAACGTTGAGGATGTGGATCTCGTCGTGGACCACCCAGAAGTGGACGAAGCCTGCGATCTCGCACGCTGCTCCCGGCTGCCCCGACGCTGGCGGAAGGACCGCCAAGAGGAGCGTGCTCCACTCCTGCTGCAGCTCCTTGAGGAACTGCGCAGGGCCCCATGGCTTGGGAAACGACGCGCGCTCGATGGCCACCACCGCCTCCACGTCGCCGGGCTCCATCCGGCGCAGCGTCGGCGTGCCCTGGGCCAGGGTCACGGCGCGCCCGGGCCCTGTTCATCGAACGCGTCGAGCACGCGCACCGCCGCCCGGCTGCGCAGCCCGGCGAGCAGCTCGGTGAGCAGGCGCTCGTACTTGTCGCGCTGCAGGCGCTGCCGCAGCTCCTCGCGCTGGACCTTCGAGAGCGCGCCGGCGCCGCGGGCGGCCTCGTCGAGCTCGGCGTCGCGCAGCTGGGAGGGGAGGCGCAGGCGGCTGTCGAGGTAGCGGGCCACCCGCAGCGAGCGGGCGAGGACGAGGCCTACCTCGTCGTCGGTGAGCTCGAGCTGGCGGAGGAAGGTCTCGTAGGCCACTGCGGTGGGGAACTTCTCGCGCAGGCGGCGCTGCTCGCGCTCGAGGTCGAGCTTGTCGAGGTCGAACAGCCGCAGGCGCTCCACCTCGGCGAGCACCACCCGCTCGTCCACCAGGCGCCGGAGCGTGGCGGCGAGCAGCGCGCGGCCCAGGCTGACGTCGGCCACCTGCGCTCCGCGCAGCAGCACCAGCTGGATGCGGGCCTCGGCCTCCAGCTCGCTCAGCGTGATGGTCTGGGCCTCCACCACCGCCACCACCTCGTCGAGCAAGCGGCGCCCCTGCGCGGCCGCGGGCAGCGCAGCGCAGGCGAGCGCGAGACCGGCGAGGACCGCGCGGGCGGGCGAGCGGACGGCCGAGCGGCAGGAGGTGCGGCAGATCTTCACCACCCCAGGGTAGCAGACGTCTTTCTCGTCCGCCTTGGTTTGACCGGTGCGCAACCCGTGCTTACGTTCCCGGCGCAATGTCCAACGACGCCCCCAAAGACCTCTACGCGGCGCTCGGCGTCTCGAAGACCGCGAGCCACGTCGAGATCAAGAAGGCCTACCGCAAGCTCGCCAAGAAGCACCACCCGGACGTCAACCCCGGCGACAAGAAGGCGGAGGAGAAGTTCAAGGACGTCTCCACCGCCTTCGAGGTGCTCGGCGACGAGAAGAAGCGCGCCCTCTACGACGAGTTCGGCGAGCTCGCCACCCACTCGGGCTTCGACGAGAAGAAGGCCCGCGCGGTCCGCGACTACCAGCGGTCCGCGCAGGAGTCGGGCTTCGGCCAAGGCGGCGGATTCGGGGGCCCGGGGTCCGGCGGGCCCGAAGGCTTCGACCCGGGCGACCTGGGCTCGATGTTCGGCGACCTGTTCTCGCGCCGCCAGACTGCCCGCACCCGGCGCACGCGCGCGGAGCCCGTGCCCGGCGCCGACGTCGAGGCGACGCTGGAGCTCGACCTGCGCGAGGCGGTGCTGGGCAGCGAGCGCGAGGTCAGCTACCAGCGGCCGCACCCGTGCAAGACCTGCCACGGCTCTGGCCAGCGGCAGGGCGGCCGCACCCACCCCTGCCCCGAGTGCGACGGCAGCGGCGAGGCGCGCGCCGACAACGGCCTCTTGCGCGGACCGTGCCCGCGCTGCCACGGCGAGGGGCGGGTCCACGACGCGTGCGGCACTTGCAGCGGCAGCGGCCAGGAGTATGAGCAGGCGCGGATCAAGCTGAAGATCCCCGCGGGCATCGAGGCCGGCTCCAAGATGCGGCTCGCGGGCCAGGGCGCGCCGGGCAGCCGCGGCGGCAACCCGGGCGACCTCTACCTCAAGATTTCGCTGCGCCCGCACCCGCTGGTGCGCGTCTCCGGGCGCGACCTCTCGATGCCCCTCGCGGTCACGGTGGGCGAGGCGCTGCTCGGCGCCGAGGTCACCGCGCAGACCTTCGAGGGCAACGTGAAGCTGAAGATCCCGCCGGGCTCCCAGAGCGGCCGCAAGCTGCGCCTGCGCGGCCGCGGCCTGCCTGCACCCAAGGCCGGCACGGGCGACCGCGGCGACCTCTACCTCGAGCTGCAGCTCCAGCTCCCTCCCGACTCCCCAGAGGCGCGCGAGGCGGTCGCGGCCCTCGAGAAGCTCTACACCGAGAGCGTGCGGCGCGACCTCGGCCTGTGATAGTCCACGGCGCCGCTGAGTGAAGCCCGGCAGCAGCAAGCGGCACCACACCAGCGCTCTTGGAAGAGGGCGCCGCTGCAAAGGATCGTCTCGATGGGTCTGTTCGACATGCTCGGCATCGGCGGCACGGCAGCGGAGCGCTCTGCGCGCAGCGTCGCCAAGCTGCAAAAGAAGGTGATCGAGAAGTTCGGGCCACCCGAGAACCGCCAGGGCGCGGTCGAGGAGCTGGGCCAGCTGCGCTCCGAGGGGGCCATCGACGCGCTCTTGATGCGCTTCACCATCCGCATCGACCCGGGCATCACCGACGACGACGAGAAGAAGCGCGCGCTCGACCTGATCGTCGACGCGGGCGAGCTGGCGCTGCCGTCGATCAAGAAGTTCATCGCCACCCGCGACGAGATCTCCTGGCCGCTGAAGGCGCTGGGCGATCTGGTGCCCGAGTTCGAGGTGGTCAAGGTCCTCGTCGAGACGCTCAAGAAGTGCGCGGGCGAGTACGCGCGGGTGCCCGAGAAGAAGGTGCTGCTGCTCCACGCGGCCGCCGCCCACAAGGGCGTGGAGCTGGTCGCCGCCGCCCTGCCCTTCCTCGACGACATGGACGACGGGGTGGTGATCGCCGCCGCCGAGGTGATCGCCGTGCAGGCCGCGCAGGACCTCCCCGCGGCTGGGGCGCCCTCGCCGGCCGACCCCGCCGCCGCGGCGACCACGGCCTCGATCGAGGCGGGCCGCGAGCCGCTCATCCAGACCTTCTTGCGCGCGCACGAGCAGAAGAACCAGCGCATCAAGGACGCGCTGGCGGGGATGCTCGCCGAGTCGCACTGGGACGTGAAGGGCTATACCCCGAAGGTCGAGGCCGCGCTGGACGGCGGGTACAAGCTCGACTCGAAGGGGAAGGTGGTGCGCAAGTAGCGCGCTACCCCAGCCGCTGCCGCACCACGCCCGTCAAGAGCTCGGTCGCGATGTCGTTGTTCCCGCCGTGCGGGATGATCACGTCGGCGTAGCGCTTGCTCGGCTCGACGAAGCCGAAGTGCATCGGCCGCACCGTGCGGAAGTACTGCTCCACCACGCCGTCGAAGTCGCGGCCGCGCTCCTTGATGTCGCGGGAGAGGCGGCGGATGACG
The DNA here is from genome assembly GCA_043782365.1 of Deltaproteobacteria bacterium. Classification (GTDB taxonomy): domain Bacteria; phylum Myxococcota; class Myxococcia; order Myxococcales; family 40CM-4-68-19; genus CAIWCD01. The sequence continues at coordinate 4,336 of JAYWAO010000209.1, forward strand.
CGCACGTCGGGGTCGGAGTCGACGAAGACCTTGACGTCGAGCAGCTTGCGCACGGGCTCGAGCGCCAGCACCAGGATGCCCTCGACGATGAGGGCGTCGCCCGGGCTCACCCGGATGCTCTCGTCGGTGCGCGAGTGCTGCGTGAAGCTGTAGATCGGCTTGTTGATCGCCCGGCCCGCCTGCAGCTCCGCGATGTGCTCGCAGAAGAGCGCGGTGTCGAAGGCGTCGGGGTGGTCGAAGTTGAACGCCTTGCGCTCCTCCATCGGCACGTCCGAGAGGTCGCGGTAGTACGAGTCCTGGTCGAGGAACGCCACCGGGTGGCCGGCGAGCCGCTCGACCAGCCGCCGCGCGACCGTGGTCTTGCCGGAGGCCGTACCGCCTGCGATGCCGATGGTGAGGGGCTTGGTAGGCACGCGCGGCGTCTACCAAGGGAGGGGGGCAAGTAGCAAGGTCTCATGCCCGGCGCCGGGCGCGGGTCGCCCCCAACGACTGTGGACGCGCGCAGCGCGAACTCCCTTGCACCGGGCGATCCCCTCAGCGAGGATGCCGCACGATGTCCATCGACTCCGCGGAGCTTCAACAGATCGCCGCCGAGGCGGACGACATCGCCGGGGCCGTGCAGCAGCCCCGCTCCACGGCCCACCTCCTGCTCGCGATGTTCACCGTGCCGGGTCCTGCCGACCGCCTGCTCCGCGAGCGGCGCTGCAGCGAAGACGACGTGCTCACGGTGCTCGCCGGCCTCGGGGGCCCCCCCGCCGAGCCCGCCGGCTCGTGGGACGCGGCGCTCGCCCGCGCCCGCGAGACCGCCGACGGCTGCGGCCACGCCGAGACGGGCTCGCTCCACCTCCTGCTCGGGCTCTCGCGGCTAGGGAAGTCGGCCGCCGCGCAGGTCCTCGAGCGCTGCGCGCCCCCGCTCTCGACGCTGCGTACCCAGGTGCTGGCGGAGCTGACCGCCGGGGTCCGCAAGCGGGCTCCGCGCGACGCGGAAGAGCAGGCGCCGGTCGCGCCCCGCGCCCCGCTGCGCGACGCGCTCCGGACCAGCCCGCCCCCCATGCCGCCGCTGGGTCCCGGGCGCCCCCCGGGGCTGGTGATGGGCACGCCGGCCCGGGCACTCCACCGCTCCGCACCGCCGGGGCTGCCCCCCTCGCCGCACCTGTCGTCTCCGCTCCCGGCGCAGACCTCCGCGGCGCCGCTCGGCGGGCCGCTGGCGCAGCCGCTCTCCCATGGGCCCCGCGTGGCGGTGACCGAGCTCCCCGTGGCGCGCCCCGAAGCCGAGCCGCGCGACGAGCGGCTGCTGTCGGGGCTGCTGGCCGCCGAGCCTCTGCGCGGGCCGGCGCCGTCGCAGGGCCCGCGCACGCAGGCGCCCCCCCCGCACGTCGCCCGCTTCGCGCTCGACCCGCGCCACTTTCCCTGGCTGACCACGCACGGGCGCAACCTCTCGCTGGCGGCGGCCCTCGGAGAGCTCGACCCCGCCATCGGCCGCGAGAGCGAGGTCGAGGAGGTCCTCGACATCCTCGGCAAGCGCCGCGCGAACAACCCGGTGCTGGTGGGCGAGCCCGGCGTGGGCAAGACCGCCATCGTCGAGGGGCTGGCGCAGCGGCTCACCTCCCTGGCCCAAGGCTCTCCTGGGAGCCCGTTCGACCGCATCGTCGTCGAGCTCGACGTCGGCGGCCTCGTCGCCGGCACCGCGCTGCGCGGGTCGTTCTCCGAGCGGCTGATCGGCATCAAGGACGAGGTGAAGCGGGCCGACGGCCGCGTCATCGTCTTCATCGACGAGCTGCACATGCTGATCGGCGCCGGCGCCACCGGCGAGGGCCCGCAGGACGCGGCCAACGAGCTGAAGGCCGCGCTCGCCCGCGGCGACTTCCCCTGTGTCGGCGCGACCACCCACGACGAGTTCCGCAAGCACATCCAGGGCGATCCGGCCCTCGAGCGGCGGTTCGTCCCGGTGCTGGTGCGCGAGCCGTCACCCCGGCAGGCGCACCAGATCCTCCGCGGCGCGGCAGCCCGTTATCAAAATTACCATCAAGTGTCCTTCCTCGACGACGCGCTGGAGGCCGCCTGCAGCCTGACCGCGCGCTACGTGCGCGACCGGTTCCTCCCGGACAAGGCGTTCGCGGCGATCGACCTCGCGGGCTCGCGGGCCCGGCGCGAAGGGCGCACCGAGGTCACCCGCGACGACGTCGCGCGCGCGGTCTCGCGGATGGCCGGCCTCCCCGAGGAGCGGCTGCTGCAGCCCGACGGCGAGCGGTTCCTCACCTTGGAGCGGCGGCTCTCCGAGCGGATCGTCGGCCACGAGCAGGCGCTGGGCCAGCTGACCCGGGTGCTGCGGCGCAACCACGCCGGGTTCGCCGGGCAGCGGCCGCTCGCCTCGCTGCTCTTCTGCGGGCCGTCGGGCGTGGGCAAGACCGAGACCGCCAAGGTGTTGGCCGAGGAGCTGTTCCCCTCGGGGACGCACAACGCGGCCGCGGCGCTGGTGCGCATCGATCTGTCGGAGTTCACCGAGCCCCACAGCGCCTCGCGGCTCATCGGCGCGGGCCCGGGCTACGTCGGCTACGGCGAGGGCGGGCTGCTCACCGAGCCCGTGCGCAGGCGGCCGTCGTGCGTCATCCTCCTCGACGAGGCCGAGAAGGCGCACCCGTCGGTCCTGCAGCTGCTCCTCCAGGTCTTCGACGAGGGCCAGCTCACCGACGGCCGCGGCCGCCGCGTCGACCTCACCGCCGCCGTCATCGTGCTGACGACGAATGCGGGCGCGGCGGCCTTCGGCGGCAACGGCGGTCGCCCCGCGGGCTTCCTCGCTGATCGCGAGCCCGCGCCGTCGTCTGGCCCGTCCCTCTCCGACGTCGCGCAGACGCTCCCGCCCACCCCCGCGCAGCACCCGCAGGCGCAGCGCGCGCTCGAGCTGGCCAAGGCCTCGTTCGCGCCCGAGCTGTGGAGCCGGCTCGACGAGCGGCTGGTGTTCGCCCCGCTCTCCCGCGACGAGGTAGCGCGGGTGGCGCGGCTGCTCCTGCTCGAGTCGTCCCGTCGGCTCTGGGAGGAGCGGCGCATCTCCTTCCGCACGGGGCCCGGACTTGTCGAGGCGCTGGTGGCCGCGGGAGGTTATCAACCAGCCCTGGGCGCGCGGCCGATGCGGCAGACCATCGAGCGGCTGGTCGAGTCGCCGCTGGCAGACGAGATCCTGGCCGGCCGGGTCCGCAGCGGTGAGCGCCTGCTCGCCTGCGCCGGCCCCGGCGGGTCATCCGCAGTGGAGTTCAAGAGGGAGCAACCGTGACCGACGCCCAAGCAGCACGACTGCCGCGGACCGCAGCACTGCTCGGAGGGGGCGCGGTGGGCATGGTGCTGCAGCCCGCGCTGCGCAGCGCCGGGGTCCGGGTGGTGGCCGCCTGGAGCCGCACGGCCCGCACCACCCAGTGGCGCACGGGCCAGCTCCCGCGCGGACTGCGCGAGGCGGAGCTGGTCATCCTCGCGGTGACCGACGCCGCGGTGATGCCGCTCTGCACGCAGCTCGCCCGGGAGCGCCTGATCGGCCCCGGGCAGCTGGTGGTGCACCTCGCGGGCGCGCTCGACCTCGAGCCGCTGCTCGCCGCCCGCGCCGCCGGGGCCAAGGTCGGTTCGATCCACCCGCTGCGCGCGGTGCCGCCGGGGTCGCGCGCCGATGCGTTCGCTGGCGCCGCTTGCGGCATCGAGGGCTCCGACCCCATCGCCACCGCGCAGCTCGAGCTGATCGCCCAGACGCTCGGGATGTCGTCGATCCACGTCGCGGGCAACCGCGCGCTCTACCACGCCGCCGCGGTGCTCGCCGGCGGCGGGATGGTCTCGCTGTTCGCCGAGGCCTCGCGCGCCTTCTGCGCCGCCACCGGGGCTACCGAGGAGGAGGCGCGCGCCGCGCTCTTGCCGCTCGCCCGCGGCGCCATCGAGACGCTCGCCTCGCGCACGCCGGGCGCTGCCCTGACGGGTCCGCTCGTCCGCGGAGACGCGGGCACGGTGGCCGCGCACCTCAAGGCGCTGGTCGGCCTCGACTGGCGCGCCGCCTCGCTCTACGAGGTGCTCTCGCTCGCGGGCCTGCGGCTGGCGCGGGAGGCGGGCCGCATCGATCAGGAGGCGGTCGAAGCGCTGCAGACCGCGCTGGGCGTGGGGCACGACGAGGCCGCCACCCCACCGCCAGGGCTCGCCCGGGCGCCAGAGGTGTCGTTCGTCGCCGGCCAGGGCATCGTCTTCGGCGGCGACGGGGACCCCGCCAACGAGCCCGCGCACGCGCACACCCATGGGCACCCGCACGGCCACGAACACTCGCATCAGCACGGCGATGCGCCCGACCACGACCACGGCCCGCTGAAGGCGAACCCAGTCCCGGAGAAGGCGGCGGGCAAGCAGGCCGCGGCACCCAAGAAGGCCCCGAGCAGGCCGCCGGCGCCCAAGGCCGCGGTGGTCAAGGCGCCAGCGTCCAAGCCAGCGGCTAGGACGGCCACCGCCAAGAAGGCCGCCAGGCCCGCGACGAAGGGTGACTCAAGGAAGCCGGTCGCCAAGAAGAAGCACTAGTGCTGCGCTGAGGGCTGCGCTCGGGCCGGGCCCCCAGCCGCAGCGCCGTTCCGAGGCTGACCGCGCCGTTCCGCTACCGACCGCGGCGCTACTTCCGACCGCAGGCGTTGTACCGCAGCGTGATCTGCTTCGCCTCGGCGGTCGACGGCGCGATCGAGAACTGCTCACCCAGCTTCACCAGCCAGATGGCGTCGTGCCTGGCGGCGTCGCCGGTCTTCGGGCCGATCGGCCGGGTCACCAGGAGCTTGCCGGGGCCGACCGGCTTCATCCGCCAGTCCCCCGCGACGTACTCGACGGCGTTCTGCTGCGACAGCTCCTTCGCGTAGGACACGCTCCCCGCCTCGAGGCAGCGCTTCACCTCGCAGAGAGCCTGCTTCTCGTCGCCCTGCTCGGTCGCGCAGGGGTCGGCGGCGGGCGCGGCCGGCGCGGTGGCTGCGGTCGGTGAGGACCCCGCGCCCGCGACGGGAGCGAGCCCTGCCGAGCGGGACCTGGCGGCCGCGGTCAGCCGGTCGGCGGAGGCCTGCGCGAGCGGCTGCAGGTCCGCGATGATGCGCGAGCGCAGGCCGAGGTCGGGCTGCGCCTTCGCCTTCTTCCATTGCTCGAAGACGCAGGGGTCGTCCTTCTGGGCCGCGCAGACCCGCAGCATCGCCTCGGGGGCCACCACCGAGCCGGCTGCCGCCGACTGCAGCTTCTCGGCGACCGCGCGCGCCTCGGTCAGATCCCCCCTGCTCTCGACCAGCGCCTGCGCGAGGCCCCGCAGCGCCAGCGGATCGGTCGCGTTGGAGGCGAGCGACGCGCGGAACTGCGTGATCGCCTCCGGATACTTGTGCACCGCGAGCAGCGCCTGGCCCTGCTCTGCGGAGGTGCAGTCCTCCTTGACCTCGAGGGTGGCCTGCGCCACTTTCTCGTCGAGCTCGGTCGGCTCTACCTGGGGCTGCGACGACGGCATGAACACAGAAGGGGCGGCAGCGCCCGAGTGGACGCCGAAGCTGGCGGTCGCGCCGCCCGTGTCCGAGCCGCCCGAGACCAGCGTGAGCGGGTACGGTGCAAAGTAGTCGACCGGGCCGGGCTGGTAGGCCCAGAGCACCGCCACGTTGGCGAAGCAGCTCTCCAGCACCTTGCTCTCGATGCCCTTGGTGCTGTGGACGAACGCGGCGTAGACCTGCCCGGTCTTGCGGACCATCAGCTCCAGGCGGACGGTGCCCTGGAGCGCGGAGTCACCGCCGAAGTCGGCTGCGCGCTTGGCGCACTTGTCGACGTCGGACTGCATGGGCAGCCGCTCCGCGCGCGCCCCTCCCGTCACTGCGAAGGCTGCTGCGAAGAGGGCGAAGGCGAAGCGGGCTGCGCGCATGGGTCTGCTCCTGTGTGCCTACTGCTTGCAGGCGTTGTGGTCCTTCGAGATGTAGAACGCCGATGCGTTGTCCTTGTACGAGGTGATCGCGCCATCGGTGACGCTCCAGACCGCGTCCTTGTTCTCCGGGGCGACGGCCTTCTTGCCCTTCGCGGCCTTCGGAGCCGGCGCGCGCAGCGGGATGGTGACGATGGTGGCGGCCGCGGTGCCCTCGGCGGTGATCGGCTCGCCGGCCGAGTAGTCGATGCCGGAGAGCTTCTTCATCTGGGCAGCGTAGGCCTTCGAGCCCTCGCCGAAGCAGCGCTTGACCGTGCAGGTCGCCCAGGCCGCCCCCGTCTCCTTGTAGCAGGGGTTCTCCTTGGCGAGCTTCTCCTCGGCGGCCTTCTTGGCCTCTTCCATCTTCTTCTGTTCGGCGGCCTCCAGGCGGGCGTTGGCGGCCTTGGCTGCGTCGTTGAGCGCGGCCAGATCGTACGACCGGGCCTGGGTGTCATGCGACTTCGACGCCTCGACGAAGTGCTTCACCGCGCACTCGTCGTCGTTCTCCTTGAGGCAGACGCGCACGAGCGACTCGAGCGTGGCCGCCGACTTCTCGATGCCGACGGCCTTCTCGGCCGAGGTGCGGGCCTCCTTCAGGTCGCCGCCCGACTCGGCGAGGGTCTGCGCGAGGCCGCGCAGCGCCTTGGTGTCGTCGGCCTTGAGGACCAGCGCCTGCTTGAAGGCGGCGAGCGCCAGCGGGTATTGCTGCGTGTAGTAGTAGCCCCAGCCCTTGTCGGCCGGGGTTGCCCAGCCCGCGAAGGTGAGGGTGGCCTTGGCGACATCGGCGTCGAACTTCACCGACTGGTCGACGGGCTCCTTGGTGCAGACCACGCCCGTCGCGCCAAGGCGCACGGCATCGTCGCCGAAGGTGCAGTCGATCTTGGTGCCCCGCAGGTAGTCAACCTTCTCGCCTTCGAACTTGGCGGAGGTCGCATAGTCGCTAGCGCAGAGCAGCAGGTTGTTGGCGTCGAGGGTCTGGCGGTCGTGGAACCAGGCCGCCGGGACGGCGCCATCGACGTCCACGTACATATAAAGCTGGGCGGTGCCCTTGAGGTTCGGGTTGCCGTACAGCTTGGCCTTGGTGTAGCAGCCGGTCAGGTCGGCGTTGGGCAGCTCGCGCGAGCTGGTCGGACGCGCGGCGGCGCAGCCGACGCCCGAGACGAGCCCCGAGGTTAGCGCGGCGGTGGCGAGGGCGAGAGAGCGGAACGTGCGCATCTGGTTGGCTCCTATTGCGAGAAGGGTGACGTCAGACCTGCGTCGGTGATTCAACCGGGAAACTGCGAAGCTCTGGAAGCGAGCGGCTCATCCGCCGAGCGCCACGAGGGCCGAGGTGAGCTCGCTCAAGGCGTGGCTGTCGCCCTTGTCCTTGGCCTGTGACTGGCCAGCGGCCAGCGCGGCGCGGGCCTCTTCCAGGCGGTCCTGCTGCTGCAAGACCTGCCCGAGCATCAGATAGGCCGGCACATAGTTGGCGGTGCGCTTCACCAGCTCCTGCAGCGCGCTGGCCGCGGTCGCGAGGTCGCCGCGACTGCGGTGCTCGAGCGCCAGGGCATAGCGGGCGAACGGCTCGTCGGGGCGCGCGGCGAGCACCTTCTCGAGCTGGGCGATCCGGGCGTCTGCGTCCATGGGGCGCCGCTTGTAGCGTGTGGGCAAGCGCCTGTAAAGGCGGCAGCGAGCCGCGGGCAGCGAGGGGTGGAGCGCCGCTAGCTCGCAGCCTGGTCCGAAGAGAGGTGGATGGTCGTCCCGTCGTCGCAGACGGTGACGTCGAGCCCCAGCGCCTCGCCCTCGGATTCGATCCGGCGCCGGGCCTGCCGCGCCTCTGCGCCCAGGTGGGAGAGGGCCACGGTCCTCACGCCCAGCCCCGGCAGGAGCGCGCGCAGCTCGCTCCAGGCGAGGTGCTTGCGAAGGCCTTGCTCTCCAGCCTTTTCTCCCTCGCCTGCCTCCAGCTCGCTGCACTCGCAGAAGAGGGCCCGCGCGCCCTCTGCGAGCGCCTTGAGTCCCGCGTGCGGTCCGGTGTCCCCGGTGAACGCTAGCACCCCTTTTGGACCGTGGAGCCGCAGGCTGGTCGCCACCGACGGCGGCGACATGTGCTGCGCGGCCAGCGCCTCCACCCTGCGCCCGGCTACCTCGCGCGACTGGCCCGGAGCGAGCTCGTGCACCGCCAGCGCGAAGGGCAACGGCTTGGCGGCCGCGCTCTCGTAGCAGGCGGCAAAGAGCGTCTGCAGCCGCGCGGCGGTGCCGGGCGGGCCGGTGACGGTGAGCGGCGCCGTGCGCTGCTCCCGGTAGATCGCGTCGATGAGCAGGCACGGCCAGCCCGCGAAGTGGTCGCCGTGCAGGTGGGTCAGGTGCACCGCGGCGAGCTGCGCAGGCTGCACGCCGGCCCGGTGCAGGCCCTGCAACACACCCGGCCCGCAGTCGACCAGCGCGGCGCCGAGCGCGTCGCGGACGAGCCAGCAGGAGCCCGCGCGGCCGAGGGCGCCGAACGCGTCGCCCGAGCCCAGCGCGGTCACCCGGGTCACGTCTTGTCCCCGCTGCCCGGGACAGCCGGCGGGCCAGCAGCGCCCGGCCCGGGCCCGAAGTCGGCCGCCTGCTCGACGAACCTGCGCAGCTGCTCCACGGCGTTCCCCCTGCCCTGGCGCAGGTGCAGCTCGCGCCGCAGCTTCTCCAGGCTCTCCATCCCGCCCTTGAGCGAGAGCTCGCTGACCAGCACCTCGCCCCCGCGCGCGAACCGCAGCCGCAGCGCAGGCAGCTCCTTGCCCGCCAGCGGCGCGTGCGCGCGGACCAGCGCCGCCTCCTCGATCCAGGCCATCGGCCAGCCGAGCAGCGCGCCGGCTTCCGGGCCGCCCGTCTCGCGCCGCAGGTAGAGCCCCTCGGCCGTGCAGAAGAGGTCGCCGACGCAGGGCGTGCGCCACTCCGGCAGCAGCAGCTCCGCGCCGTCGAGGAAGCGGGTGCCGTGGTAGAGCGCGGCCGCCGACTGGAAGATCTTCTCGGTAGCTTGTTCTGCGGCCTCATCGGGCGCTGCGATCCGCGCTGCCAGCACCCGCTCGTGCCGCAGCCGGAGCGCCCGCGCCTTCCAGAGCCCGAACGAGAGCGCGCCCGCGATCAGCGTGATCGCGAGCGCGCCCAGAGTCCAGAGGACCAAGTGTATTACTCGGCCGGAGGAGCGTCGCCGCCGCCGCCGCCCACGCTGTCTTCGAGTTCCTTGAGCTTGTCCTCGATCTCCTTCTTGGCCGTCTCGAAGCTCTTGGTGCAGGCCTGCATGATCTCGGTGGCGCTCTTGACTTGGAGGCCCTTGTCGACCTGCGCGCAGAAGCCCTTGTTGCCCTGGGCGAAGGCCGCCTCGGCCTGGACCGAGTAGGAGGTGGTCGCCAGCGCGAGCTTCTTCCAGTCGGAGATGAAGTTGGTGGTCACCGCGTGACGCTTCTCGATGACCTCCTTCGCCTCGTCGAGCTTGGTCTTGATCCCCGCGTCGGCCACCGAGTCGGTGAAGCCCTGCAGGCCGGTGGTCTCGGTCGCCACCTGCTTGGCGAACTGCTCATTGAGCGAGGTCACCACGCGCTCGCAGCTCTTGCCGAGCTCCTTGTAGCCGTTGACCATCTTCTTGACGTCCTCACCCTTGGGCGGGCTGGAGCAGGTGCCCTTGGGGAGCCCGTTGAGCGTGCGCGCGATGTCGCCGACCTTGTCGACCACGGCCACGCAGGGCTTGGACTTCTGGTTCTCGCGCGCCAGGGCGATGAAGCTCTGCACGGCCGCGACGTCGGCCTTCTTCTGGGCCTTCTTCTTCATCACCACGGCGATGGTGATGCCGAGGATGAGGATGACCACGAAGCCGCCGATGAGCCCGGCGAGCATCTTCGGGTTCATGCCCGTGTCGGGGCGCTTCTTGCCGCCGACGACGTCGACCCGGATCGAGGTCTGGCCGAGGCGGATGACGTCGCCGTCGAACAGCTCGGCGTCCTCGACGCGCTCGCCGTTGAGCCAGATGCCGTTCGCCGACCCGGCGTCCTTGACGCGGATCTCGCCGGAGATCTTGCTGACCTCTGCGTGGCGGCCCGACATCGAGCCGTCCTTCACCGAGATGTCGCACTGGTCGGAGCGGCCGATGGTCATCACCAGCTGCCGCATCGGGTAGGACTTCTCGACGCCCGACGGCCCCTTGACGATGAAGTTCGCCGACACCCCATCGAGGAGGGCCGGGTTGATCATCTCAGTTTTCGGACTTCCTTCTTCACCCATGGCCGTAACCACCTTGTTGAAGCAAAAGAGGGGAGCCGCAGCAGAATTAACGAGGCGCGGCGTCTGGACGTTAGAGGCGTTTTGCGTCGTTGGTCAAGAAAGATGCGTCACTTCTTCGGCTGGCCTTGCGGTTGCTGTGACCACCACGCGCGCCAGGCCGGGGGGTCGTCGCCGAAGCCCTGGCCCGTGCAGCGCGCCAGACCCTTGATCGACTCGAGCCGCACCTCGGCGGGCTTGTCGGTGGTGGTCCCTTCGAGGAGGGCCGGGACGATGCAGGAGTAGCTCTGCAGGGCGCAGTCCTCGCCGCAGATGTTGACCAGCGCCCTGGCCACCGCGATGCGCAGGTCGGGGTCCTGGCTCCCCGTCATCCGCTGCTGCAGGGCGGGCACGGCGGGCTTGCCGAGGCCCTGGACGGCGGCGAGCGTGTCCCGCAGCTCCTGGCGCTGGGTGGCGTCGGTGCCCGACTTGCCGGCGATGACGAGCGCGGCCAGGCGCTGGGTCAGCTCTTCGGCGCGGCGGGCGGGGTCGCGCGCCTCGGCGGTCGCCTTCAGCTCCTTGGCGCACTCCTCGACGGTGAGGCCGGCGCGGAGCGACTTCGACGCGTCGAGCTCGCGGCAGGCCTTGCGGTGCTCGTCGAGCGGATCCGGTTCCTGCTTGCAGGCGGAGACGGCGCAGAGCGCGGCGGCGAGGAGGGCGAGGCGAGACGGGAGGTGCATGGCGGCTTGCTGGTAGCACACTGAAAGGCGGTTGGGGCCGTGAAAGCACAGGCGGTGGCAAGGGCGGCGGAGGTGACCCCGAAAGGGAGTAGCTCGAAGAGGTAGGCCGAAGAGGTAGCCCGAAGAGGGAGACACCGAAGCGGTTCACCCCCATCAGGAGCCCCGGCAAATGCCGGGGCTCCGGACGTGGGTCTTCCCCGCCGGGACCCGAATGCTGACGGGGCTTATCCTTTGGGACCCGAATGCTGGCGGGGACTTCCCGTACCAGACCCGGACGGGGCTTCCCGAATGCCC
>JAYWAO010000210.1:0-5630 GCA_043782365.1 Deltaproteobacteria bacterium
TGGGCGGCAAGAGCCTCCGCTCGGGCGCGCTCCGCTGTAGCTCGCGCCAGATCCGCGCCATCTCCTCCACCACGCGCAGGGGCATCCAGGCGTCCACGCTGCTCTGGTGCTCGAGAAGAAAGAAGACGTACCCCTCGGCCCCCCGGAAGCGCGCGCGAAAGAGCGCGTCGGCGAAGCGCTCTCCGAGCCGGGAGTCGACATGGTCGCCGGGCAGGGCCTCCAGCGAATCAAGGTCGAGGTCCGCGAGCACGTCAGCCGGGAGCACCGCCGCGAGCTCGCCCGCTGCGTTCGCGGGCACACGGAAGGCCCGCTTGAAGAGTTGATCGTGGTCGCCCATCCCCGCCCCTTGCCGCCGCGAAATAACAGCGTGAGCAAGGTAGCAGGGGGGTCTGACATGCCCGCGCTACAGCCCCAGGTTGCTCTTCTTCGGGTTCCGCCAGCGCCGCTCCAGGTCCGCCACTCCCTGCGCGTCCATCTCCTGCTTCACCAGCGCCTCCACGTCCTCACGCTGCCGCTTCAGCTCACCCTGCATCAGCGCGTGCTCGAGGATCCGCTCCTCGAAGCGCGCCTCCGAGGGGTCGAGGTCGTCCTTCTCGGTGATGTAGCGGTCGATGGTGTCGCGCGCGAGCGAGGCGCCGTCGACGACCAGCTCCGGGTCGTTGTCGCGGACGAGCTCCAGCACCAATCCGCAGCACGAGGCCGCGTCGAGCGCGGGCGAGACGTAGATCGAGTCGAACTCCTCGGTGTCGGGCGCGGCGCCCTCGCAGCGCTCGATGCCCGACTCGATCGCCTTCTCGTGCACCTCGCCGCCGGCGACGAACCGCCAGCCCGAGGCGAGCGCGTCCTCGAGCGCCTTCGGGTCGCCCGCCTTGTGCTCCTTCTTGAAGGCGAGGTAGTTGCCCTTCATCCGCTCGGCGATCGAGAGCAGGAACGCCGCCCGCTGCTTGACGTCCAGCGGCCGGACTTTGGCGAGCAACGACTCTTCATCGAACGCGGTTTCCATGGTGCACCCTGTCCCTTTGCCGTTCTTGAGGGGGCACCGCATACCACGGCGGGGCGGGGATGGATCGACGGCGAGCGGCCTCGTCCGGCAAGCGAGGCGAGGCCGCTGTGAGCAGCAGGCACGAGGGGGCGGCGCGCTACGGCCCGTCGCAGACCGCTTTGGTCGTGCAGAGGCCCGTCGAAGGGCAGAACTCCGAGGCGCACTCCTTGTACGAGGCGCACGCCGACCCATCGCTCTTGAGCGCCTGGCAGTTGCCGGCGTTGTCGCACCAAGCCGCCGGATCGCAGACGCGAGTCCCCAGTCGCAGGACGCAGGGCGAGCCCGCCTTGGGCAGCGCGGCGCAGTGGTTGGTACCGTCGCAGACGAGCCCATAGTAGCAGCCCTGCGTGGCCGAGGAGCCGGTCGCCGTACAGGCGCCGCCCACGTCGTGGGGGACGTCGCAGTGGCCCGGGGTCGTCACGCCGCCGTTGGAGTCGAGGACCAGGCCCGCGCAGATCTGGTTGCCCTTGCACTGCGGCGAGGCGATGCCCACCAAGAGGGACTGCACCGAGGTGCAGGTGGCGCCCGCGTCGACCTGCGCGGCGCAGGTGCCATCGGAGGACCCGCTCGAGGAGGGCTGGCACCACAGGCCGCTGGCGCAGGAGTTGCCCGTATCCAAGATGAGGCAGCCCGCCCCCGCTGCGATCGGCGTGGAGCAGAGCGGCGGTCCGTGTCCACCAAACCCTCTCACGCAGGCAAGCCCGCTCGCGCAGTCGTGGTTCGAGCTGCAATAAGAGTACATCGCGCCGTTCCGGACGCACTTAGAGGTGTCGCCCTCTGCCAGCTCGCACTTGGTGCCCTGCGGGCAGGCCACGTTCCGCCCGGAGCAATCTGCGCCCTCGGCCAGGACGGTCGCGGCGCCGCAGGTGGACGGGCAGGTGGCGCACTGGCCGCTCACGCAGTCCTGGGGGGAGTAGCAAGCGCCGCCCGCTGCGACCGCTCCCTGCAGCAGGGTCGCGCAGTCGGCGGTGGCGGCCATCGACGGGAGCGCCTGCACGGCGGCGCCCCAGCAGGTCGAGGGCGTCTGGAGCTGCCGCAGGCAGCTCTGCGCCTTGGCAGAGTCGAACTTGACCCGGCCCGAGCTGATGGCCTTGGACGCGTCGGGGAGCAGGTGGATCCTATCCTCGTTGCGCACGCGGGCGAGCGCATATTCCGGCGCGAAGCCCAGCTCGCACACCGCGACGGTGCCGGCGGCCGCCAGGTATTGGCCGTAGAAGTCGGAGAACGAGGGCGACGCGGGCTCTGAGGAGCAGGCCGAGAGCGCGAGGAGGAGGGCAGTCGAGACGGGAAGAAGGCTGGAAAAGCGCAAGAAGTGCTCCTGGAAGGGCCAACGCTGCGGAGCCGGCCAACCTATCAAGCCTCGCACCAGGACCTCGCCCTGAATGCTCCGGCCGCCGGGCCCGACAGCAGCTTGGCGAGTGGGTGCGGCTTGGAATCGGCTTCCAATGGTTGACCGTACTGCGCTGCGTTGTGACCGGCTGGCGAGGGCGCGCGCGCGTCGGCCAGGGCTGCCACCTAAGACCTCCCCGGGTGCGTCACCTCGCCCGGGCCCGCTCCGCTCCTTGACACCTCGGATGGATCGCACTACTTGTCCGCGCCCGATGATCCCCTTGACGCGCCCCGCCGGTCCTGCGCCGTCGCCCTTCTCTTCGGAGCAGCAGTCGCGCTTCGACAGTGAGTTCGAGAAGGCCGTCGCCAAGTATCCCTCCGAGCGCCGCCGCTCCGCGCTCCTCCCCGTGCTGCACCTCGCGCAAGAGCTGCTCGGCTGGCTGCCCGAGCAGGCGATGGCGTACGTGGGCTTCCGGCTCGACATCCCGCCGCCGCGGGTGCGCGAGGTCGCGACCTTCTACACGATGTACCGGCTCAAGCCCGTCGGCCGGCACCACATCGAGGTCTGCAACTCGGTGTCCTGCTGGTTGGGCGGCTCCGAAGACCTGCTCAAGTACGCCGAGCAGAAGCTCGGCATCCGACCCGGCGAGATCACCAAGGACGGCCACTTCTCCATCGGCGAGACCACCTGCCTTGCGGGCTGCGGCTACCCTCCCGCTGCGCTGGTGAACAACTTCCGCCCCTGCGAGAACCTCACCAAGGAGAAGTTCGACGCCTTGGTCGAGCAGCTCAAGAGCGAGCCGGGCAACACGCAGGCAGAGTTCCCGGCCAACCACGACACCGGAAGGGCCCACGACCATGGCTGACGTGTTCAAGCCCATCCAGCCCGAGCCGCAGATCGGGCCGCACCGCATCCTCTCGCGCGACTGGGACAAGCCGCGCTCCTGGGCGCTCGACACCTACCTCGCGGGCGGCGGCTACCAGGCGCTCCCGAAGGCGCTGAAGATGCAGCCCGCGGCGATCGTCGACGAGGTGATCAAGGCCAGCCTCCGCGGCCGCGGCGGCGCCGGGTTTCCCACGGGCCTCAAGTGGTCGTTCGTCCGCAAGGAGACGAGCTTCCCGAAGTACCTCGTCATCAACGCCGACGAGGGCGAGCCCGGCACGTTCAAGGATCGCGCGATCCTCGAGTGGTCGCCGCACATGTTCGTCGAGGGCCTGATCATCGGCAGCTTCGCCATCGACTGCCACCTCAGCTACGTCTACTGCCGCGGCGAGTTCAAGGACGGCCCGATCGCCCGCGTGCAGCAGGCGATCGACGAGGCGTACGCCAAGGGCTACCTCGGCAAGGACATCCTCGGCACGGGCTACCACCTCGACGTCCACGTCGTCTCGGGCGGCGGCGCTTACATCTGCGGCGAGGAGACCGCGCTGCTCGAGTCGCTCGAGGGCCGCAAGGGCTATCCGCGCCTCAAGCCGCCGTTCCCGGCCAACGCGGGCGGCGGCCTGTGGAAGCAGCCCACCGCGGTCAACAACGTCGAGACGCTCGCCAACTTACCGATCATTATCGAGAAGGGCGCCGCGTACTTCGACAGCCTGGGCGTGGGCGCGCCGAAGAACGGCGGCACCCGCCTCTACGCGGTCTCCGGACACGTGAAGAAGCAGGGCGTTTATGAAGCGCCGATGGGCATCAACTTCAAAGACCTCCTCGAGAACTACTGCGGCGGCATGCGCGAGGGCTCGACGCTGAAGGCGATCATCCCCGGCGGCTCGTCGTCTGCCGTGATGACCGCGGAAGAGGCCATCTGGGCCTCCGACTTCGACACGCTCAAGGCCAAGAAGACCATGGCCGGCTCGGGCGCGGTGATCTACCTCGACCAGTCGGTCAACATGGCCTTTTGCCTCGCCAACGTGGTGCGCTTCTACGCCCACGAGTCGTGCGGCCAGTGCACGCCCTGCCGCGAAGGCACGGGCTGGCTCTCCAAGCTGCTCGACAAGCTGATCGCGGGCCACGGCGAGAAGAAGGACGTCGACAACATCCACCAGATCGCCCGGCAGATGGAGCAGAAGACCATCTGCGCGCTGGCCGACGGCGCGGCGATGCCCGTCAAGAGCTTCATCGAGAAGTTCCGCGGCGACTTCGACATGCTGGTCAAGGGCTAGGGAGCGCGCAATGGCCGAGACCGTCCTCTTCTACATCTTTGCCCTTGGCATCGTCTTCACGGGCGCGCAGGTGATCTTCCAGCGCAACCCCGTGCACAGCGCGATGTCCCTGGTGGCCTGCTTCTTCTTCCTCTCCGGCGTCTACATCCTGCTGGCGGCGCACCTGATCGCCATTCTCCAAGTCATGGTCTACGCCGGCGCCGTGATGGTGCTCTTCGTCTTCGTCATCATGCTCCTCAACCTCAAGGACGAAGAGCTGGGCCAGCAGAAGCTCACCGCCTGGAAGGGCATCGGGCTCGCGGCGGTGGTGGCCTTCGTCGGCGCCATCGCCTGGCGCACGCTCTCGCCGCTCTACTCGGGCCGGGTCACCGACCTCGCGGGCAAGATGGTCGACGGCTACCAGTTCGGCTCGCTGAAGGCGGTGGGCCGCGCGATCTACCTCCACTCGGTGCTGCCGTTCGAGCTGACCTCGCTGCTCCTCTTGGTCGCGGTCGTCGGCGCCGTCGTGGTCGCCAAGGGGAAGATCTGATGGTCGGCCCGGTCCACTACCTGGTGCTCGCCGCCATCCTCTTCGCGCTCGGCGCGGCCGGCGTGGTGCTGCGGCGCAACGCGCTGATCATCCTGATGTCGATCGAGCTGATGCTCAACGCGGTCAACCTCACGTTTCTCGCCTTCTCGCGCTTCCCGCTGGTGGTGAGGCCGGCCGCTGCCCTGATGACCGGGCACGCGGCGGTCTTCTTCGTCATCGCGGTCGCGGCGGCGGAGGCGGCGGTCGGCCTCGCCATCGTCATCGCAGCCTTCCGCAGCCGCACCTCGGTCAACGCCGACGAGTTCGACACGCTCAAGCTGTAACTCCGCTGCGCGTCACTCGCGGGCCTTGTCTGCACGGCCCGCGGGACGGACTAAAGGACTTCTCCAATGGAACAAGGCTGGCTCCACCTCATCCCGCTGCTCCCCCTCTGCGGCGCCGTCATCTGCGGCCTGCTCGGGAAGAAGCTGCCGCGCCACTGGCTCTTCACGGTGGCGCTGGGGGTCATCTTCCTCTCGTTCCTGCTCGGCGTGACCGCGTTCCGGATGCTGCCTGACTCCGGGAGCGCGC
>JAYWAO010000211.1:0-2004 GCA_043782365.1 Deltaproteobacteria bacterium
CGGTAATTCCTACTCCCGGAACTTGGAGGGCCATTCAGCTTCGCGCACCAGGCAGGAGCGCCGGGCATGCCCGGCGCTCCGGCTTGGGAATGGCCAGCCGTCCATCGCCGCCGATGGAAATGAGGGGAGACTTCAGGCAGAGAACGCCTTGGGGAAGAGGGTTCCTGCATGCCGGCTCTAAGAGCCGGGGCGCGGGTGCGGGAGCGGCAGCGAGAATTTCCGGACAACCTGTAGCTAGAGGCACTCCTTCTTCAGCTCGAGCCGATCCACGCGCACGCCGCCCGCGGTCCAGAACTCGATCGCCGCCTGCCCCTCGGTGATGGTCACCAGGGTCGCGCCGACGTCGTCGTTGAAGCGCACCTTCGACTCGGGGATGGCCGCATGGAACTCGTACGTGCCCGCGCCGCCGAGGCCCGTCACCACGTAGGGAAGGCCGCCCGCCTCCGCCCGCTCGTAGGCGTGGTCGTGCCCGCTGAAGACCACGTCCGCGCCCCATTCCTTGAACGGCCAGCGCATGCCGAGCGTCGAGCCGTGCCGCGCGGAGCTGTAGGGGGCGTGGTGGAAAGCGACGACCTTCAAGCACGCCGTCGAGGCCTTCATCGCCGCCTCTGCCCAGCGGGCCTGCGCCGAGTCGATGGTGGCGCCGTCGGGCTCGCGCGAGTCGGAGTCGAGCGCGAAGAGGTGGACCTTCCCGCCGAGCAGCGCCACCTCGTAGTAGCGGCCGTTGCCCGGGAGCGTGAAGTAGTCGAGGTAGGGCTGCAGCCCCTCCTTGCCGCGCCAGTCGTGGTTGCCCGGCGTGGGCCAGAAGCGGTTCTGCTCGCTGCCCTTCCCGAAGGCGCCTTGGTAGTGGCCGATGAAGGCGGAGAAGTGCTTGCCGACGTTCTTGTCGATGGTGGCCCGCTCGCCGTCCGGGTAGTTGTCGTCGCCCGTGGTCACCACGAAGGCCGGACCCCAGCTCGCGATGGTCTTCGCCACCGCGGCCTCGCGCGCATCGTCGACGCCGAAGTCGCCCACCACCGCGAAGCGGACCGCGTGCTCGGGCGCAGGGCCAGCGCCGCCGCCGGGCGCGTCGGGGGCCGCGCGGGCTCGCAGGGCGCAGGCGTTGAAGCAGGCGGACGAGGAGACGAGCAGCAGGGCGCAGAGGAGGGCGCGGTTCATCCCGCCACTCTGCCCGACCTGGCGCCGCCGCGCTCGGACTGGTTCTGCCGGGGCGTGGCCGGCGACGGTGACCCGCTCGGGCGGCGCCCCCGCCCGTTCTGCAGAGCTGCAATGCCACTGTTATTCGTCCCAAGCATACGCAATTGATCGACTTGGCGGCCGTCAATTCCCCTGGTATCCGATCGGTCCTGTCATCTCGGGGGAGAGCATGCAGACCAAGTCACGCGTGTCCATGGCTGGCTCGATGTTGGCGCTGCTCTGCGCAAGCGGCGCAGCCGCGCAGTCGATCATGACGCTGATCTTCGATGCCGAGCCGAAGGTGTTCAGCGCCGGCAAGCAGAGCGACGTCCTGCTCACCGTGCGCACCACCACCTCCGGCACGGTCTTCCTCGGGGACACCTTCAAGTTCACCTTCGACGCCGGCGTCGGCGACCTCGTGGTCACCGTCCCCTCCGGCACGCTGGTCTCGCCCCACACCGCGGGCCGCGTGCTCTCCTCGAGCGACTTCGTCATCTCGAGCACCGTCAACACGGTGACGCTCACCTACCAGCGCAGCACGCAGGCCTCGCAGACGTTGGCCGTCGGCGACAGCTTCTCGGTGGACGTGCTGATCGCCCCCAAGCTGAGCACCGCCTTCGTCGGCAGCGTCGACTTCAACTGGTTGGTGGGCGGCAAGCCACAGGTACTGAACCCCGCTAGCGGGTCCCTCACGTTCGTCGGGTTTGCCACCGGCCCCGCGGGTCCGCAGGGACCGGCCGGTCCGCAGGGACCGGCGGGTCCGCAGGGCCTCACCGGGCCGCAGGGCTCGACCGGTCCACAGGGCTTCACCGGTCCACAGGGCTCGAC
>JAYWAO010000212.1:0-15420 GCA_043782365.1 Deltaproteobacteria bacterium
AAATCGATTGTCCGAAACCACACAATCCCACCCCTCTGGGCGCTACCGCTCGTGGCCGCGCTGTTCGCGCTGCCCGCGCAGGCGCTCACCTCGGGGACCGCCGCCAACACCACCATCTCCAACACCGCCACCGTCAGCTTCAACGACGCAGGCGGCGTCGCCCAGACGCCGGTCGTCTCGGCCGCCGCGCTGGTCACGGTGGCGCTGGTGCCCTCGGCCCCCAACGTCTCGTCGCCTGCCGCGGTGAGCACGAACCAGGGCCAGAACACCACGCTCGTCTACACGGTGACCACCTCCGCGAACGGCCCCGACACCTACACCATCGCCTCGGCCGACGCGCTCGCCAACATCACCGGCGGCACCGCGACCCCCTCGTCCACGTCGATCAGCCTCGGCGCGACCTCGCTCGCCTCGGCGGCGCCGATCGGCGCCACCACCATCACCGTGCCTTACGACGGCGTGGTCTCCAACGCCTCCATCAACGGCCTGGTGCCGGGCGCGGTGGGCACGGGCAGCCTGGTGGTGATCGGCGGCAACACCTATACGGTCACCGCCATCGTCAAGAGCCCGGGCACGAACCTCGCCACCCTCACCCTCGACAAGCCCATCGCGGGCACCGCGGGCGTCCTCGGTGCGGTGGTTCCGGAGCAGAAGACGTTCACCGTCGTGGTCGCCCCCGGCTCGGTCACCACCGGCACCAGCGGCACGGGCACCATCACCACCACCGTCACCTCGAACACCGCGCCGAACCCGGTGGGCACGCAGGGGACGCCGACCGTGGTCACGGTCAACCGCCCCACGCTCACCGTCACCAAGCAGGTCTCCACCGACGGCGGCGTGACCTACACCAGCAACCCGCAGGCGGCGCCGGGCACCACGCTGACCTACAAGATCACCGCCAGCAACACCGGCACCTCGAGCGCGACCTCGGTCTCGTTCCAGGACGTGATCCCCCAGTTCCTCACCTACAAGGCGGGCACGGGGAAGACGGCGACCGCGAGCGCGACGCTCTACTCGGGGGCGGCGACGGGCCTCACCGACAACGCGGGCGGCTACACCATCTCGGGCGCGACGGTGACCTACACGCCGGCGTCGGGAACGGTCGCGGCGGCCGGAGTCCTGGTGCTGTTCTTCCAGGTCACCATCAACTGATGACCCGCTGAGAGCACCAAGAGACTGATGCGCTCCCGCAAGCAGCGACTCTCGCCCGGATTGACGGCCGGGCAAGGGGCCTGCAGCCAAGGCACCGCTTCATCGCGCTCCATCCCTCGTGGATGGCGGCCGGTGGCGGTGCCTTGTCTGCGCTTCGGGTTCGCGATGGTCTTGGTCTGCGCCGCGTCCGCGACTTCCGCCGTCGGCGCCCCTGTACAGGCGCCTCCGGGGACGCGGATCGTCAACGTGGCGAGCGTCACCGCAGCAGAGCTCAGCGAGCCCGTCGTCTCCGACCCGGCGACAGTGACGGCGGCCGAAGCGCTGCCCGCCCGCATCGAGTTCGTCACCTATGCACCGACCTTGCCCTCCGCCGACCTCGAGTCGGTGGTGCCGGGCCTCTATCGAACCGGGCCGGGGCCGCAGGACACGTCGCAAGCCCTGCCGCTGCCCCTGCCCACCGGGCGCACGCGCCCCCTCGATCTCTCCGCTCCACTCCCCCTCCACCCGACCGGGCTCTACCACCAGGGCGACCCGGTCTTCGTCCGCCTCTACGACCAGAACCAGAACCGCGACCCGGCGGTCCGCGAGTCGGTGTTCGTCTCCATCACCGACACGATCACGGGGGACAAGGAGCTGGTGCAGGTGACCGAGGACGCCCCGTCGTCGGGCGTCTTCATCGGCTACCTGCCCAGCGCCCGGGTGGCCTTCAGCGGCCTGCGGCGCACGCAGGCCACCAGCGGCGCCGTCCACAACTACTCGGGCGTGCTGGAGGTGGTGGAGAAGAGCGTCCTGCTGGCGCGGTACGTCGACCCGATCACCACCGTGCAGGTCGATTCTGCCGCGGCGCTGGTGGACGCCATCAGCCGCGTCATCGACAGCTACAGCGGGCAGCTGGTCAGCGGCGCCGAGGTGACGGTGGTCGACGCCGCCACGGGCCAGCCCGCGACCGCGCTCTCCGACGACGGCCAGAGCCCGTTCCCCTCTACCCTCACCACCGGCGCCACCATCGTGGACGGCGCCGGCCGCTCGCAGGTGTTCGGGCCCGGAGAGTTCCGCTTCCCGTTCCTCTCGCCCGGTAGATATCGATATGTCGTCAAATCACCGCCGGGATATTCGGCCCCGTCGATCGTGCCGGACGCCACGCTGCAGACCCTGCCGGGCGCGCCGTTCGCGCTGACGGTGGCGGGCTCGCGCGGCGAGATCTTCGAGCTGAACCCGGGTCCGGTGGTGGCGCAGATCGACGTGCCGATCGACCCGGCGCACGTCGCGCTCTGGGTGACCAAGACCGCCAGCAAGGACCGGGTCGGGGCCGGCGACTTCCTCTCGTACTTGATCGCCGTGACCAACACCGACGCCGCAGTCACGGGCGCCGGCATCCGCGCGGTCGACACGCTGCCGGTGGGCTTCCGCTACCAGAAGGGCTCGACGAACATCGACGGCAAGGTCGCGGCCGACCCGGACATCTCGCGCGACGGCCGCACGCTCACCTTCGTGCTCGGGCCGCTCGGCTCGGGCGCCACCAGCAACATCCGCTTCGCCGTCGACGTGGGCCCCGCGGCGACGGTGGGGCAGACCGCGGTCAACTTCGCGACCGCCACCGGCGCGGGCGGCAGCACCTCCAACGTGGCCCGCGCGCTGGTGATGGTGGGCGACGACTTCTTCTCCACCCGCAGCCTGATCCTCGGCCGCGTCACCACCGGGCCCTGCGACGCGCGCGACGGCGTCGGCCCCGAGGGCGTGGAGAGCGTGCGGGTGCTGCTCGAGGACGGCACCTTCGTGCTCTCCGACAAGCAGGGCCTCTTCCACTTCGAAGGCGTGCGCGCGGGCCTGCACGTGGTGCAGCTCGACCTCGACTCGCTGCCCGAGGGCTGGAAGGCGGTCTCCTGCACGCAGAACGACCGCTTCGCAGGCCGCGCCTTCTCGCAGTTCGTCGACGTGCAGGGCGACACGCTCTGGCGCGCCGACTTCCACCTGGAGGCGCCGCCGAAGAAGGAGCCGCCGCCTCAGCCTCCTCCTCCGCTGCCGCCGCCCCCCAAGCCAGCGCCGCCGCCCCCTCCGGTCGCCAAGCCCGCCGGGCCCCCGGGCGCCCTGGGCGTCGCGCTCTCGCAGCAGACCAGCGGGCTCGAAGTGACGCTCGAGGCGACGCTGCGCACCGAGCGGGCGGCCGAAGGCGACGCCCTGGTGACACTGGTGCTGACGCTGCCCCCGGGCGTGCGCTACTCGCCGGGCAGCGCGCTGCTCGACGGCGCGCCCGCCTTCGACCCCGTGGTGGACGGGCAGACGCTCACCTTCAAGGTGCCCGCGCCCAAGACGGGCGCGCGCAAGGTGACGCTGAAGGCCGCCACCACCGAGGGGGCGCCGGAGTCGACGGGCCCCGTGCAGGCGGTTGCTTCCGGGCGTGGACCCGACGGCGCGGAGGTCCGCACCCCGGCCGCTGAGACCGTGCTGCAGACCACGCTCGAGGACGCGAGCAAGCCGCTCAAGCTGGTCATCCGGCCTCACTTCGCGGTGCTCTCCGACAAGTTCTCCGACGCCGACCGCAAGGAGCTCGACCAGCTCGCCGAGACGCTGCTGAAGGTCAACCCGGAGAAGGTGCTCGTCATCGGCCACACCGACGGCGACAAGATCCGCGGGAAGGCCACCAAGATCTTCAAGGACAACGCCGCCCTCTCGCTGGCCCGCGCGGGGAGCGTGGCCCGCTACCTGAACGAGCGGCTGCACCTCGCCGAGGACAAGCTCGAGCTGGTCGGCCGCGGCGAGCTCGACCCGATCGCCACCAACAAGACCAAGGACGGCAAGGCGCTCAACCGGCGCGTGGAAGTCCAGGCGAAGGCCGCCACCAAGGACATGCGCACGGTGCTGAAGTCAGTGAAGGACAAGAGCTGGGAGCAGGCGGTCTCGATCTCCCCCGCCGCCCCCGAGGCGCTGCTGGTGCCGGCCGGGGAGGCCGCGCGGTCGAGCGCGAGCGCGACCTCGGCCAGGCTGGAGCCGGGGGTCACCACCACCTCGACTCCGCCAGGCGCGGCCGCGAGCGGCGCAAGCTCCTCCGCCGCTCCCGCGGTCGCCGAGACGGCCGCGCCGATGTCAGGCTCCGCCGCTTCCGCTCCCGCAGCCGCCGGGGAGCAGGCCGCGAGCGCGACCTCGACCGCCGTGCAGGGCGAGCGCGCACCGGCCCCTGCGCAGACGGCGGTGGCCGCTGGCGCTGCAGCAGGTAATACATTTACTGGCGCCCCCGCCGCGCAGCCCGCGGGCCTGGCCGCGCCCGCTCCGGCGAAGGGCCCTGTCGCCGCGCCGCGCCCCGACGGCATCCTCTCGCCCCTCGAGGGCGACCTGCTCCCCGACCGGGTCGCCTCGGTGCAGGTCCGCGGGCTCTCCTACCTGGCGATGACGCTCACCCTCGACGGCAAGCCCATCGACGAGTCGCGCATCGGCTTCAAGCGCGAGGACCTGGAGACGAAGAAGACCACGCTGAGCTTCATCGGCCTCGACTTCGGCGACCGCGGCCCGCACACGCTGCAGCTGCAGGGCAAGGACCCGTTCGGCAACGTGCGGCTCGACCAGACCGTCCGCGTGATCCGCACGGGCGAGGTGGCGCAGCTCCGCGTGCTCTCCGCCGAGGGCAACGTGGCCGACGGCAAGACGCCGGTGCGCGCCCGCCTCGAGGTGCTCGACATCTCTGGAGAGCCGATCCGCGGCTCGCTCCGGCTCGAGCTGCGCGAGGGCAGCCTTCAAGTGCCGCGCCGCGCCGGCCAGAAGTACACGCTGGAGGACGAGCTCGACTCCCGGACGGTGCGCATCGACAGCGACGGCTGGGTGACCTTCGCGCCCGTCAACACCAGCGGCTCCTACCGCGCGGTGCTCAAGCTCGGCCTGGCGAGCGTCGAGCTGGAGCTGTGGGCGAGCCCGCGGATGCGCGACTGGGTGCTGGTGGGCCTCGCCGAGGGCACGGTGGGCTACGACATCGCCACCGGCAACCTGGAGACGCAGGACGCGGCGACCCAGCACGAAGACCTCTGGGAGGAGGGCCGCGTCGCCTTCTACGCGAAGGGCCAGATCCTCGGGAAGTGGCTGCTCACCATGGCCTACGATTCGGCGAAGAGCCGCTCCGAGGTGGGCAACAGCCTCTTCCAGATCATCGACCCCAACTCGTATTACACTTTGTACGGCGACGGCTCGCAGCAGGCCTACGACGCCGCCAGCGCCCGCAAGGTCTACCTCAAGCTCGAGCGCGAGCAGTTCTATGCGCTCTTCGGCGACCTGGACACGGGCCTCTCGGTGACCGAGCTCGCCCGCTACAGCCGCCGGCTCAACGGCGTCAAGGCGGAGCTGCAGACGCGCAACGTCGAGGTGAACGCCTTCGGCGCGCAGACCGACAAGTCCTACCGCCGCGACGAGCTGCAGGGCGACGGCACCTCGGGCCTCTACCGCCTGGCCCGCCAGCAGATCACCGCCAACACCGAGGTGGTGACCGTCCAGGTGCGCGACCGGTTCCACTCGGAGCGGCTGGTCAGCTCGCGGACGCTCTCGCGCTACCTCGACTACTCGATCGACTACTCCACCGGCGCGCTCTTCTTCCGCGAGCCGATCCCCAGCCGCGACGACCAGCAGAACCCGGTCTTCATCGTCGTCGAGTACGAGACCGTGCTCGCCGCGCAGGACTGGACGCTGGGCGGCCGCGCGGGGCTCAAGCTGCTCGACCAGAAGCTGCGCGTCGGCGCGACCGTGCTGCACGAGGGGCAGGGCGACCGGCAGTCGGAGCTGTATGGGGCCGACCTGAAGCTCCAGCTGCTCCCGGGCACGCGGCTGCGGGCCGAGGTGGCGGCCTCCGACACGCGGGTGGCCGGGTCCGCGGCGAACGTGGGCTTCGCCTTCCTCACCGAGCTCGTGCACACCAGCCGCGCGTTCGACCTCAAGCTGTATGCGCGCCAGCAGCAGGGCGCCTTCGGGCTCGGGCAGCAGGCGGGCAGCGAGGGCGGGACGCGCAAGGAAGGCGCGGAGGCCGCGTACCGCCTCGACGAGCACCTCGGCTTCGGCGGGCAGCTCTACCGGCAGGACACCTTCGCGACCGGCACTCACCGGCTCGCGGCCGACGCGCGCGCCACCTGGGCCGGCCAGGGCTTCGGCGCCTACCTCGGCCTTCTCGAGGCGAGCGACCAGCTCACCGACGGCACCAGCCACACCTCGGGCCAGGTCACCGCGGGTGGCAAGGTCGCGCTGCTGGCCGAGCGGCTGACGGTGGGGCTCGACTACAACCAGTCGGCGTGGGGCAACGGCAACGTCGACTTCCCCACCCGCCTCGGGCTGCGGGCCGACTACCGGCTGACGCAGGCGGTGCAGGTGGTCGGCGCGCAGGAGCTGACCTGGGGCGACCACGGCACCACCTCGGGTAGCCGCCTCGGCCTGCGCACGGCTCCGTGGACCGGCGCGCAGCTGCTCACCACCATGGAGGAGCAGCTGGGCGAGAACGCGGCGCGCGTCTTCGGCAACCTCGGCCTGCGGCAGGTGTGGCAGCTCTCCGAGGCGTGGAAGCTCGACCTCGGCGGCGAGCGCACGCAGACCGTGCACCGCAGCAGCAGCTACTCGGCGAACCCGGCGGTGCCGCCGGCCTCGGGCGCGGCCACCGAAGACTTCAGCGCGGGCTCCGCGGGCATCAACTACCAGGTGAAGAACTTCGTCTGGGACAGCCGCGTCGAGGGCCGCACCTCCCAGAGCGAGGACCGCTACACGCTGCTCTCGGGCCTCGTCTCCGAGCTGGGCAGCGGCTGGGCGTGGTCGGGCCGCGGCCAGCTGCTCGGCACTTCAAACGCCGACGGCTCGCACGGCACCTCGGGCAACGTCCGCTTCGGCCTGGTGTTCCGGCCCGCGCAGACGCGCTGGATCTTCCTGAACCGCCTCGACTGGATCGTCGAGCGCCGCTTCGGTGGCGCGGCCAACCTCGACTCTGGCCGGCTGGTCGACAACTTCCAGGGCAACTGGCGGCCCCGCAAGGACCTGCAGCTCTCGCTCGGGTATGGCCTGAAGTTCTCGCGCGAGCGGATCGAGGGCGTGCTCCTGCGCGGCTTCACCGATCAGCTCGCCGCCGAGGCGCGCTACGACCTCACCAAATGGCTCGACGTGGGCTTGCGCGGCAGCGTGCTGCACGGCTGGGCCGATGGCGCGCTCTCCTACAGCGCCGGCCCCTCGGTGGGCGTGAGCCCGGCCACCAACCTCTGGGTGAGCCTGGGCTTCAACGTCGCGGGCTACACCGACCGCGACTTCTCCGCGGCCAACTACACTTCGTTCGGCCCCTACCTCCGGCTGCGGCTCAAGTTCGACCAGGAGTCGGTGCGCGAGGCGGCGGCGTGGTTGAACAAGCAATGAGGAACCTCAGGACACCCATGCGGCCCACGGCCCACCGCTTCGCTCCGCTGCTGGCGCTGCTCGCGGCGCTGCTGGTCCCGCGCGCCTCCCTGGCCGCCGCGTCCTGCACCAACCCGGGCAAGGACGGGCCGGCGTCCCTCGCGGGCGTGGTCAACAGCTACTACCCCGGCGTGAGCGGCGCTGCCGGCGCGAGCAGCGTGACGGTCGGGGCCATCGACACCAGCGGCGGCGGCTCTGCGGTGGCCATCGCGGCCGGCGACCTCGTGCTGGTGATGCAGATGCAGGACGCCGACATCGGCTTTGGCAACGACAGCGGCTATGGCGGCAGCTTCCCGGGCGGCGGCCAGACCTCGCTCAACAACGCCGGCGTCTATGAGTACGCCTCGGTGTCGCTCGGCTACGCGGGCGGGACCACCATCGCGCTCACCGCGCCGCTGAAGAACAGCTACCGCAGCGCCGCCGCCACGGGCGCCGCGGGGCAGCGACGCTTCCAGGTGATCCGCGTCCCGCAGTACAGCTCGGCGTCGCTGGCGGGCACCCTCACCGCAGGCGGCTGGAACGGCGCCACCGGCGGCGTCCTGGCCATCGACGTCGGCGGCCAGCTCAACTGGAACGGCGGCGCCCTCGACGTCACCGGGCTCGGCTTCCGCGGCGGGGCCGCGCTCTTCCTGCGCGGCCGGGACGTGGCCAACACCCAGCCCGCCTACGCCAGCACCGACTACGTCTCCACGCTCCTGCCGCTGGCGCCCTTGATCTCACCCAACCCAGGCGCGACGCCGGGCCCGTTCCCTGGCGCCAACGGCACCAAGGGCGAAGGGATCGCCGGCACGCCGCGCTACCTCTTCTTCCCCACCACTGCGCGGGCGACGGTCAACGGCGCCGGAAAGGTCTTCGACACCGGCGTCGAGGGCTACCCGGGCGGGAGCATGGCCCGGGGCGCCCCCGGAAACGCCGGCGGTGGTGGCACCGACGGCGACCCGGCCACCAGCTACCAGAACGGCAACGACGAGAACACCGGCGGCGGCGGCGGCGGCGGCTACGCCATCGGCGGGTCCGGCGGCTTCGGCTGGACCCCCCTCACTCCGCCGGGCTCGGCCTCCGGTGGCCTCGGCGGGGACGGCGTGCCGATGTTCACGGGGCGGCTGACGATGGGCGGCGGCGGCGGCTCGGGCACCACCAACAACGGCACCGGCAACCCCAGCTACGGCCTCGCCAGCAGCGGCGCGCCCGGCGGCGGCGTGGTGATGGTGCGCGCCAAGACCATCATCGGCAGCGGCACCGTCAGCGCAGTCGGCGCCGCGGGCAACCAGACGGTGTGCAACGACGCCGGCGGCGGCGGCGGCGGCGGCGGCGCGGTGATGGTCTACGCCTCGGGGAACAGCGGCAACGTCGGCGCCGTCTCGATCAACGCGTCTGGCGGCAACGGCGGCAGCAACACCGGGACCGGCGACGCCACCACACTGACCATCAACTGCGTGGCCGGCACCGGCGCGCCGCACGGGCCCGGCGGCGGCGGCGGCGGCGGCTTCGTCGCCCTCTCCAGCATCGCCAGCGCCGCGATCAACGTCAGCGGCGCCTCGGGCGGGACCACCGCGCCCAGCAACACCTCGACGCCGCCCTACGGCTCGACGGCCTCGCCGGGCGGCTACCAGATCAGCACCGTCGCCTCGACCGACATCCCCGGCGCGATCCCCAGCCCGCTCTGCTTCCCGCTGGTGACCGTCGGCAAGATCACCGCCGCGGCCAACACCGTGCAGGGCGGGACCACCACCTACAGCATCACCGCCACCAACGCCGCGGGCGACGGCCTCGCCACGGGGCTCACCGTCAAGGACATCCTCCCGGCGCCGTTCACCCTCGCCTCCACCACGTCGATCACGCTCGCCGGCGGCGCCACCCGCACCTCCGCGGTGGACCCCGCGACGGGGGCCACCACGCCGGTCTGGGGCAACTTCTCGGTGCCCGGGGGCGGGTCGGTGAAGATCACCTTCGCCGTCAACGTGCCCGTCGCCACCGCGACCGGGACGTACCAAAACCCGGCGTCGGTCACCTACGACGACCCCACCCGCTCCGCCGCGGGGCAGACGGTGTCGCCGGGCGGCACCTACGCCGGGGGCGGCTTCGTCGCCGGGAGCAACTACGACCCCGCCAGCTCCACCGCCGAGGACGTGACCGTCCGGCAGCCCGCGACGCTTTCGAAGGCCTTCACGCCACCGAGCGCGGTGGCCGGGAGCACGGTGAGCCTCGCCATCACCCTCACCAACCCGAATCCGGTCGCGCTCGGCTCGGCGGCGCTCACCGACATCTTCCCCGGGGGCGTGTCGGCCACCGGCGGGGCCATCACCGTGACTGGCCCTGGCTGCACCGGGTTCTCGCCAGCGACGATCTCAGCGGGGGCGCTCCAGCTGGCCGTCAGCGGCGGCACCGTGCCCGCGAGCGGGGCCTGCACCATCACCACCTCGGTGACGATGAGCAGCGCCGGCGCCGCCACCAACACGCTGCCCGCGGGCGCCTTCACCAATGCGCCCAACGTCACCAACACCGCGTCCGCCAGCGCCACCTTGCTCGCGCGCCCCACCGTGGTGAAGTCGTTCTCGCCGGTGGCCGTGCCCACCAACACCAACTCCACGCTCTCCTTCGCCATCACCAACCCGAACGCGTCCGCGCTGACGGGCGCGTCTTTCTCCGACCCGTTCCCCTCTGGCCTGGTCGCCACCGGCGGCGCGGTCAGCGTCACGGGCAGCGGCTGCACGTCATTCGCGCCCAGCACCATCACCGCCAACGCCACCTCGTTCGCCCTCACCGCGGGCACCCTCCCGGCCGCCACCACCTGCACGGTGTCCTTCGCGGTCAAGGCTGCCTCCGCGGGCGGCTACGTCAACACGGCCGGCGGCGTCACCACCACCGAGACGGTGACGGCGGGCCCGGCACCGGCGGTTGCCCAGCTCGGCGTCGGCTTGATCGGCGTGGGCAAGGCGTTCTCCCCTGCCGGCATCGCGCCCGGCGGCACCTCCACCGTCACCCTCACGCTGGTCAACCCCACCGCCACCGCGCAGACCGCCGGCGCCTTCACCGACACGCTCACGGGCCTCACTGCCGTGGGAGGCGCGGTCTCCACCACCTGCACGTCGATCACACCGGCCTCGCTCGTCGCCGGCGCGACCGCGCTCTCCTTCACCAACCTCGGCATCCCGGCCGCGGGCTGCACGGTGAGCTTCGCCGTCACCGCTGCGGCGAGCGGCACCAAGTCGAACACCACCAGCGGCGTCTCCACCGCGCTCCTGCCCGTGGGCCCGGTCTCCAACACCGCTGCGCTGGTGGTGGCGGCGGCGCCCACCATCGCCAAGGCGTTCGTCCCCGCCACCGTGCAGGCCGGCCAGGCCTCGACGCTCACCTTCACGCTGGTGAACGCCAACAGCGTCCCGCTCACCGGCGCGGCCTTCACCGACACCCTCACCGTCGGCCTGCAGATCGCCGCCACCGGCGCCGCCGGCGGCTCCTGCCCGGGGGCCTCGGCGCTCAGCTTCACCGCCGGGAGCACCGCGCTCTCGTTCACCGGCCTGACCATTCCGCAGGGCGCCGGCGGCTGCACGGTGACCGTCCCGGTGACCGCCGCGTCCGGCAGCTACTCCAACACCAGCAGCGGCGTCTCCAGCAACGAGGCGCCGACCAGCTCCGTCTCCAACACCGTCTCGCTAGCGGTGGCGGCGCCGGCGACCATCACCAAGGCGTTCGCCACGAGCCCGATCAGCCAGGGCGGGACCAGCCTGCTCACCTTCACCTTGAAGAACGGCAACAGCTTCAACCTGACGGGCGCCAGCTTCACCGATGCCCTGGTGAACATGCAGATCGCCGCGCCCGGCGGCGCCCCCGGCGGGACCTGCGCTGGGGCGAACGGCAGCTCCTTCGCCACCGGCGCCACCGCGCTCACGTTCAACGGGCTCACCGTCCCCACGGGCGCCACCGGCTGCACCGTCACCGTGACGATCACCAGCAGCGTCTCCGGCGACAACGTCAACACCGCCAGCGGGGTGACCAGCAACGAGACCCCCACCGCGGGCGCGGGCGCCGCCGCCACGCTGACGGTCCTCTCCCCGCCGGTGATCACGAAGGCCTTCTCGCCGAGCGTGATCCTCGCCACCGGCTCCTTGGCCTCCAGCTTCTCGACGCTGACCTTCACGCTCACCAACCCCAACGCCGGGACCTCGCTGACCGGCGTGGCCTTCACCGACGCGCTCTCGCAGATGGCGGTCGCCGCCACCCCCACCGTGGTCAACGGCTGCGGCGGGACCGCGAGCTTCGCCGCCGGCGCCACCAGCGTCTCGATGAGCGGCGTCACCCTCGCCGGCGGCGCGAGCTGCACGGTGAAGGTGCGCATCTCCAGCGCGGCGCTCAGCCCCACCGCGGGCTGGCCCAACACCACCAGCGGCGCCACCAGCACGCAGACGCCGGTCGCGGGCGCGGTCTCCAACACCGACTACCTGACGGTGCTCGCCTACGCCGGCATCGCCAAGAGCTTCAACCCCACCTCGGTGGTGAACGGCGGCGTCTCCACCATCACCTTCACGCTGACCAACCCGAACAGCATCGCGCTCGGCCAGGTCTCCTTCTCCGACACCTTCCCGGCCAACCTCCTGACCTCGGCCGCGGCGCAGAACTTCATCGGCACGGGGCGCGGCAACTGCACCGGCGCCGTCCCCTCCGCGGCGGTGGCCGCCTCCCAGACCACCTCGGTGTCGTTCGCCGGGATCTCGCTCCCGCCCAACTCCACCTGCACCGTGATGGTGGACGTGGTCGGCGGCAACAGCCGGACCTTCTCCAACACCTCCAGCGGCGTGATCGCGGCCGAGACCGGCACCGGGGCCGGGCCGGTCTCCAACACCGCGACGTTCACTACCGGCAAGCTGTCGGTCAGCAAGTCGTTCAACCCCGCTGCGATCGGCGTGGGCGAGACCTCGCTGGCGACGTTCGTGATCTCGAACCCGCTGGCGACCACGGCCAACACCATCGCCTTCACCGACACGCTGACCGGGATGACCGTCAGCGGCGCCGCCACCAACGGCTGCGGCGGAACCATCTCCGGCTCGCCGGGCGCGATCAACTACGCCGGGACCGCGGCCAACACGCTGGCGGCCGGCGCCAGCTGCACCATCACCGTCCCGGTGACCGCCAGCGCCGCGGGGAGCTTCCCCAACACCACCAGCGCCATCACCTACGCAGGCCCAGGAGGCAGCCCCGGCCCGGTCAGCAACACCGCCACGCTCAAGGTGGTGCCCAAGCCGACCATCGCCAAGGCCTTCTCACCCACCTCGCTGGACGCCTGGCGCAACAGCACGCTCACCTTCACCCTCACCAACCCCAGCGCCACCACCCCGCTCACCGGATGCAGCTTCACCGACGCCTTCCCCGCCAACCTGATCGTCTCCAACCCGCCCTCGATCGGCGGCACCTGCGTCGGCGTCACCAGCACGCCCGCGCTGGCCCTGGGTCAGACCAGCCTCAACCTGACGGTGCTTACGCTCAACCCGGGGAGCTGCACCATCACGCTGCCTGTGACCACCGGCACCGCGAGCGCCTACAGCAACACCGCCAGCGGAGTGAATTGCAACGAGACAGCCAACGCTGGCGCGGTGAGCAACACCGCCGTGGTGACCTTCGCCAAGCTGCCGATCCAGGTCACCAAGAGCGCGAGCCTGGTGAAGGCGCCGCCGGGCACCGCGGTGACGTACACCATCAACTACACCAACCCGAACCCGGCGATGTCGCTGCAGAGCATCGTCATCACCGACGCCACCCCGCAGTTCACCAGCTTCCAGTCGGCGTCATGCGCCGCGCTGCCGGCGTCGCTGACCTCGTGCACGGTGACCGCGCCGGCGGTGGGCCTGGGCGGGACCGTCACCTGGACGCTGGCGGGGACGCTCGACCCGGGGGCCTCGGGCACGGTGTCGCTGACGGTGACCGTCAACTAGGAAGTGTGTTACGGGCCCGAGCGCCAGGTCGCGCTGGCGTGCAGCGAAAGCCAGAGCACCACGTGGGCCGGGCGGCCGTCGTCGAGCGTGCAGTCGAGCGCAAGCAGGAACCGGCCGTCCTTCTGGTGGGCGGCGAGCAGCAGCGCGCTGGCTGCCTCGTTGCCCTCGAGGTGAGCGACGGCGCCGGGCTTCAACGAAAGACCCGAGAAGGTGCCGACCACTGCCCCGGCTGCGTCGGCGTTGGCGGCGGTGCCCGCAGGCCGCAGGCGGAGCGTGCCGCTCACCGACTTCGCCTCGTTGAGGCCCTCGGCGGTGTCCACCTGCGTGACGGTGACGTCGGCGGAGTCGAGCGTGAGCGAGGTGAGGGTGCGGTGCTCTGCGGCCTGCAGCGCCCCGGCCTCGGCGAGGTCGAGGTGGAAGAGCATTCCCACCTCGTCGGTGGCGACCACGTCCACTTGCACGTCGCGCGCGAGGTCGAAGGGAAGGCCCACCTGGCAGCCCGCCAGCAGCAAAGCGAGCGGGAGCGGCCAGAGGGGCGACAGGCGCGCGGCGACGGGCGGGTTGGTGTGCACGGGGTCCTCGCAGGCCACGCAGCGTCGCGGTGCCAGGTTCGACCCTCTTTACGGCGGCCCCCCGGACGCGCTTTAAGGGCGCAAGGGTAGGTAAAGTCATTCTTCCCGGCCCGGCGCAGGGCGTGCGATGAGTGCCTCCGCGATGACCTCAGCGCTCCTGCGCCGCCTCGACCCCTGCGAAGACCCGCAGGCGGAACCCGTCACCCGCGCGCAGGTGCTCGCGCTCTTGCTGGCGACGGGCGCCGCCGCCTTCTTCTGGCTGCGCTGGAAGCTCCAGCCGATGCAGGACCTCGGACACCACGTCGGCCTCGCCGCGGTGACCAGCGACTGGGGCCGCCCGGGCTCGATCTACACCGCCCTCTACCAGCCGATCGACCACCTCGCCGCCAACTCGCTGCTCTGGTCGCTCTCGGGCCTGCTGGGCCGCGCCATTGGTGTAACACTCGCGCTGCGGCTCTTCCTGCTGCTCTTCTACGTGGCCGGCCTGCCGTGGGTGGTGGCCTGGGCGCTGCGCGCGCGCGGCCGCTCGATCTGGCCCGCGGTCGCGGCGGCGGGCCTCGTCCACCTGGGCGTCTTCACCGCGGGGTTCGCCAACTTCCTCTTCGCGGCGCCGCTGCTCGTCGTCGCGGTGGTGCAGTTCGCCCGCTTGCTCGAGGGCCCCTCGGTGGGCCGCACGGCGCTCTGCGCACTGCTCGCCGTGCTGGTCTTCATCGCCCACGCGCACGTCTTCCTCTGGCTGGGCGGGCTGTGGATCTCGCTGCTCCTGCGCGCGATCTTCCTCTCCCTGCGCGGCGCTGAGCCCGTCCCGTGGGGCCGACGGGTGCCAGTATTACACTTGCTCGTCGCCGCCCTCCTCGCCGCGCTGCCCGCGCTGGGCCTCCTCGCGCGGTGGTACCTGCGGACCTTCGTGAGGAGCGACGCCCGCATCGGCGCCAGCGGAGCAGCGGAGGGCTTCGGCGCCACCTTCAAGAGCCTCCACGACCTCGTCCGCGACCTGCCGTCCTCGGTGCAGTCGCTGCGGTCGGGCCGCGACCTCGAGCTGCTGCTCTTCCTGCTGCTGGTGGCCGCCTTCGCGCTCTGGGCGCGCCGCAAGGCGCCGCAGCGCGATCTGGTGCTGGAGCTGTGCTGCGTCCTCTCGCTGGCCGCCTACTTCTTCTTGCCCGAGTGGCTGCGCGGCCACGACAGCCTCGGCTCGCGGCAGCCCGCCATCGCGCTCTGGTTCCTGCCCGCGCTGCTGGCGCCCGTGCCCGACGCGGTCTCGCGCCGCTCGCGACGGGCGGTGATCGGCGGCGTGCTCGCCTTCACGGCGGCGTTCTTCATCGTCTGGTCCGACGCGCTCTGGAAGTTCGAGACGCAGGAGGTGGCCG
>JAYWAO010000213.1:0-1999 GCA_043782365.1 Deltaproteobacteria bacterium
CCTCTCCCGCGGCGCTCCCGACCAACGGGGTCTCCCACCCGCAGGCAGCGCCCGCGCCGCGGAGCCGGCCCAGGAAGATCGGCTTCTTCAAGGGCATCCTGCGCTTCTTCCGCGAGCTCTCCGAGGCGATCGCGCAGGCGGTCACCTCGCTGGTGGCCCACCGGCTGCGCGCGGCGCTCACCGTGGTGGGCATCTCCATCGGCGTCGGCACGGTGATCGGCATCGACAGCATGGTGGCGGGCTTCGACGAATCGGTGAGCAAGCAGCTCTCCATGCTCGGGCCCAACACGCTCTACGTCTCCAAGTTCAACTGGGGCGTGAACAACAACAACTTCTTCAAGTTCCGTAACCGGCCCGCGGTGGGCAAGGGCGACTGGAAGGCGCTGCAGGCCGGGATGACGCTGGCCGAGGCGATCGCGCCGATGACCGGGACGCAGGCCACCGTCAGCTACACCGGGGCCGAGCGCGAGCTGAAGAACGTCGAGATCCGCGGCACCGTCGAGTCGTTCCTCGACACCGGCGGCTGGTCGATCAAGCGCGGCCGCTTCCTCTCCGCGATGGACGAGGAGCTCGGCTCTGACGCCTGCGTGATCGGCCAGGACATCGAGGACGCGTTCTTCAAGTCGGTGGAGGTGCTCGGGCAGACCATCCGGGTGGGGCCGAGCGTGCGCTGCACGGTGATCGGGACGCTGATGCGCAAGGGCAACGCCTTCGGCCGCTCGCAGGACGGCGTGGTGATCCTCCCGCTCTCGAGCTTCGGCCGCGGCTTCGGCTCCAAGCGCGGCGTGACCATCGCGGTGATCGCCAAGGAGGGCCACCTCGGCGAGGCGGAGGAAGAGGTGATTAGTGTGTTGCGCCAATACCGCCGGCTCTCGCCCGACACCGAGGACAACTTCTCGGTCAACCGGCAGGACCGCATCCGGCAAGGCATCGACCAGACCTCGATGGCGATGAAGCTGGTGATGTTCCTCATCGGCGTGATCACGCTGGTGGTGGGCGGCATCGGCATCATGAACATCCTGCTGGTCTCGGTGAAGGAGCGGACCCGCGAGATCGGCGTGCGGCGCGCGCTCGGCGCGCGGAAGCTGACGATCCTCTTCCAGTTCCTCGCGGAGGCGGTGGCCGTGAGCTGCGTCGGCGGCCTGATCGGCACCGTCCTGGGCGTCTTCGTCGCCTGGTTCGTCGCGCAGCTGACGCCGATGCCGGCGGCGGTCTCGGCGCAGGTGATCCTGCTCGGCGCCGCCTTCTCGGTGGGCACGGGCCTGCTCTTCGGCCTCTGGCCCGCCTGGAGCGCGGCCTCCCTCCACCCGATCGAGGCGCTGCGCCATGAGTGAAGCCACGCCGCTGCCCGCGATCTTCCCGGCCGCCCAGAACGCGAGCCGCCGCCGCCGCCGCGGTGAGGGCCAGGGCCGCGTCGCCCGCGCGCTCTCCGCCCTCGCCCGGTCCAGCGACGACGTCGGCCTCGCGGTGCAGGCGATGCTGGGTCACAAGATGCGCGCCTCGCTCACGCTCCTGGGCATCGTCATCGGTGTCTTCACCGTCATCACCATGATGGCGCTGATCACCGGGCTGCAGAACGCGATCAGCGCCGGCATCGGCGGCCTGGGCGCAAATGTGTTCCAATTGCAGAAGACGCCCAACGGCTTCGGCCCGCCCTCGCCCGAGGTGCAGCGGCGCAAGAACCTCACCCTCCAGCAGACGCTGCAGCTGCGCGAGCTGCTCCCGCAGGCGCGGCAGGTGGGCGCCGAGGTGTGGGACTTCGGTAAAGAGGTGAGCACCACCGAGGCCACCGCGCAGGGCATGCAGGTGGCCGGCGGCACCGCCGAGTTCTTCAGCAACAACAGCCTGCCCATCGGCCGCGGCCGCGGGTTCGGTGAGGGCGAGGCGGTCTCGGCCACCCGCGTGGTGGTGCTGGGCATGGGCGCGGTCGATTCCCTCTTCGGCGACGGCCAGGAGCCCCTGGGCGCGAAGATCCGCCTCGGCCGGCTCGAGCTCGAGG
>JAYWAO010000214.1:0-1997 GCA_043782365.1 Deltaproteobacteria bacterium
GGTGGAGGCGGCGGGAATCGAACCCGCGTCCGAAAGCTCTTTCCCTGCCAGCACTACATGCGTGTTCCGTCCTTTATCGTCATCGCCCGGGACGAAGACGGACACCCTTCCCGGCCGACCATCCCCGAATGAATCTCGTCCACCGCCGTCAGGGCTCCACGGAGGACCAGCCCACTTTTTTGGCGAGACTTACCGGCGCCATGGGCGGGGCTCCGGGGTCTCGTCGCTATCAGACCGCTTTAGGCGGCGATTGCGAGCTCAACGTTGTCGTTGGCTTTTGTGTCGTTATCCGGTTTTTTGACGGGGTTCCAGACGTCCCCGGCATGCGCTGAAAGGTTCCGTGCCCTCGTCGAAACCGGTTCGCCCCCATGGCGGAACTGGTGCGCGCAACTTAACCGCGAATCCGCCAGAGTCAAGCCCGCTCCGTCCGGCCCGCCCTCTGCTAAGGTCTCCAGCCAATGTCCGAGCTCGCCTCCGCGCCCCCGGTAGCGCCCGCCCCGCTGCCGGCAGCCCGCGCGCGCCGCATCGGCTCCTGGCAAGCCTTCCGCCGCTTCTTCCGCGAGCTCTCCGACGCGCTGGCGCAGGCGCTCACTTCGCTCGTCGCCAACCGGCTGCGCGCGGCCCTCACCATCTCCGGCATCGGCATCGGCGTGGCCACCGTCATCGGCATCTACTCCTTCGTCGCCGGGTTCGACGCCTCGTTCGCCCGGCAGCTCTCCTCGCTGGGGCCGAACACGCTCTTCGTCTCCAAGTGGAACTGGAGCGGCGGCGGCAACACCTGGTGGAAGTACCGCGGCCGCCCGGCGGTCACCCGCGCCGACGTCAAGGCGCTGCAGGCGGGCCTGGCGGGCGCCGAGGCGATCGCGCCGTTCGTCGGGAGCAACGCCTCGGTGACGCTCGGCGAGCGCGAGATCCGCAACGTCGACCTGCGCGGCACCACCGACGCCTATCTGGAGACGGGCGGCTGGCAGCTCAAGCGCGGCCGCTTCCTCACCCCCCTCGACGAGGACCTCGGGAGCGACGCCTGCGTGATCGGCGCCGACCTCGAGGACGCGCTCTTCAAGCAGGGGGAGGCGGTCGGCACGCAGCTGAAGGTCGGCCCGACCATGCGCTGCACGGTGATCGGCACGTTGGTCCGCAAGGGCAACGCCTTCGGCCGGTCGCAGGACACGCTGCTCTTGCTGCCCCTCTCGTCGTTCGAGCGGAGCTTCGGGGCGAAGCGGCAGATGACCATCGCGGTGGTCGCGCCGCCGGGAGAGATCGTCCGGATGGAGCAGGAGATCATCTCGGTGCTGCGGCGATCGCGCCGCATCCCCACCGACAAGGAGGAGGAGAACTTCACCGTCAACCGGCAGGACAAGCTGCTGCAGGGGTTCAACCAGACCACGCTGGCCTTGAAGGTCGTCGCCGCCATCATCGGCGTGGTGACGCTCCTCGTCGGCGGCATCGGCATCATGAACATCCTGCTCGTCTCGGTGAAGGAGCGGACCCGCGAGATCGGCGTGCGGCGCGCGCTGGGAGCGCGGCGGGCCACCATCCTGATGCAGTTCCTCCTCGAGGCGGTGGCGGTCTCGATGGTGGGCGGGGTGTTCGGGACCATCCTCGGCATCTTCGCGGCGTGGTTCCTCTCGATGGTCTCGCCGATCGAGGCGGCGGTCTCCGCCGAGGTGCTGGTGCTCGGCGCCGTCTTCTCGGTGGTGACCGGCCTGCTCTTCGGCCTCTGGCCCGCCTGGAGCGCGGCCGCGCTGCACCCGATCGAGGCGCTCCGGTATGAGTGAGGCGCTGCAGTCGTCCGAGACGGTCGCGCCGGTCAGGCAGGCCGCGCCCCTGGCAAGCCCGCGCGCGTCGAGCACCCGTCCGCGGGCCACCGCGCCGGGGCTGCTCACCTACCTGCGGCGCGGCCTCGACGACCTGGGGCTCGCCACCACCGCCATGCTCGGCCACCCCCTGCGGGCGGCGCTGACGCTGCTCGGCATCGTCATCGGCGTCTGGACGGT
>JAYWAO010000215.1:0-15381 GCA_043782365.1 Deltaproteobacteria bacterium
TCGCGCGCCGCCGCTTCGGGCTGGCGGTGATCGACGAGGCCACCCAGGCGGTCGAGCCCGCCGCGCTGCTCGCGCTGCTCAAGGCCGATCGCGTGGTCCTCGCCGGGGACCACCAGCAGCTTCCGCCGACCGTCCTCTCGCGGGAGGCCGCCGCGGGGGGCTTCAGCCTGTCGCTGTTCGAGCGGCTGGTGAAGGACGCCGAGGCGGCAGGGGCAAACACCACTGGCGCGCCGCAGCTGGTGACGCTCGCCGAGCAGCACCGTATGCACGCGGCGATCATGGAGTACCCGTCCAAGGCCCTCTACGGGGGCAAGCTGCGGGCCCACCCGGACGTCGCCGGGCGCGCGCTCGACGACTCGCCGCTGGTGGTCATCGACACCGCCGGCCGGGGCTTCGAGGAGGAGACCCCCGAGGGCAGCGACTCGAAGATGAACCCCGGCGAGGCCGACCTCTGCGCCGCCGAGGCGCGCGCGCTGCTCGCGCTTGGTGTAATACCCAGTGAGCTGGCGATCATCGCGCCGTACGACGGCCAGGTGCAGCGGCTGCGCAGCCTGCTCGAGGAGCTCCTCGACGCCGGGCTGGAGATCGACACGGTGGACGGCTTCCAGGGTCGCGAGAAGGACGCGGTGATCGTCTCGCTGGTGCGCAGCAACGACCGCGGCGAGCTGGGGTTCCTCACCGAGGTGCGGCGGATGAACGTGGCGCTGACGCGGGCGCGCAAGAAGCTGGTCGTGGTGGGCGACGGGGCGCTGCTGGCACGCCACCCTTACTACGACGGCTTCTTCGAGCACGCGCGGGTGACGGGGGCGTGGGTCTCGGCGTGGGAGAGGTGAGCGTGCTGGTCGCGTCGCCGCAAGCGCTGAGCGGGCTCCTCCGCAGGGCGCCCGCTGCACGCGCTGCTACTGCCCGGCAGTCCCCACGCCCTGCAGCCCGTACTTCTTGATCTTGTCGATTAATGTAACACGAGACGTCCCCAGCCGCCGCGCCGCCTCGCTCTGGTTCCCGCCCGCGCCCAGCAGCGCCCGCGTGATCACCGCCCGCTCGAACGCCTCCACCTGCTCGCGCAGCGAGAGCGCGCCCCCTGGCGGCGGCAGCTCCTCGTGTGACGACGGCACCGGGTGCTCGCCATCCTGCGGCACCAGGGCCGGATGGGCCGCGACGGCCGCTGTCTGCGCGGGCGCTGCCGGCAGCGGCACGCCGTCGGTGGACGGCGAGCCCGTGAACGACTCCGCGCCGATCACGCCGCCCCCCGAGAGGGCCACCAGCCGCGCCACCGCGTTCTCCAGCTCGCGCACGTTGCCGGGCCACTCGGCGGCCGAGAGCTTCTGCACCAGCGCGGGCGCCAGCTTCACCTCACCCGCCCCGAACCGCTCACCGTACCTGCGGGCGAACTCCTGCGCCAGCGCCGGGATGTCCTCGCGCCGGTCGCGCAGCGGCGGCACCAACAGCTCCACCACCGCCAATCGGTAATACAGATCCTCACGAAACCGCCCGGCCTTCACCTCTGCGGCGAGGTCCCGATTCGTCGAGGCGATGATCCGCACGTCCACCTTCTGCACCCGGCCCGAGCCCACCGGCGAGATCTCGCCCTCCTGGATCGCGCGGAGGAGCTTCGCCTGCACGGCCTGCGAGAGCTCGCCGACCTCGTCGAGCACCAGCGTGCCGCCGTCGGCCTGCGCGAAGAACCCGAGCCGGCTGCCGATCGCGCCGGTGAAGGCGCCCTTGACGTGCCCGAACAGCTCGGCTTCGGCGAGTTCGCCGGGGATCGCCGCGCAGTTGAACCGCACCAGCGCCTTGTCCGCCCGCCGGCTCTGGTGGTGCAAGAGCGAGGCGACCAGCTCCTTCCCAGCGCCCGTCTCCCCGCGCACCAGCACGGTGATGTCCTTGGCGGCCACCCGGCGCGCGGCCTCGAGGATGCGGCGCATCGCCGGCCCATCGCCGATGATCCGGTGGCCGATCGCCTTCTCGGCGTTGAAGCGCCGGTTCTCGACCCTAAGTGTATGCGCCTCCAGCGCGCGCTCGACGATCAGCGCCATCTCGTCGATGTCGAACGGCTTGGTGCAGTACTCGTAGGCGCCGTCCTTCATCGCCTTGACCGCGACCTTCTCGGAGCCGTGGGCGGTGAGGAGGATGACCGGGAGCGTCTCGTCGCGTTCTTTCAGCGCGCGCAGGAGCTGCAGCCCGTCCATCTCGGGCATGTTGAGGTCGGTCACCACCAGCTCGACGCCCTCGGTGCGCGAGAGCGCCTCGACGCCCGAGCGCGCGACCACCGCGGTGTGGCCGCGGTCCTCGAGCAGCTCCTTGAGCATGTAGAGGACGCCGGGCTCGTCGTCGACGAGGAGGACCCGCGCCATCTAGTGGAGCCCGGGCAGCTGCGAAGTCTGCAGCTGGCCCTTGCTGACCGCCTGCTCGCCGCACCGCACCTGCTTGGGGGTCTGCTGGGTGCGGTTGGGGATGAAGGCCGTCACCGTGGTGCCGGCGCCGGGCGTGCTCTGGTAGCAGAGGTCGCCGCCGTGCTGCAGGAAGGCGTTGCGGGCAAGTGTAACACCAAGGCCGACGCCCTCGGCGCGGGTGGTGAAGAAGGGTCGGCCGATCTTCTCCAGCACGTCGGGAGACATCCCGCGGCCGGTGTCCTTGATGCGCACCAGGGCGCCGCCGCAGGGCGAGCCCGAGAGCGTCACCTCGACCGCGCCTCCCTCGGGCGTGGCCTCGACCGCGTTGGCCACCAGGTTGAGCAGCGCCTCCTTGATGCGGCGCGGATCGCCGAACGCGTGGGCCGCGCCGCTGGTGGAGAGCCGCACGCCGGCGGTCTGGGCGCGCGCCTCCAGCACGGCGAGCACGTCGGAGGAGACCTCGCCGAGATCGAGCTCGCCGGTCTTCAGCTCCTCGAGCGGGCGGGCGAACGAGAGGTAGTCCGCGAGGATCTCCTCCATCCGCGCGATCTCCTTCTCGACCACCCCCAGCCGCTCGAGGCTGCGGGCGTCGGCGGTGGGGCTGCGCCCGAGGAGCTGCACGAGGCCCTTCACCGCCGCCAGCGGGTTTTTCAGCTCGTGGGCCACCTTGCTGCCCACCTGCTCGAGGCCGCGCGCGCGGGCCAGC
This sequence comes from Deltaproteobacteria bacterium, assembly GCA_043782365.1. Lineage (GTDB taxonomy): Bacteria > Myxococcota > Myxococcia > Myxococcales > 40CM-4-68-19 > CAIWCD01. The sequence goes on from JAYWAO010000215.1 coordinate 3,100, forward strand.
GCCGACTCCACCACCTGCTCGCCCACGCGGTGCAGCTGCTGGCCCTTGGCGCCGAACGCCTCGAGCAGCGCGGTCATCGAGAGCCACACCATGGTGAGCGAGGTGAAGAGCGCGGCGGCGGTGATCGCCATGCCGTATGGCTGCGCCACCACCGGGCCGCGCACCGAGGGCGGCAGGAGCGCCTGGACGACGGTGCCGAGGCCGATGAGCCCGAGCATGGTGCGGGTCTCGTTGCCGCGGCCGAACATCACCAGAGAGCCGAGCAGCGGCGTGAGCGCCGAGACGATGATGGGGCTCTGCAGGCCGCCGGTGAGCCCGAAGGCGACGTTGATGATCGCGACGTGCCAGAAGCCCGCGGCCATCAGGCCCTTGGTGCTGCTGCCATGGGGGCGCACGCAGGTGAGGGCGAAGAGGTGGGAGCAGAGCGAGAGGGTGAGCACCACCGCGACAGCGACCACCCGCCAGGTGGGGTAGCCTGAGGCGACGAGCAAGCCCACCATCGAGAAGTAGTAGCCAGCGAGCAGGAGCGGCTTGACGCGCGCGTACCGCGACAAGTGGGCCTCATGGAGGAGCCCGAGGCGGGCGTCGTGCAGTTGGGGGTTCCCTTGAAACACGCCTCAAACCTCCGCAAGAGCCATGCCGGTCAAAGCGGCGACGGACCCTAAGCGAGGCATCATCCCCGAGAAATGCCTGGAGCGGAAGTCTTCAGGCGCACTTGAGATGCGAGCCAGAGGTCGCGTGCGGCATGCTGCATCGCGGCAGCCTCGGGCGCGGTGCGACCCGGTGGCAGGGGGTTGTCAGGGACACCGACAGGGGAGTGGCGCGGCGAGCGGGTCGGGCAACGGCGCGCCGACAGGGGGGGCCGATCACGGCCACGTCGCCGTCAACGTCAACGTCAACGGCAGCGGCAGCGGCAGCGGCAGCGGTCGGCGTCGCGGGAGGGACCTGCGACCCGCGGGGGGTCGGTCGATCGTCGGGGGGGCCGGGCGAAATGCCGCTGCTAGGGTGTTTGCCTCGGAGGTGCCCCTTGGCCGTTCCCGCAAGCCCGCTCGCGCTGCTCCTCTTCTCGGCCGCTTGCTCGTCTGCTCCCGGCGGGGTCACCCGCGACCCGCCCGCGCCCTCGTCGGGCGTGCAGGCCGAGGTCGAGCGGGCCGCCGACGTCGAGGGCGTCCCGCGGGCGCTCCTGGTGGCGATCGGCTGGATCGACTCGCGGCTCTCGATGAACGGGGGGCAGCCCTCGCGCGACGGCGGGTTTGGTGTGTTGCACTTGCTCGACGAGCGGCTCACCACCGTCAATGAGGCGCGCGCCCGGCTGACGCTGCAGCGGGCCGCGGCGCTCACCGGCCTCCCGCTCGAGCGGCTGCAGACCGACGCGTTCGCCAATGCGCGCGGCGGCGCGGCCATCCTGCGCGCCGAGCTCGAGCGCATGCTCGCCGCCTACCCCGACCTCCACGAAGAGCGGCTCGGCGACTGGTACCAACCGGTGATGCGCCTCGCAGGCCTCGACGACGCGCGCCTCTCGGACGACTACGCCGCGCAGGTGTACCGGCTGCTCCGCGACGGCCTCTCGGCGCAGGGCCCGGGCGGCCCCGCGCGGATCGTCGCGCAGGAGTTCTCGCTCTCGGGCCGGGCCATCTGGGGCGAGCTCTCGCAGGACCTGGGCGGCGAGTATTGCCCCTCGGGCGCCTGCGTCGCCTTCGTCCCTGCGAGCGCCTCGAACTACTCCGCCTCGCGCGGCGTCACTGTCACCACCGTGGTCATCCACGACATGGAAGGGTCTTACACTTCCGCGATGTCCTGGTTCCAGAACCCCTCGGCCGCCGCCAGCGCGCACTACCTGATCCGCTCTTCCGACGGGCAGATCACCCAGATGGTCCACGACTCCGACACTGCGTGGCACTCCGGCAACTCGAGCGTCAACCACCAGTCGGTGGGCATCGAGCACGAGGGGTTCGCCCACGAGGGGGCCGCCTGGTACACCGAGGCGATGTACAAGGCCTCGGCCGCGCTCACCCGCTGGCTGACCGACACCTACGGCATCCCGCGCGACCGCTCGCACATCATCGGCCACTACGAGGTGCCCGACACGAGCCACACCACGGGGGGCGACCCCGCGCACCCTGGCTGGTACGGCGGCGCGAACCACCACCACGACCCCTGCGACACCTGGGCCGGCGCCGCCACCTGGCACAACAACACCGCCTGCTACTGGGACTGGGCGCACTACCTGGAGCTGGTGACCGGCTCGGTGCCGGTGCAGACGGGCACGCTGACGGGCTTCGTGCTCGACGCTTGCTGCGGGCTGACCGCTGGCGTGCGCCAGCCCCTGCCGGGCGCGGTGGTGACGGTGCAGCAGGGCGGCGCGCTGGTGACCGCCAGCGCGGGCGCCGACGGGTCTTACACTTTCACGCTGCGGGCTGGACCCTACACGCCGACCGCCAGCGCCAGCGGCTATGCGACGGGCGACCACTCCTCGGTGGGCGGCGCCACGCCGGCCGAGGTGACGGTGACGGCGAGCCAGACCTCGTGGGGCTCGATCCTGCTCGCGCCTGTCGCGCAGGGGCCCGATGCAGGCAGCCCCGACGCGGGCGCTGATGCAGGCGTCGATGCAGGCGTCGATGCAGGCGTCGATGCTGGGACCGATGCCGGCACGCACGACGCGGGCACCCAGCCCGACGCTGGCGCCGATGCCGGCGAGACCCACGACCCGCAGGCCGCAACCTCGGACGGGTGCCAGGGCGCGCCCTCGGGGCTGTTCGGGCTCCTGGGGCTTTCGGCCTTGCTGGCCCGGCGGCGGCGGGGCGGGTTGTAGCCCAGCGCGGGGATGTGCGAATCTGGTCAGCATGACCAGAAAACCCTCCGGCGCAGTCGCCCCCCCGGGCGCGCAGCGGGGCCGCTGGCACCTCCAGGACGCAAAGGCCCGCTTCAGCGAGCTGGTGCGGCTCGCGCACAGCGACGGCCCGCAGCACGTCACGCTGCACGGGCGCGAGGCGGTCGTCGTCGTGGACGCCCGGGAGTTCCAGCGACTCCAGGGCCGGCGCTCGGGGCAGCTGCTGATCGACGCCCTGCGCGCCTCGCCTGAGCGCGAGGTCGACCTCGCGCCGCAGCGTGCCCGCCTGCCCGTGCGCCCGGTCAAGCTGTGAGCGGCCCGAAGAGTCCGACCGCGTTGGCTGCGAGCGGCGCGGCCAGGGTCGCGGCTGGAGGCTTCTTGCTCGACACCAACGTGCTGTCGGAGCTGCGCAAGCCGAGGCCCGCGGCGAGCGTGCTGTCGTTCGTCGCCGCGCTTCCCTTGGAAGACCTCTTCGTCAGCGAGGTGACGTTTGCAGAGATCCGCTTCGGCATCGAGCGGATCGGCGACCCCGTGCGCAGGGCCGCGCTGCACGACTGGCTCGCGCAGAAGCTGCGTCCGATGTTCGAGCAGCGGGCTCTTCCGCTGACGGAGGACATCCTCTTCAAGTGGCGCCTGCTCGTCGAAGAGGGCCGGCGGGTCGGGCACACGTCTCCCAGCCCGACCTGTTCATCGCCGCCACCGCGCTTCACCACGGGCTCACCGTCGCCACCCGGGACACAGGCGACTACCAGCGCGCCGGTGTGCCCTTGATCAACCCCTGGCTGCGCGGCGCATAGGCGCCTCCGCCCATGTCCGCGCCCCCCCTCGACGAGTACAACCGCAAGCGCGACTTCGGCCTCACCCCGGAGCCCGCGCCCGGCCGGGCCACGCCGCGCCCGCACGCGCCCCGATTCGTCATCCACAAGCACCACGCGCGGCAGCTGCACTACGACCTGCGGCTGGAGATCGACGGCGCGCTCGCCTCGTGGAGCGTGCCGCGGGGGCCGACGTTTGATCCCGACGTCAAGCGCCTCGCGGTGCAGACCGAGGACCACCCGCTCGAGTACGGCGACTTCGAGGGCCGCATCCCCGACGGCCAATATGGCGCGGGCGACTCGCTCCTCTGGGACCGCGGCGGCTTCGAGACGGTGCCGCCCGGGCAGGTGGCGGCGCAGCGGCGCAAGGGGCACATCCGCTTCGTCTTGCAGGGCGAGAAGCTGCACGGCGAGTGGCACTTGGTGCGGACCACGCGGCCCGACGGGCGCCGCGCGGCGCAGGGCGATCTCGAGGCGAGCGGGGCGCGCGCGCAGTGGCTCTTCTTCAAGGCGCTCGACGCCGCCGCGAAGCCGGGCGCGAAGGACGACATCACCGAGGAGCGGCCCGAGTCGGTGGTGACGGGGCGCAGCCGGACGCAGGGGCCCGGGAGGTCGCCGCCGCACGCGCCCAAGCCGTCGATGCCGAAGCTGCTCGCGACCGGCGTGCTCGCGCCCGGCCAGCCTGGCGGCGTGCCGCTCGCAGGCCTGCGCGGAGGCCCGCTCTTCACGCCGCCGCGGCCCGAGGCGCTGCAGGTCGACGTCACCGATCCGCGCGCGCTGCTGGCGCTGCCCGCCTCGCTCTTCTCCCTGCCCGAGCCTGCCGCGCCGAAGGCCCCGGCTGAGCTCGTCCTTCGCATCGAGGCCGCGGATGCGCTCGCCGACGCCGCCGAGGTGGCGCAGGTCGTCCGCGGGCTCTTCGAGAAGCTGGCCATCCCCTCGCTCTGCACGTTGGCCGGGCCCCGGGCGCTGCACGTGCGCGTCGCGCTCGCGCCGGGCGATCGCCCCGAGAGCGCCGCCGGGTTCGCGCGCACGCTCGCCAGGACGCTCGCGCTCTCACTGCCCGGGGTTGGCGTGGCCGGAGCAGCGCCAGTCGAGGCGAGCAGCGCATCGGTAAGTTTGGTAACCGTCGATCCGCGTGAGACCGAGACGGGCGCGCCCGCCCCGCTGGAGCCATGCCTCGAGGCGCCGCAGCACGCCTGCGTGCCGCTCGACTGGGCCGAGGTGGGTCCGAAGCTTTCCGCAAAGGTGGGGCTAGCCGCTTCGGTGAAGCGGCGGGCGCAGGAGAGCGACTCGCTCCTGCGGCGCTACCGCGAGCAGCCGGTGAGGCTGCCCGCGGCGCGCTAGTCTAGAGACAATGCCGCTCACTTGACGGGGTCGAGGCACCCGAATCCGGAGCCCCGGCAAATGCGGCTCTTCGCGATTTTCCGTGCAGGTCCCAGTGCCGTTCGGTGCGGCGGCTGCAAGTAGGGGATTCGGCGGCAGGGAAGGTCGTCCGATCAGGAGCCCCGGCACACATGTGCCGGGGCTCCTGATTGGGCACCCTTCTCTAGAACCTGCGGATTCTCGGATTCTCTGCACACCAAGCCGCCGCACCCCCACGTCCTTGCACGGAAAATCGCGAGGAGCCGCAAATGCCGGGTCTGGAAGGGCCAACGCCCCATTCGGGGCTGCTTCCTCTCGGCGTGGTCCTTCGGCAACAGCAGACGGGTCTTGGCAGTGATGCGCAGCCTGCGGGCCCACAGCCCCGGAGGGGCGGTTGCATGTCCAGCCCCGGCATTTGCCGGGGATGGATCCGCGGTCGCCTGCGTTGGTCGAAGTTATCGACGCAGTGAATCCCTGAACCCACCTCAGCACCCACGCCGGGGGGTGGTACGGGGGGCGGCAGCCCCCTGTACTAGCAGGGCCGCAGGCCCGCGTCCCAAGCCAGGATTGGACCCTGTTTGGCGCCCGGAAGTTCCAACCGGGCCTCCGGGCTTGCGGCAGCCTCCCGCTTGCCCCCCGAGCCACCGCCGGTGTACTCCGCGCCCCATGTCGGTCGAAGCCATGGAGCAGGACGCCCCGTTTGCAGCGCGCAACCAAGCACTGGCGCCTGCCGCTGCGCCGGGGCCGGGCGGCGCGCCTGTGCCTGCGCCACCAGCGGGAGACCAGCGCCCGCTCCAGCGCGTCAAGCTCGGCCCGCTCGATCTGCCGAACCGCTACTTTCTCGCCCCGCTCGCCGGCGTCTCGGACTGGCCCTTCCGCCAGCTCTGCCGCGAGCTGGGCGCGGCGATCGCCCACACCGAGATGATCTCCTCGTTCGGCCTCGTGCACGGCGGCGACCAGACGCTCACCTATCTCGAGCGCCCCGCCAACGAGCGCCCCTTCGGCGTCCAGGTGTTCGGGCACGACTACGAGGTGCTCGCCCGCGGCTCCAAGGTGGCGGTCGAGATGTACGGCCCGATCGACGCGGTCGACATCAACATGGGCTGCCCCGTGAAGAAGGTCTGCAACCACGGCGCCGGCGCGGCGATGCTCAAGGACCCGCGCGAGATCGAGAAGGCCGTCCGCGCGGTGGTCGACGCGGTCCACCCGCTGCCGGTGACGGTGAAGCTGCGCGCGGGCTGGGACGAGGAGCACAAGAACGCTCCCGACGCCGCCCGGGCGTGCGAGCAGGCCGGCGCGGTGGGCGTGGGCCTGCACCCGCGCACGCGCGCGCAGATGTACCGCGGCCGCGCCGACTGGAGCCTGATCACGGCGACCAAGCGCGCGGTGGGCATCTCGGTGTGGGGCTCGGGCGATCTCTTCACCGCCGAAGCCGCGCACCGGATGCTGCGCGAGACTGGCGCCGACGCGGCCCGCATCGCCCGCGGGGCCTGCGGCTATCCGTGGATCTTCCGCGAGCTGATCGCGCTCGAGCGCGGGGAGACGCCTCCAGAAGTAACCCTCCACGAGTGGCGCGCGATGATCCTCCGGCACGTCGAGCTGGCGATCGCCGACAAGCAGGGCCTCTACCGGATCACCCGGCCCGACGGCGCACCCCGCCCGCGCGCGCTGCGCAACGGCCACCCGCCCGAGGAGCTCGACGCGCTCGGCCAGGAGAAGGCCGCCGTCCGCGAGCTGCGCAAGCACCTGCTCTGGTACACCCGCGGCCGCCGCGGGGGCCTCGCGTTCCGCAGGCTCGCCCCCACGCTGGTGACCGCCCAGGACATCCGCGCCGCGCTCGACCGCATCTTCCCCGAGGACGGCAGCGTGCCGGCCGAGGTGGCCGCCGAGCCCGAGCCGCAGGCGATGTCGGCCGACGACGAGTAGGCTCTAGCGCGTGCACCGAAACCAAGCCGCCCGCCGCACCGCCTGGCTCTCCGACGTGGAGGGCCAGTGGGACAAGCTGGAGAGCTTCTGCGCCGGGAACCCGGTCGTCTCGCTCGCGGGCGACGCGCTCACGGTGGCGCCTGGGTGCCTCTTCGTCTTCGGCGGCGACGCGGTGGACCGCGGGCCTGCCGGGCAGCGGATCCTGCGCGCGCTCTGCGCGGTGAAGTCGAGGCAGCCCGAGCAAGTGGTCCTGCTCGCCGGCAACCGCGACATCAACAAGCTGCGCCTCTGCCGCGAGCTGCGCGGGGCGCCGCCTTCGCGCACGCCCCCAGCGGTGCGGGCCGCGCCGCGCGGGGAGATCCTCAAGTGGATCTTCGAGAACACCATGGGCGCGAAGCAGGCCTTCCGCCACCGGGCCGCGGAGCTGGCGGCGCGGGAATTGGTTACCGACGTTACCGACGACGCGGTCGCGCAGAGCTACCTGGACGACCTCGGCGAGGGCGGCGCGATGCGGGGCTTCCTCGCGCACGCGCAGCTCGCCCACCGCGAGGGGATCACCCTTTATCTCCACGGCGGCGTGACGGCGCAGAACCTGGGCGTGGTGCCGGGCTGCGCGCGGTGCAGCTCGCCCGACCAGTGGGCTGCGGGCCTCAACGGGTTCTACCGGCAGCAGCTGCAGGCCTTCCTCGCCGACGACCAGCGCGACCCGCAGCGCACGCCCGCCTGGCAGGAGCTGGTGGCCTACCAGGCGCCGCTCTCGGGGACGCGGCTCAACCAGTCGAGCGTGGTCTACGCCCGGCCCACCGACGACGACGGCAACCCCCTCCTGCCGCAGCGCTCCGTCGAGGAGCGGCTCGCCGAGGCCGGGATCTTCCGCGTGGTGGTGGGCCACACGCCCAGCGGTGACAGCCCCGCGGTGCTGCGCGGCGAGACGCTGGAGCTGGTGCTCGCCGACAACTCCTACGGTCGCCAGGAGCGCGGCTCGCAGCTCCTGCTCGACGACGACGGGCTGGAGGTGACGGGCTCCAGCGTCCTCGACGACGGCACGGTGGAGGAGCTGCGCTTCCGGCTGGAGCGCGCCGGGGCAGCGGCCGGGCCGGTGGGACGGCTCGCGGAGGAGACGGGCGAGCTGGTGAAGTCGCCGTTGGCCCGCGGCTCGCACCTGCTCTTCCGCTCGCTGCCCGGCTACCGCACGGCGCAGCGATCGGTGGCCGGAGAGGAGCTGGCGAAGCTCACCCTGGTGGAGCCGCGCCGGCAGGGGTAGCGGCGGGCCCTCCGGCGCCCGCCTGGTGGCGGCGTGGCGCGGAGGCTCTATGAATCGGAGAGCAGATTCGATAGAATCAGCCACGATGGACCCCTGGCTGCAGCGCCTCCGGCACGACCTCGTCAAGCGCGCGCTCTGGCCCGCGCGCGACCTGCGCGCCGCGCTGGCCGAGGGAGACTTGACCACGCCGGCCGATCTCGCCGCGCTGCGTGCGGGCCTCTTCGATCTGCGCGCCCCCGACGGCGCCCCCTGCGACGCGCTCACGCTGCTCGCGCGCCTCAAGGACCTCGCCCCCGACGAGACGCTGGCCCGCCTGGGGCTTGGGCTGGCCGCGTTCGAGCAGGCCGTGGCGGCGGCGCAGGTGGCCGCGAGAACGCCGCGCCAGCACGCGGAGGGGCTGCTCGAGGCGCTCTCCGAGGTGGAGCGGAGGTTCGATGCCCTCCGCTGAATCCAGCGGTGACGATCAGCCCGGAGGGCGGCTGCAGCTCCAGCCCTGGCATTTGCCGGGGTTGGCGCCTCCGCGTCCCACCTGGCGCTGCCGCGCCTTCCCCATTCCAGCCTAGGAGCCCCGCCTTGCCCCGCCTCCTCGTCATCGACGACCGCGACCAGACCGTGGAGATGGTCCACCGGCACCTGCCGCAGTTCGACACCGTCACCCGCTGCGACAAGGACATCCCCTGCCAGGTCTGCGAGGAGCGCGAGCGCGGCTGCCCGCTGCGCTGTGCCCACGACTGGCGCGAGGCCGAGGCCGCGCTCGCCGCCCGGGCGCAGCTCCCCGACCTGGTGGTGCTCGACCTGCACTTCGCGCTGCCCGAGGAGCGGCTCCTGCCCGAGGACAAGTCGCTCCTCCCCCAGGGCAAGGCGCGGGCCGCGGCGCTCGAGGACCTGCGGCGCAGGCAGGGCCTGCACATCCTGGCCGCGCTTCGCGCGCGGTACCCGAAGCTGCCGGTCGTGCTCCTCACCACCACCTCCGAAGAGCTCGGCGAAGCGGTCTCCCAAGACGGCCGGCGCGCGCGCGACCCGCTCCTCTACCTCTGCGAGAACGAGGTCGTCGACAGCCGCACTCTCGCCGCCGAGATCACCCGCGCCCTGGAGCTGCACCACACCGCGCAGGAGGGCGAGGTCTTCTGGGGCAAGTCGCGCGCGATGGCGCAGCTGCGGGCGCAGATGGCGGTGCTGGCCCGCTCGCCGCTGCCGGTGCTGATCGAGGGCGAGACGGGCTGCGGCAAGAGCTTCCTCGCCGAGCACGTGCTCCACCCGCGCTCGGGCGCCAAGGGGCCGCTGGTGGTCACCGACCTCTCGACCATCCCCGCCGCGCTGCTGCCGGCGCACCTCTTCGGCGCGCGGCGAGGCGCCTACACCGGCGCCACCGACGACCACCCGGGCGTCTTCGAGCAGGCCCACGGCGGCACGCTCTTCCTCGATGAGATCGGTAACCTGGATTTGGAATTGCAGCGGCAGCTCCTCCTGGTGCTCGAGCGCGGCGCGGTCACCCGGCTCGGCGACACGAGGCCCCGGCCCGCGCAGCCGCGCCTGGTGGCGGCGACCAACCAGGACCTCTCCGAGCTGGTCGCGCAGGGCCGCTTCCGCGCCGATCTGTACATGCGCCTCAACCCCGCCACCCGGCTGCGGGTGCCGCCGCTGCGGGAGCGCGCCGCCGACCTGCCCGACCTGGTGCGCTTCGCGCTCCTGGAGGCGGTGCGCAGCGAGGGGCTCGCGGCGCTGGTGCGCAGCTATCTGGCGCGCTTCCCCACGCCCGAGGAGTTCGTCGCCGAGCGAAACACCGTGGTCTTCGGCAGGCCTTCGGCCAAGGCGGCGCCGCGTGATGCGTTCGCGCTCTTCCTCTCGAAGGAGGCGCTCGCCCGGCTCGCCAGCCACGCCTGGCCCGGCAACCACCGCGAGCTGCGGCTGGTGGCCCAGAGCGCGCTGGTCTTCACCCTGGCGCAGGCGCTCGACGCCGAGTCGAGCAGCGAGCGGGCGCCGCAGCGCGCGCCGGCCGTGCTCACGCTCTCCGATGGGCTGCTCGAGCAGCTGCTCGAGGGCCAGCTCGTCTCCGGCCCTCGGGCGCACGCGGGCAAGCCGGTGCGCGCGCGGCAGGGCGCCGGGCGCGCCGTCGAGGTGCTGCTGGCGCCGGCGAAGTCGTTCGCCGACCTCTCCGCCGAGGTGGAGCGGCAATATCTGCGCGCGCTCTTCGAGGCCCACCAAGGCGACCTCGGCGCGATGGCCGCGGAGCTCCTCGGGCCCGGCGCGCCAGCGCGCAAGGTGCATCTGCGGCTGAACCAGCTGGGCCTCAAGGTGAAGGAGCTGCGGGGGAGGGGATGACGCGGGCGACGAGCAGGTCCGCGCTAGAAGCACTCAACGCGGAGGTCGCGTTGAAGTTTTCCGGGGGCCCGGGGACTGGCAGTCCACCTCGCACGCACGCCACAGGCCCATCATGAGGAACCCAGGAACAGAGGAGCCCAGGAGGCAACGCTGCTGCGCAGGGCCGCGTCTTGCGCAGACGCCGCGCACACACGCAGGCCCCGGACCTTCCGCTTTTCTCCTGCCTTCCTCTGCTCCTGGATTCCTCATGGGCTTCTGTCGTGCGGCTTTTGTGTATTTCACTTTGTGCCTCCTCTGCGCAAACACCGCCCAGGCCGCTCGCAGCCCGGCCGCGCGCGCCCTGGAGCTGCTCCGGACCGGCCACACCAAGGAGGCCGTCGAGGTGCTCCAGGCGCAGCTCGCGCGCGACCCGAGGAGCGCGCAGCTGGCCACCGACCTGGGCTACGCGCTGGCCCGGCTCGGGAGGGACGCCGAGGCCGAGGCGGCGTTCCAGAAGGCGATCGAGCTCGACCCGCGCCGCTGGTACGCCTATGCGAACCTCGCGTCCCTGCGGACCTCGCGGCGGGCGGGGAGCCTGCCGCCGGCCGAGCGGGACGAGCTGGTCATACTCTTGGAGCGTGGGCTCTCCTGGCAGGGCAAGGCTGGGGGAGACCCGGCCGCGAAAGCGCTCGCGCGGGGCGGGCTCTTGGTCGCGCTCGCCGACGTCGAGCGGGCCGCGGGCAATGCCACCGCGGCGCGCGCCCGGCTCTCGGACGCCCGGCCGCTGCCGCTCACCACCGCGCTTCTGCGGCGGGCGCAGGCGGTCGAGCAGGCGCTGCAAGGCGAGGCGCAGGCGGGCCGGTCCCCGGAGGAGGAGGCGTGGCCCGAGCCAGTGATCTCGCCGGGGGAGCAGGCCGCGCTCGACGCTGCCGGCGCGCGGCTTCCAGAGGATGCGGCGGGCGCGCTGCAGGAGGCCGAGCGGCTCTCGCTGGCCCACCCGTCGTGGCGCGGCGCCCGCTGGCTGCAGGCGCGCGCGCTGCTCGCGCTCGGCAGGCTCGACGACGCGGCCCGCGCCCTCGCGGCGCTGCTCCGCCTCGACCCCAGCCACGCGGCCGCCTGGCGCGCGCTCGGAGAGACGCTGGCCGAGCACGGCGGGCAGTTCGAGTCGGAGCGGGCCGACGAGGCGCTGCGCCGCGCGCTCGCGCTCGAGCCCGGCTGGAGCGAGCTGTGGCAGGTGCGCGGCCGCCTGCTGCTGCGCCGCGGGCGTCCGGCGGAGGCGCTGCGGGCGCTCGACCGGCTCTCCACGGAGCTGACGTTGCGCGGCGCCAGGATCCCTGGCGAGCTGGAGTCGCTGCTCTCGGCGGCCCGCTCGCAGGCGCAGGCGCAGGGCGACGGTCCGCGCGCGCCGCCCGAGCCGACCGCCGAGGCGAGGGCCCGGCTCCGCGAGGCGCAGGAGGCCGCGTCCCGAGGGGAGCTGGCGGCCGCGCGCGAGAAGGCGGAGCAGGCCTGCGCGCTCTCGCCCGCGCTGCTGGAGGCCGCGGCGCTGCGCTGGTCGCTCGGCGGCCCCGCGCCCGGCGAGGCCGCGCGCCTCCTCTGGGACGACCCGGCGGGCCTCTCGCGCCTGATCGAAGCGGTGCGCGCGGCCGGCGTACAGCAGGCCCTCCGCGCGGCGGAGGCGCCCTCGGAGCCGTCTGCCGAAGCGCGCCGAGGCGAGCCCGACCAACCGGAGCCCGCGCCGGTCGAGGTCCTCGCTGACGGTGGTATTACACTTGCGCCGCCGCCGC
>JAYWAO010000216.1:0-5595 GCA_043782365.1 Deltaproteobacteria bacterium
CCCGAGCACGACGAGATCCCCAATCCGCTCCGGCCGGGCCTGCGCGCGGCAGCCGCGCCCGAGCCGTGCGCCGTGGTGGTGTTCGGCGCCTCGGGAGACCTGGCGCACCGCAAGCTGATGCCGGCCTTCTACAACCTCGCGCTCGGCGCCCACCTGCCGGGCGCGTTCGGCGTGGTGGGCGTGTCGATCACGCCCTTCAACGACGACACTTTCCGGACCGAGATGCGCGAGGCGGTCGGCAAGCACTCGCGGATGAAGCCGATCGACGAGGAGACCTGGGCCGACTTCTCCTCGGGCCTGCGCTACGTGACCGGCGGCTTCGACGACCCGGGCACCTACGCGCGGCTGAAAGAGAAGCTCGAGGACCTCGACAAGGTGCGGGCGACGCGCGGCAACCGGCTCTTCTACTTCGCGACGCCTCCCTCCACCTTTCCGATGCTGCTCAGGGGGCTGAAGGCGGCCGGGCTCATCTACCCGCCCGACGGGCCGAACTTCTCTCGCGTGGTCATCGAGAAGCCGTTCGGCCACGACCTGCGCTCGGCGCGCGACCTGAACACGCTCGTCCACGACGTGCTCGACGAGCGGCAGGTCTTCCGCATCGACCACTACCTGGGCAAGGAGACGGTGCAGAACCTCTTGGTGCTCCGGTTCGCCAACTCCATCTGGGAGCCGCTCTGGAACAACAAGTACGTCGACCACGTGCAGATCACCGCCGGTGAAGAGCTGGGCGTCGAGCAGCGCGGCAAGTACTACGAAGAGGCCGGCATCCTGCGCGACATGATCCAGAACCACGTCCTCCAGCTGGTCTCGCTGACGGGCATGGAGGTGCCCGCCGCCTTCGACGCCGACTCGGTGCGCGACGAGAAGGTAAAAGTATTACGCGCCATCCAGCACATCACCGGACCCGACGGCGTGCGCGACTCGGTCGTGCTCGGCCAGTACGGGCCGGGCTCGGTGGCGGGCATGGACGTGGCCGGGTACCAGCAGGAGCAGTTCGTCGGCATGGGCTCGCGGACGCCCACGTTCGTCGCGCTCAAGCTGGAGATCAAGAACTGGCGCTGGTTCGGCGTGCCCTTCTACGTGCGCTCAGGAAAGCGGCTCCCCAAGCGGGCCACCGAGATCGCGGTGCACTTCAAGCAGCTGCCGCACAACCTGTTCGGCGAGAGCGGGGCGCAGCGCAACGTGCTGGTCATCCGCGTGCAGCCCGAGGAGGGCATCGCGCTGCGCTTCTCCGCGAAGGTGCCCGGCGAGCGGTACCGGCCGCGCACGGTGAGCATGGACTTCCGCTACGGGCAGGCGTTCGGGCTCGCGTCACCGGAGGCGTACGAGCGGCTGCTGCTCGATGCGATGCGCGGCGACCAGACGCTCTTCACCCGCACCGACGAGGTGGAGGCGGCGTGGAAGCTGGTCGACGGCATCCTCAAGGTCACCGAGGCGCAAGACGGGCCCACGCCCTGCCCGTACCCGGCCGGCACCTGGGGCCCGAGCGAATCCGATGAGCTGCTCGCACAGTCTGGCCACACCTGGAGGCGGCTATGAACGAGGGCATGTACGGCGAGCCGATCTCGGCGGGCGCGCGGGGCAACCAACGGGCCACCGACGAGCTCGAGGTGAAGTTCGACAAGGGCATCGACCTCGGCCAGCTCCGCGCGCTGCTCGGGCAGGCGCGCGAGCGGGCCGGCGCGCCGGTGGAGCGGGTGCTGACCTTGAACCTGGTCGCCATCCACTTCTCGCAGCTCTCGTGGAACAAGGCGGTGGCCGCGCTCGAGGCCGCCAGCACGGTGCACCCGGCGCGCATCGTGGCGCTGATCGCCGACCCGAAGTCCGAGGTGAACGGCGTCACCGCGCGGGTCTCGGTGAAGCGGCCCAAGGGGGCGCCGTTCTACATCGAGCGGATCATCCTGACGGCTACCGGCACGGCGGTGCGGCACCTCGAGTCGGCGATGATCGGGCTCCTCGTGCCGGAGGTTCCCGTGGTCATCGTCTGGGGCGGCCGCGCCGAGGGAGACCTGCTCAACCACGCCGTCGAGCAGGCCGACCGGCTGATCCTCGACTCCGGCTCGCGCGCGGTCGAGGGGCTCCGGCACGTGGCCCACCTCGCCTCGCGCGGCGCGCCCGTGGGCGACCTCGCCTGGGCCCGCATCTTCCCCTGGCAGTCGCTCGCCGCCGACGTGCTCGACATCCCCAACCTGCGAGAGCACCGCGACAAGATCAAGGCGGTGCGGATCACCACCGCGGGCGCGCCGGGCGCGGAGGCGCTGCTGCTGGCGGGCTGGTTCCAGTCGCGCATCAAGCGGGCACGCGTGGCGCTGGCGCAGCAGCCGATCCCAGCGCCGGTCGAGCCTGCCCCTCTGCGCGCGGAGCCGGCGACCGGCGAGGCGTTGCCCGTCACCGAGGGCGTACTGCAGGGGGCGGTCGTCGAGGTGCAGTTCGAGGCGCCGCCGGTCGAGTTCGTCATCCGCCGCGAGAAGAACGGCATCCTCGAGGCGCAGGTCCTCGGCGACGACGACGGCGAGGTGGTGCACCGCACGCGCCTGCCTCCCGAGTCCCCGGGCCGCGTATTACTCTTGGAGCTGAAGATGCTCCATGGCATCGACGAGATCTACGCTGCCGCGCTCGAGGCGGCGGCCCGCTTCGCGGTGCTGCGCGGTGGCCAGACGTGAGCGAGGTGACGGTGGTCGGCTCGCCTGCCGAGTCTGCCCAGGCCGCTGCGGAGCTGTTCATCGAGTCTACCGCGGGCGCTGCGGCGGCGCGCGGCAGGGCCCTGGTGGCGCTCACGGGAGGGTCGAGCGCGCCGGGCTTGTACGCGGCGCTGCGCGAGGAGCCCGTGCGCGGCAAGGTGCCCTGGAGCCAGGTCCACCTCTTCACCGGCGACGAGCGGCGGGTGCCCGTGGACGACCCGCGCAGCAACTGGGGCGTCGCCCGGCGCGAGCTGCTCCCGCACGTCCCGATCGCTGAAGCGCAGCTGCACCCGCTGCGGGGCGACGCCCTCGACCCCCTGCTGGAGGCGGCCCGGATGGGCGTGGTCATCCGCGACCTCGCCGGCACCCCGCCGCGCTTCGATCTCGTGCTGCTCGGGCTCGGGAGCGACGGGCACGTGCTCTCGCTCTTCGCGGGTGTCGAGACGTCGGCCCTGCGCGGGGAGCAGTCGCTGGTGCGCCCGGCGGCCGCGCCGCTCGCGCTCGAACCCAAGGTGGACCGGCTGACCTTCACGCCGTTCCTGCTGCTGACGGCCCGCACGGTGGTGCTGCAGGTCTCGGGGGCCGCGAAGGCCGAGGTGCTGGCGCGCGCGCTGAAGGGGCCGGAGGATCTGGTGGCCTGCCCGGCGCAGTGGCTGCGGCGTGCTTCGGGGCGAGTGGTGGTGATCGCGGACGAGGCGGCTGCGAAAGGGCTCTAGAGCGCCTCTCGCCAGTGGCGCGGCTGGTGGCAGCGCGGTAGGATGAAAGTATGTCCAAGTCCAAGATCGCCATCACGCTCGAGGCCGAGACCATCGCGCAGGTGAAGGCGCAGGTCCGATCCCACCGGTCGCCCTCCGTGAGCGCCTACATCGCCAAGGCCGTCTCGGCACGGCTGGAGGCCGACTCGATGGCTGCGCTGGTGGAAGACCTGCAGCGCGAGCACGGCAAGCCGTCGAAGGAGGCCAAGGCGTGGGCGCGCGGCGTCCTCAGCCGGTAGTCCTCGACGCGGGCGCGCTGATCGCCATCGAGCGAGGCGATGACCGGATGACGGCCCTGCTCGCCGCGTCGCAGAGCACCCCCGTCCGGTTTCTCGTGCCCGCTGCCGTCGTCGCGCAGGTCTGGCGCGACGGAGCAAGGCAAACCCGGCTCGCGCGGTTTCTCAAGACGCCGCAGGTCGAGGTGCTGCCGCTCTCGGCGGAGCAAGCTCGCGCCGCTGGTGTGCTGTGCGGCCTCACCGGGAAGCGCGACGTCGTCGAAGCCTCGGTGGTCATCGCTGCGCGCGAACACAAGGCACCGGTAGTGACCAGCGACCCCGATGACCTGGGCGCGCTGGATCCGACCCTTGAGCTGCACGTCCTTTGAAGGACTACCGCACCAGCCGCAGGTGGCTCTTGCGGGGCTCGGCCGGCTTCTCTTCCTTCGGCTCGTCCCGCGGCTCGACCTGCTGCGGCGCCGAGGTGAGCCGCGGCTTCTTCTCGGCCCCGTCCGGCTCCTCGGACTTCTCGCTCTTGGGCTTCTCGCTCTTGGGCAGCGGCGGCGCGGCGCCGTCGATCGCCACCAGCGAAGGCCCCTTGCGCGCGGGAGCGCCGCGCTTGCGAGGCCGCTGGGAGAGCGCTGCGCCGCGGTGGGTGGGGAGGTCGTCCTCACCCTCGGAGCCGTCACCGTCGTCGTCGCCACCCTCCTGTGAGAGCGCGCTCACCACCTCGGAGGGGAGGTCCTCGGGCCACACCTGGCCCTCGCCGGTGGTCTGAGAGGTGACGCCGAAGATCGCGCTCCACGGCACCCGGCATTGGCAGCCGCGCCCGCGGAACGAGAGCGTGGCGACCACCTCGTGATCGTCGACGCGCAGGTCGGGGATGCCGTAGCGGTAGCTCAGGTTCAACCTCAAGTGTGGGTCGTCCGCGTGCTGCGCGGGGACCTGCACGCCCTTGCGCCGCGCGTCGAGGTGCAGCATCGCGATGCCGCGCTCGAGGTACGCGAGGAGGGTCTCCTTTTTTCCAGGCTGTGTCACAGGGAGCGGGTCTAGCCGATCTAGGGCGTTCCCGGCAAGCGGGCAGGCGCGCGCCCGGGCGACTTGCCGGGCGCCTGGCGCCCCGCGGTCTGCGCCAAGGGCTGCTAAGGGCTGGTGGTCGCGCTGGCGACGGGCGAGATCGGGCCCGGCCCCGTGGCGTTGAGCGCCGCGACCGCGTAGGACCAGGTCGCGCCGTTCGCGAGCCCGGTGTCGATGGCGGCGGTGGGGGTCGCCGCCACGTCGCGCAGCTTCGCGAAGACCCCGTTGGACCCGGCGCGCAGGAGCCGGTAGCCGGTGGCCGCTGGCGCGGGGTCCCACGCGAGCGAGATCTGCGCGGCGCCCCCGGTGGCCGCCAGGTGCGCGGGCGCTGCGGGAACGGTCAGCGCGTTCGCCTCGGTGGAGTCGGCGCTGGGGCCGGCCGGGCCGACGGCGTGGACCAGGTAGAAGTAGGTGGTGGCGGGCGAGAGACCGGTGTCGATGAAGCCCGCGGCGGGCTGGGTGGCGACGTCCGTGTAGGGACCGCCCGCGCGGATGGCGCGGCGCACGACGTAGCTGGCGGCGCCGCCGGTGGTGCTCCACGAGAGCGACACCTGCTTGTTCTGGCCGAGCGCGGTGAGCCCGGTGGGGGCGACCACCGTGCAGGCGGCGTCGGTGGAGCCGGCGCAGGCGCCCGAGTCGGCGCAGAAGCCCGCGACGCTGCACCAGGTGCCGGGGGCGCAGTTGTCGTCGGTGTCGCAGCGCACCTGGCCGAGGTCGGTGGAGCAGGCGGCGAGCGACGCCGAGAGCGCTCCGGAGAGCGCGAGCGCGGCTGCCAGGGAGAGGAGAGGGCGCATGGCTAGAACTCGATCACGAAGAAGGTAGCGGCCACCACCGCCAGCACCGCGGCGGCTGCGAACGCTGCGTTGG
>JAYWAO010000217.1:0-1994 GCA_043782365.1 Deltaproteobacteria bacterium
CCACCGCGACGCCCTCATTGAGCTGCACCAGCCGGCGCGCGAGCGCGTCGAAGGAGGCATTGGGCCAACGCGCGAGCAGCGCACGCAGGTCCCAGCGCAGCTCCCTTACCGAAGATAGGAACGCCTCCCGCGGCAGTAGCAGGCACGAGCTGCCGAAGTCGCAGACGCGGCGCCGGCCGTCCTCATCGAGCGACCGCAGCAGCGCGGGCGGCAGCCGGAGCTGCATGATGCCGTGACCCAGCGTGAACTCGTCACGCCGGTTGCTGCCCGAGGGCACCACGAACAGCGCGGGCGGCTCGTACGCGCAGAACCCACGCACGCGCGCCGCGATCTGCGGCTCGAACACCGGGAACCCCAGCCGCTGCGCGAGCACCCGCAGCGACGCGCCGGGCTCGAGCCCGACCGACTCCACCAGCTCAGCCGCGACCGCCTCGGCCACCTCCAGATGCGAGTGGACGTCCGAGGACGGCGCTGACGATTCCTTCCCACTCGGCTTCGGAGAGGACGACGCCTGGGTGCTCGACCTTGGTCGCGACGGTGTAGATCCGCTTGGCTTCGGCGAGGGTGATGTGCTCGGCGTGACGGTCAAGGAGTGCCTCCAGGTTCGAAGGCACTTTCTCACGGGGGTCCGACATCGCCTTGCCGCCGCGGGAGGCGATCTGGGCCGGAATGTCGTCTGGCAACAGGTGCTTCTCGGTGGTCCCGAGGGCCTCGGCGAGCGCCACGATCTGCCACCGCTGGAACCGGCGGCGCGCGTGGTCGCTCAACAGATCGGAGAGGTGGCTCGCCGGGATCCCGGTCTTGGTAGCGAGCGCGAGCTGCGTGAGCGCGCGCTTGGTCTGCAGCGCCCGCACCTTGTGCGCGACCTCGGTGCTGGCGGACTTGCCCAGCGAGTACCCGTCGTCATCTCTCGGCCGACCCGCCACGACGCCCTCCGGTTTGAGGCTCTCGGAACAATAGCAGGGGATCCCGACATTTGGGTGGCGTGTCGCCGAGAATGTCACCCTTGTTTGGTATGATGCTCCTTGTCGCCGCACTCCGCGGGGACGCCAAGGAGGAGCACAGCATGACCATCGAACTCGCCAGCCTGCGCCTGCACCCGGGAGATGAGGAAGACCTCCGCTGGGTCTTCGTCGACTCCGCGGGCGACCTGGGTCTGCGCTCCAACTTCATGTCGGTGGTGCGGATGATCGACCAGGGCGTGCCGCAGTCCGGAGCGCCTCGCGACCTCGACGTTCACCTGCTCGAGGCCGCGAGCCGCGCGCGCGTGATCCACGCGACGCTCGGCCGCTGCGGCGCCGCCAGCGCCGAGGTGCTGCGGCAGTGCTACGGCGAGCCGACGCCGCCGGAGCTGGCGGTGCTCGGCCGCGCGGCGAACCTCGTGCGCACCTCCGATGCGCTCGCGCGCGAGCACAAGGCGTCGCGCTCGCGGAAGCCGGCCGACCAGTGGCTGCAGCTCCTCGCGCTCCGGCTCACCAAGGGGACGGCGAGCCCGAAGGATCGCCAGGTCGCGCTGGCGCTCACCCGCGAGGCGATCGCGCTGCTCGCGCAGGCGCAGCGGGCCTACGCGCGCAACAAGCCCCGCGTGCGGAGGGCGGCGTAGATGCAAGTCTCGCTCCGGAGCCGCTACTCGCTCAGCGAGCTGGCGGCCCTGATGGGCCTGGACGACTCGAAGAAGGACTCGCTGCGGCGCACGCTGCGCCGCGCGGGCGTGACGCTGCACGGGAGCCAGGGGGCGCGCAGCAAGGCGTTCATCTACCTGAGCGACCTGCGCGAGAAGATGCCGCTGGCGTGGGAGTCGATCCTGGACCTGCAGGCCATCACCCGAGAGTAACTGCGCGGGCTGCGCGATCTGCGCGCTTAAACACCCAAGATAGGTAATAGCAGCCCGCCGCTTCCGACAACCCAACCGCAGCAGCGGCGAGCCCAGGTGGCGCGCCGCGAGGGACCTCTCATGCCGACGAACGAGTTCAAGCTCCGCTTCTGGGACAAGG